>NZ_CP063070.1:3081894-3422841 GCF_047305825.1 Citricoccus nitrophenolicus | reverse complement strand
GTCTCCCCCTCGGATGACAGCCTGTCAGATGCGTCTCATCTGATGCATGGGCGACAAGCTACCGAAGAAGGCGCGGGGATGGAACCGATGATCGTCACGGCGCCAGCTGCCCCTTCCGGGCAGATCAGTCGCCGACGGCGTCCCGGCCGCGGCGGACGATCAGTGGATCGGGCGTACCGACCACGGCGTGGTCCTTGTCCTCATACTCGAACTGGGAGAGGAAGTACCGGATGGCATTCAGCCGCGCCCGCTTCTTGTCATTGGAGCGAATGGTGGTCCAGGGCGCGTGGTCCGTGTCCGTGTGGAGGAACATGGCCTCCTTGGCGGCGGTGTAGTCCTCCCAGCGGTCCAGGGACTCCAGGTCCATGGGGGACAGCTTCCAGCGGCGCACCGGATCGATCTGCCGGATGGCGAATCGGGTGCGTTGTTCAGACTGGGTCACCGAGAACCAGAACTTGGTCAGGTGGATGCCGTCGTCCACGAGCATCTTCTCGAACAGCGGCACCTGGTTCATGAAGGTGGCGTACTGGTCGTCCCTGCTGAAGCCCATGACGCGTTCCACTCCGGCGCGGTTGTACCAGGAGCGGTCGAAGAGCACGATCTCGCCCTCCGTGGGGAAGTGGTTGATGTACCGCTGGAAGTACCACTGGCCCTGCTCGCGATCCGAGGGCTTGTTGAGCGCCACCACACGAGCGGTCCGGGGATTCATGTACTCGGTGAAACGCTTGATGGTCCCGCCCTTGCCGGCGGCGTCCCGGCCCTCGAAGATGATGAGGTGCCGCTGACCGGTGTCCTCGCCCCAGTACTGCAGCTTCAGCAGCTCGATCTGCAGCCGGTACTTCTCAATCTCGTACTCTTCGCGGGAGAGCCGCTCCTGGTAGGGGTAGTCCTCCCGCCAGGTCTCCACGGCCTTCCCGTCCGGGGTGATCAGGTCCGGGTCCGGCGTGTGCTTGTCAGCAACCGTGTACCCGCCCTCACGGAGCTTGTCGATGAACTCGCGCAGATTCTCTCGGGGTGCATCCGGGGAAAGCAGCATGGGGGGTGGATCTCCTTCTGGACCGGGGACGGGGCGGTGCCGGGCTAGGCATTCATTGTCCATCATCGAACGGACGGGCTACCGCCGGCAGCGTCACACCGGGATACCGCAGTGAACAGACCGTGAACTCTCCCGCGGTGAGGCTCCCGGGGGGGAACGACGACGGCCGGCCGCGTCCTGCGGTCGGCCGTCGGTGAAGCTGTGGTGGAGTCCGTCGCCCCTAGCCTGCGACCGCGTACGGCGGGCGTTGAAGTTCCGGCGTCAGGGCCTCCGAGGGGTCGGTGCCGAGGTCCACGATCCGGTTGTCGGAGTCCACGTGGACCACACGGGGCACGAAGGCGCGTGCCTCGGCGTCCTCGAGCTGCGCGTAGGTGATGAGGATGACGGTGTCCCCCACGTCCACGAGGTGTGCGGCGGCGCCGTTGATCCCGAGCACGCCCGAGCCCCGCTCGCCGGAGATGGTGTAGGTCTCCAGCCGCGCCCCGTTGGTCACGTCGACGATCGCCACCAGCTCGCCGGGGAGGATGTCGGCGGCGTCGAGCAGGTCCTGGTCCACCGTCACGGATCCCACGTAGTGCAGGTCCGCCTGGGTCACGGTGGCCCGGTGGATCTTGGACTTGAACATGGTTCGGGTCATGGCCATGTGGCGTGCATCCCTTCAGACGGCTGGTCTTCCCGCAGTGACTACTTCAACGGTCAGTGGGCTTCCCGTATTCCGGAAGCAACCCCCGATAATAACCTGCTCACCACGGACGCAGCCAGGGTTTCCGTCCTGCGGTCCCTCCCACAGGCCGCCGGTACCGTGTCACCATGGCCCGCGCAGCCGCCCGGGCGGAGGCCAGGTTGGTGGCCCCTTCCCGAGATCCGGACCGGGGCCGCGCCGTGGCGGAACACCTGCGCCGATGCCGCACCTCCGCGAGTCCACCGACGGTCTCGAGCTGATCCTCGGCACCAACCTCCTGGGCCCTTCGCCGCCCTCTCAACAACACCGGCACCTGCCGATGTCAGGAGTGCTGCGACGTCTTCAACGGTGGGCCCAGAGGGACTCGAACCCCCGACCCCTTCGGTGTAAACGAAGTGCTCTAACCAACTGAGCTATAGGCCCCAAAGCGTCAATGCTAGCCGAGATGACTAGCCGAAGTGGTCCTCGAGCCGCCGAGCCGCCCCTGCTCCGGACCGAACTCGCGCCAACACCGTGCCGGCGGCATCCACGAGCACGCTCGAACGGAGCGCGCGGCCGGTGGTCTCGTTGAACTCCCCGACGGCGCGGGCAGCGGCCCCATGGGGCCAGAAGTCGGACAGCAAGGGCGTCTGGATCCCGAGCTGCTCGGACACCGTGCGCAGGACCGCTGCGGAATCACAGGACAGGATCCGGAGACCGACGCCGGCCGGGGCCAGCCGCTCGGCCAGTTCGTCGACCCAGCCCAGCTCCCCCATGCACACGGGGGTGAAGGCCCCCGGCAGGAAGAACAGCCACACCCGGGAGGGGGCCGGGCCGTCGTCGGGCACGGCCCCCTGTTCCGGTCCAGCACCGGCGGGTGCCAGCGGTGGCCAGGGCCACGGCTGACCGTGCTGGTCCCGGAGTACTGGACGTCCCTCCGGGGAACCGATCACAGGTTGCGTTTGCCGACCAAGCGGGTCGCGGTCCAATCCGCGGACACCCCGGCGGTGGTGGTCACGTGCAGTCCGGCCGTCGGCGCGGATTCGGCGATGTCGGCCGGGGGGACGTGCCCCTCACGGCCATTGCGGGGGGTCAGCAGCCACAGCGCTCCCCCGGTGTCCAGGGAGGTCTGCGCATCCATCAGGGCGTCGGCCAGGTCATCGACGTCCCCATCTGCCTCCCGCCACCACAGCATGACGGCATCCACCGGTTCCTGATCCTCCTCGGTCAGGAGCTCGGTGCCGAGTTCGTCCTCGAGGGTGTTCCGGAAATCGAAGTCGATGTCCTCGTCGAAACCCAGTTCCTGGACCAGTTGACCGGCGGACAGGCCCATCTTCGAGGCCGGCCCGTCACTGGTCTCCGTTGTTCCTCCTACCGCGGGGGCGGAGTCTGGCTGGTTCACATCTCTCCTTGACTGTTGCGAGCTACCCATAAGGGCATCATCTCACCAGATTACGTGGTCCCGGACACTCTGGGCCATGACACCGTGTCCCGATGGCCTCCCGACGGGCACCCGGGGGCCTGTCAGCTGGCCCAGAGGCGCGTCATGGAGGCGACCCCTGCCTGCGGGAGAGGCGGTACAGGTTATACAGTCGGGGATGGAAGCAGAGGACCCGCCGCACAGACGTTCCGCCCGGATGATCCCGGGACGGACCGCGGGCCCTGGAGACCAGCGGATCACCATCCGCCGACAGAGAGGTTGCCGTGAGCGCAGCTGAAGAGAGCTCCCACATCCTGAGTGGCCTGACCAACCAGATGCCAGACAAGGATCCGCAGGAGACGGCCGAATGGATCGAGTCCTTCGACGGACTCATCGAGGCGCGCGGAACGGAGCGCGCGGAGTACATCATGCGCCAACTCCTGCAGCGTGCCGGGACCAAGTCCGTCGGCGTGCCGATGGTCACCACCACGGACTACGTCAACACCATTCCGGTGGATCAGGAACCCGAGTACCCCGGCGATGAGGAGCTCGAGCGCCGCTACCGCAATTACCTGCGATGGAATGCCGCCATGATCGTCCAGCGCGCCCAGCGCGACGGCGTCGGGGTGGGCGGGCACATCTCCTCCTACGCCGGTCAGGCCACCCTCTACGAGGTGGGGCTGAACCACTTCTTCCGCGGCCAGGACCACCCCGGCGGAGGCGACCACATCTTCTTCCAGGGCCATTCCTCCCCCGGCAACTACGCCCGCGCCTTCCTCGAGGGCCGGCTGAGCGAGGAGGACCTGGACGGATTCCGCCAGGAGAAGTCCAGGGCCGGGCACGCCCTGCCGTCCTACCCGCACCCGAGGATGCTGACCGACTTCTGGCAGTTCCCCACGGTGTCCATGGGCCTGGGACCCATCAACGCCATCCATCAGGCGCAGTTCAACCGGTACCTGCACAACCGTGGCATCAAGGACACCTCGGACCAGCAGGTCTGGGCCTTCCTGGGCGATGGCGAGATGGACGAGCCGGAATCGCGGGGTGCCCTGCACATCGCCGCGAATGACAAGCTCGACAACCTGAACTTCGTCATCAACTGCAACTTGCAGCGCCTCGACGGCCCGGTCCGCGGCAACGGCAAGATCATCCAGGAGTTGGAGGCCTACTTCCGTGGCGCCGGCTGGAACGTCATCAAGGTCCTCTGGGGCCGCGAGTGGGACCAGCTGCTGGACCAGGACGACGAGGGCGAGCTCGTCCGGATCATGAACGAGACCCTGGACGGGGACTACCAGACCTACAAGGCCGAGTCCGGCGGATTCGTGCGCGAGCACTTCTTCGGCCGCTCCTCCGTCACCAAGGACATGGTCGCCGAGATGTCCGACGACGAGATCTGGAACCTCAAGCGCGGTGGCCACGACTACTACAAGGTCTACTCCGCCTACAAGGCCGCCATGGAGTACAAGGGCAGGCCGACCGCCATCCTCGCGCAGACGGTCAAGGGCTACGGTCTGGGACAGAACTTCGAGGCCAAGAACGCCACCCACCAGATGAAGAAGCTCTCGGTGGAGGACATCAAGGCCTTCCGCGACCGTCACCGCATCCCCATCACGGACGAGCAGATCGAGGCCGATCCGTACAACGTGCCGTACTACCACCCGGGTCCCGATGCCCCGGAGATCAAGTACATGATGGAGAAGCGCCGTGAGCTCGGCGGCTTCACTCCGGAGCGACGCACCGACTACGACCGGATCCCGATGCCGCCGGAGGCGATGTACAAGCATGCCCGCAAGGGCACCGGCAAGCAGCAGGCTGCCACCACCATGGCGTTCGTGCGCCTGCTCAAGGACCTGATGCGGGACAAGAACATCGGCAACCGGATCGTGCCGATCATCCCGGACGAGGCCCGGACCTTCGGCATGGACTCGTTCTTCCCCACGGCCAAGATCTACAACCCCAAGGGTCAGAACTATCTCTCCGTGGACCGGGAGCTGTTCCTGTCCTACAAGGAGTCCACCTCCGGTCAGCTGTACCACGTGGGCATCAACGAGGCCGGGGCCACCTCGGCCATGACCGCGGTGGGCACGTCCTACTCCACACACGGCGAACTGATGATCCCCGTGTACATCTTCTACTCGATGTTCGGCTTCCAGCGCACCGGTGACGCCTTCTGGGCCGCCGGTGACCAGCTGACCCGCGGCTTCGTGATCGGCGCCACCGCCGGGCGCACCACCCTGGCCGGCGAGGGCACCCAGCACATGGACGGGCACTCCCCGATCCTGGCGGGCACCAACCCGGCCGTGAAGACGTACGACCCGGCGTTCTCCTACGAGATCGCCCACATTGTGCGCCAGGGCCTGGAGGACATGTACGGCGAGCATGACCGTGGAGACGACGTCCGCAATGTCATGTACTACCTCACCGTCTACAACGAGCCGATCATCCACCCGGCGGAACCCGAGGACCTGGACGTGGAGGGACTGCTCAAGGGCATCTACCGCTACAGCCAGGCCGAGGGCGACGGGCCCCAGGTCCAGCTCATGGGCTCCGGCGTCTCGTTGCCCTGGGTGATCGACGCCGCCTCGGTTCTCGCAGAGGACTGGGGCGTGGCCGCGAACGTGTGGTCGGTGACCAGCTGGACGGAGCTCCGCCGGGACGCCGTGGACGCCGAGGGTGAGGCGATGCGGAACGAGGACGGCACGGCCCGGACGCCGTACATCACGCAGAAGCTCGCGGAGGTCAACGGGCCGATCGTGGCGACGACCGATTACGCCACACTGGTCCCGGATCAGATCCGTCCCTTCATCCCGAACGACTTCGCCACCCTGGGTGCGGACGAGTTCGGCTTCGCCGACACGCGGGCGGCCGCACGGCGCTACTTCCACATCGACACCCACTCGATGGTGGTCAAGGCGCTGCAGATGCTGGAGAAGGACGGTTCGGTCCCGGCCGGAACCGCTGCCGAGGCGTACCGGAAGTACCGGATCGACGACGTCAACGCCGGCACCACAGGCACCGTCGGCGGGGATTCCTGACGCCCTTCTGAACGGATCGCGGACCGGGGCTGGGCCCTGAATACCGACGGCGGCGGCCGGCGAGGTGCACCGTGCACCTGGCCGGCCGCCGCTGGCAATTGTGGGGTTCCCACAACCGCCAGCGCGTCACGCGCGACTCACCCGCAACATCCCTCACCTATGCTCGAGACCATGTCCGACGCCCGCAGCACCCCGCCGTCCCGCGCGATCTCCGCGGAGTCCCTGCGCCGGCTGCGGGCCCACCTGGGGGTGCTGAACACGGCGACCCTCCAGCGTCTGGACAGTACGCTGCCCTGGTACCGACGGCTGACGCCGGACGAGCGGTCCTCCCTCGGGCTGATCGCCCAGCGGGGTCTCACGGGCTTCCTCTCCTGGTTCGAGCGGCCCTCGACCTCCATCACCACCCTGCTGGGAGAGGTCTTCGGCGGGGCACCCACCGAGCTGACCCGGTCCATCAGTCTGCAGCGCGCCCTGCAGCTGATCCGCACCGTGGTGGACGTGGTGGAGACCCAGGTGCCGGAGATCGTGCAGGACCGGGACCAGACGCTCGTCCGCGAGGCCGTGCTGCGGTACTCCCGGGAGATCGCCTTCGCCCTGGCGGACGTCTATGCGCGAGCGGCTGAGAACCGCGGCGCCTGGGACAGCCGCAACGAAGTGGTGCTGCTGGATGCCGTCCTGCGTGGCGAGGCTCCGGATGAGATCCTCTCCCGGGCCGCGGCCGCCGGTTGGAACGGTGGCAGGGGCATCATGGTGATCGCCGGCCCGACCCCCACCGATGAACTCCCCGCACGGCTCGCCGGCGCACGCCGCGCCGCGGTCCGTGCCGGCCACGACCTGCTGGTGGGCGTCCAGTCCGAACGGATCGTCCTGGTGGTCGGAGGCGTCACCGATCCGCAACGGGCGGCAGAGGTCCTCGCCCCCTGGTTCGGCGAGGGCCCCGTGGTGCACGGTCCTGTCTCGGAGTCTCTGGTCGATGCCCACCGCAGCGCGAGGGAGGCCCTGGCCGGGCTCGCCGCGGCGCCAGCATGGCCGCGCGCACCCCGCCCGGCCCACGCCCAGGACCTGCTGCCCGAGCGGGCCCTGCACGGGGACCGGGCCGCCGTGGACGTCCTGGTGCACCGCGTCTACTCACCCCTGCAGGCCGCGGGCAACTCCCTGCTGGAGACAGTGGACACATACTGCGCGCTGGGGCACTCCCTCGAGGGCACGGCCCGAGAATTGTTCATCCACGCCAACACCGTCCGGTACCGGTTGCGCCGGGTCAGCGAGGTGACCGGCTGGGACCCGTTGGTCCCCCGGGACGCCTACGTGCTGCAGACAGCCCTCGCCGTGGGCCGCCTACACCGGGCGGAGTGACCGGCTGGCCGACAGACTGGCCGGCCAGGACCGCATGTGCTCGTTGTAGGAATCCTCCAATGCACGAGGAGGAGCTTGGTGCCCCTGCTGACCCGGAACGAGGTCACGGCTTTGACACAGTTAAAGGCATGCTTGCAATCGTGTGCCCCGGACAGGGCTCTCAGACCCCCGGGTTCCTCACGCCATGGCTCGAACTGGACGGCATGGGCGAGACCCTCGGCACCTGGTCCGCGGCCACCGGCGTCGATCTGACGGCCCACGGCACCGTCTCGGACGAGGCCACCATCAAGGACACCGCCGTGGCCCAGCCACTCATTGTGGCGGCCGGCCTCCTGGCCGCCCGGGCCCTTGGCGTCGGCGACCTCTCCGCCGCCTCCTGGACGGCGGCCGGCCACTCCGTGGGTGAGATCACTGCCGCCGCCCTGACCGGCGTCCTGACGGCCGAGACCGCCCTGGAGTTCGTTCGCATCCGCGCCACGGGCATGGCCGAGGCCGCCGACGCCGAACCCACCGGCATGTCCGCGGTCCTCGGCGGCGATCCCGACGAGGTACTCACCAACCTCGAATCCCACGGGCTGGTGCCGGCCAATGCCAACGGGGCCGGCCAGACCGTGGCCGCCGGGTCGGTGGAGGCGCTGTCCGCACTCGCCGCGAACCCTCCGGCGAAGGCCCGCGTCATCCCCCTGAAGGTCGCTGGTGCCTTCCACACTCCGTACATGGCCACGGCAGTTCCGGCCCTGAAGGCCTACGCTGACACACTCACTGCCTCGGACCCTGCCGTCACCCTGTTCTCCAACCGAGACGGGCTCGCGGTCAGCTCCGGTCGGCAGTTCGTGGACCAGCTCGTGGACCAGGTGACCCGCCCGGTCCGGTGGGATTTGTGCATGGAGAGCTTGCGCGAGGCCGGCGTCACCGGCATCCTCGAAGTCCTGCCCGGCGGCACGTTGACCGGGCTGGCCAAGCGGGCCCTCAAGGGCACGACCACGTTGGCGGTGAAGTCCCCCGAGGATCTCGACGCGGCTCGCGCCTTCATCGCCGAGCACAGCACCAGCGCAGTAGGCTGACATCGCTCCGGTGCCGGCCGGACCGCCATCCGGCACGCACGCAGCAGCAGCAGCAGCAACACGAGACATCACAGCAGAGCACTCAGACCCGAGGACACCATGACCGTCGCCCTGAAGCAGTACCAGCCCATTGCCGGTAGCCGCATCCTCTCCGTGGGAGCGGCCCGCGGCGACCTGGTGGTGACCAATGACGACATCGCCGGGCCCATCGACTCCTCGGACGAGTGGATCCAGAAGCGCACAGGCATCGTCACCCGCCGCCGCGCCGATCGCGATCAGACCCTCAACGATCTCGTCGCCACGGCCGCCACGGAGGCCCTCGAGAAGGCCGGGCTCACCGGGGCGGACATCGATGCCGTCATCGTCTCCACCGTGACCTCGCCCTACGCCACCCCCTCCGCCGCGGCAGCATTGGCCCACGCCATCGGAGCCACCCCGGCCCCGGCCTTCGACATCTCCGCCGCCTGCGCCGGCTATTGCTACGGGGTGGCCCAGGCCGATGCCCTGGTGCGTTCCGGCATGGCCCGGAACGTGGTGGTCGTGGGTGCTGAGAAGCTGTCGGACTTCATCGACGAGACGGACCGCTCCATCTCCTTCATCCTCGGCGACGGCGCCGGGGCCGTGGTGGTGGGCGCCTCTGATCAGGCTGGCATCTCCCCCAGCGTCTGGGGATCGGACGGCGAACGCTGGGAGACGGTGAGCATGACCCGTTCGATGCTCGACCTGCGCGATGCGGCCGAGACCGCTCGGAGGACCGGGGACACCTCCGCCCTGACCGACCCCGAGAACAAGCTGTGGCCCACCCTGCACCAGGACGGACCGAGCGTGTTCCGCTGGGCTGTGTGGTCCATGGCGAAGGTGGCCCAGGAGGCCCTTGACCAGGCGGGCGTCCGGGCAGAGGACCTGGCCGCCTTCCTGCCGCACCAGGCCAATGAGCGCATCATCGACGAGATGGCCAAGCAGCTCAAGCTCCCGGACACAGTGACGATCGGTCGGGACATCAAGGAGACGGGCAACACCTCAGCCGCCTCGATCCCCCTGGCCATGCACCGGGTCCTGCAGGAGGACCCCTCCCTCAGCGGGGGCCTCGCCCTCCAGATCGGTTTTGGCGCCGGGTTGGTCTACGGCGCCCAGGTGGTGCGGCTGCCCTAGGCCGCGCTTTCTGAACTGACCTCCACGTCATCCGACGTCGGATCACCATCACCATCCACAGCTAAGGAGCCACCACCATGGCAGCAAACAAGGAAGAGATCCTCGCGGGCCTCGCCGAGATCGTCAACGAGGAGACCGGCCTGGAGACCGAAGAGGTCCAGCTGGACAAGTCCTTCACCGACGACCTGGACATCGACTCCATCTCCATGATGACCATCGTGGTCAACGCTGAGGAGAAGTTCGACGTCAAGATCCCGGATGAGGAAGTCAAGAACCTCAAGACCGTCAACGACGCCGTCGAGTTCATCGCCAACGCCCAGGCCTGAACCGGTGGTGGAGAACCACCATCTGTGAGGATTCCGGCCGGCCCGGGAACACCACGCTTCCCGACGCCGGCCGGCCCCTCCTCTCGGCGGGCCGGCTCCCAGCCGGCACCCCCTGAACAGCCAGCACGGGTCCCTCGACCCGGCAGACCGAAGGTAGACACATGAACCGCAAAGCCGTCATCACCGGGCTCGGTGCCACGACCCCCATCGGCGGTGACGTGCCGACCCTGTGGCAGAACGCCCTGGCCGGAACCCCCGGTACGCGACCCCTGGAGCAGGAGTGGGTCGCCGAGTACGAGTTGCCCGTGACCTTCGCGGCGCAGGCGACCAACCCCGTCTCGGAGAAGCTCTCCAAGGTGGAGATGAAGCGGATGGACCCCAGCACCCAATTCGGAGTGGTGGCTGCCCGCGAGGCATGGGCCGACGCCGGCCTGGCCGTCGAGAAGGACGCCGAGTCCCTGGTGGACGCCGACCGCTTCGCCGTGTCCTTCGGCACGGGCATCGGCGGCGTCTGGACTCTGCTGGACGGCTGGGACACGCTGCGGAACAAGGGGCCGCGCCGCGTGTTGCCCATGACCGTCCCCATGTTGATGCCCAACGGGCCGGCCGCCGCCATCAGCCTGGACCTCGGAGCCCGGGCCGGCGCCCGCACCATGGTCTCTGCCTGCGCCTCCGGCACCGAGTCCCTGGACATCGGCCTTGAACTGATCCGCTCCGGGAAGGCCGACGTGGTGCTGTGCGGCGGAGCCGAGGCAGCCATCCACCCGCTGCCGATCGCCGCCTTCGCCTCGATGCAGGCACTCTCCCGCCGCAACGACGAACCAGAGCGCGCCTCCCGGCCCTACGACCGGGACCGGGACGGCTTCGTGCTCGGCGAGGGCGCCGGCGCTCTGGTCCTCGAGTCCGAGGAGCACGCCGCTGCCCGAGGCGCCCGCGTCTACGCCGAACTGGCCGGTTCCGGCGTGACCTCGGATTCCTTCCACATCACCGCCCCGGAGGCGGAAGGGCTCGGGGCCTCCCGGGCTCTGCGGCTGGCCCTCGAGGCGGCAGACGCCGCCCCGGAGGACGTCAGCCACGTCAATGCCCACGCCACGTCCACCCCGGTCGGCGACCGCCCCGAGTACCTGGCCATGAAGGCCGTGTTCGGTGATCACCTGGACCAGGTGGCCGTCTCCGCCACCAAGAGCCAGACCGGCCACCTACTGGGTGCCTCCGGCGCCCTGGAGTCCGTGTTGTCCGTGTTGGCGATCTACCACGGCCAGGCACCGGTGACCATCAATCTGGAGAACCAGGACCCGGAGATCCCCCTCAACGTGGTGTCCGGACAGCCCCGTGAGTTGCCGTCCGGTCAGCGCGTGGCCATCAACAACTCCTTCGGGTTCGGCGGCCACAACGCCGTGTCCCTGTTCCGGAGCGTCTGATCCGGGCTGATCCCTCGCGCCACGTGGAGGCGATCAGCAGTGAGGATCAACTGTTAAACAGCGGAACCCGCCAGGTCATCCTGGCGGGTTCCGCTGTGTTCGGGAGGAACGGAGGGAGGAGATCCGGGGTTAGCCCACCTGGTGCAGCCAGCGGACCGGCGCGCCGTCAGCCGCCTGACGGAAGGGCTCCAACTCCTCATCCCAGGCCTCGCCCAGGGCGAGGCTCAACTCATGGAAGACGGCTGAGGGATCACCCTGGGCCTGCTCATAGGCGTAACGGATGCGGTCCTCGGAGACCATGATGTTGCCGGTCACGTCCGTGGTGGCGTGGAAGATGCCCAGTTCGGGAGTGTGGGACCACCGGCTGCCGTCAGCACCGGCCGAGGCCTCCTCGGTGATCTCATAGCGCAGATGCGCCCAGCCACGCAGGGCGGAGGCCAGCCGGGATCCGGAACCCTGCGGCCCGGTCCAGACGATCTCGGCGCGGTAGGAACCGTGGGAGGCCGTCTGCGGCGCCCACTCCAGGGGATCCTGGGCACCCAGAACAGCGCCTGCAGCCCACTCGATGTGCGGGCATAGCGCGGCTGGGGCCGAGTGGATGTAGAGCATTCCACGGACCATTGATTCAGACATACGTTCCTCCCAGTGCTGTGCGGTACGTCTTCCCCAACGACCCCACAGGCCCTTGAACCGGAACGGTTCTCGGGAGGCGGCACCCACGTGCCAGATGCCTCGATGTGTTCAGTTTCTTCAGCGATCTCTGAAAGCCCCGAAGTCAGTCCAACGAATGACACCGATGTGCTTCCGGGACCATTGTGCACCACCAACCCCTCGCACGCCAACACCAACACCGTCCTGGGGCCGCGCCGCCGGGTTCAGGCCCGGGGATGGGCTCGCTGGTAGCCCTCGCGCAGGCGATCCACGGAGATGTGGGTGTACAGCTGGGTGGTCTGCAGTGAGGAGTGGCCCAGTAGCTCCTGCACGCTGCGCAGGTCTGCGCCACCGTCCAGCAGATGGGTGGCCGCCGAGTGGCGCAGTACGTGGGGCCCACTGGCCGAGGTGTCCCCGAGTCCGGCCAGGGCACGGTTCACCACCTCACGGATCTGCCGTACGCCCATCCGACCACCCCGCACCCCCAGGAAGAGCGCGGACTCCGCGAGGCCGGACGGGGCACCGGCCGGAGCGGTCAGGTGCCGCCGCCCCTGGTCCAGCCAGCGCTCCAACGCAGTGGCGGCAGGCGCCCCGAAGGGGACCGTCCGTTGTCTGTTGCCCTTGCCCGTGACCACCATGGTGCGCCGCTCGTGATCCACGTCCTGGCGGTCCAGCCCAGCCAGCTCGGCCACACGCACTCCGGAGGCATACAGCAATTCCAGCAGTGCTGCATCCCGCAGCGAGACGGCGCGCTCCCGAGGGTCCTCGGGCTCCCCACGTCCGGCGGCACTGAGCAGCCGATCCGCCTGGTCGGCGCTGAGCGCATCGGGCAGCCGGCCTCCCCGCCGGGGGCTGCTCAGACGCAGGGAGGGATCCTCCTCCAGGTGGCCCAGGCTGACCGCCCAGGCCATGAAGACTCGCACGGAGGCCGTCTTCCGTGCCAGCGTCGACCGGGACCGCCCCGCCGCGGAGAGGCGGCCCAGCCAGCCGCGCAGGTCGGCCAGATCCAGGCCTCCCAGTACGTCCGGCCATTCCCCGTCCGCCGGCACCAGCCCGGCGTGGGCGGCCACGTCCCGAACCAGGCCCTCCAAGTCCGAGACGTAGGCCCGGACGGTCTGGGGCGAACGGTTCCGTTCATGCACCAGGTGACCGGCGAAGCCCTCCACCCAGGACCGGTCCCGGGCCGAGAGCCGGGGTGTGACCTCGGCGGGGCCTGGGCGGGAATCGGCGGATTCTGGCATACCTCCACTGTGCCACGGGCCTAGCCGTGCACCGCCGGGCCGCGCCGCCACCCTGCAGCGAGCTGCTCGGCCAGGGACTGCCGCTGGAGCTTCTTCAGGGTGCCCATGACCGCCCCTGGGCCGAGGCCTGCAGCGGCACAGAGCCGGTCCACGGGAACCGCGCTGCGCAGCGGGAGCGCCTCATAGACCAACAGCTCCTCGACCGTCAGGTGGTCATGGATCCGGGCGGCAGAGGAGCCGCCACCGGACGGGGCACCCACCTCCGCCGCCGGTGGTCCGGCGGTGGCTGCGCGCGGCCCACCACCGGGCATCAGGGCCAGCGCCTCCTCAAGGTCAGTCACCACCACCGCGGGAGATTCCCTCAACAGCCGGTGACACCCGGCAGACTGTGGTGAGGTCACCGGCCCGGGCACCGCCCCCACCTCCCGGCCGATCCCCAGGGCATGGCCGGCCGTGTTCTGCGCTCCCGACCGCCAGCGGGCCTCCACCACCACCACTGCCCCGGACAGCCCTGCGATGAGGCGGTTTCGCTGCAGGAAGCGGTGCCGCGTGGGGCTGGCGCCCGGTGGCATCTCGGAGAGCAGCAGGCCGCGGGCGGACACCTCCCGGAGCAGGTCCTCATGGCCGGCCGGATAGTAGCGGTCCAGACCTCCGGCCATGACGGCGGCCGTCGGCGGAGCTCCCGTCCCGGAGGCCAAGGCCGCCCGGTGGGCCATCGCGTCGATCCCGTAGGCTCCCCCGGACATCATCGTCAATCCGCGGGCGGCCGCTCCCGAGGCCAGGGTCCGCGTCACCGACTGTCCGTAGGCGGTGGCGTCCCGGCTCCCGACAACAGCCAGGGTGGTCTCCCTCCGGGGCACTGGACCGGTGCCGCGGTACCAGAGGGCCACGGGGGCGGCGGCCCCCAGGTCATCGGCACCCGGGGGCCAGCCGGCGTCTCCCGGGATGAGCAGCCCGCCCCCGAGCCGGCCCAGGGATTCCAGGTCACGCTCCGGGGCCAGACTGGCGGTCCGAGCCGCCCAGCCCTCCAGTGACTTCGTCCAGGTCCGTTCGGTCAGCTGGGTCCCCTCGCCCGACAGGACGAGGCTGAGCTCCTGACGCTCGTCCGGACCGGGGGTGTCCGCCCCGGTGAGGATCTGGAGCGCCCGGGCGGCTCCCCACACCCGCACCGCCGTGGTCCCGAGGACGGAGCCCGGCTCCAGCAGCCGTGTCAGGGCCGCCCGGGCGATACGCTCTGCACTGGTGTCTGCGCGGGCACGGGACTCAGTGCCGGTGTCAGCGCCTGTGCCAGTGCCAGTGCCGGGTCGATGGGCCGTGCTCATGGCGTCACCTCCCCCTCGCCTCGGCGCCTCAGGTACAGCGCGGTGTCCACGTCCTGCGCCGCCGGGCGGTCCGTGCCGCGCAGGTCAGCGATGGTCCAGGCCAAGCGCATGACGCGGGCGTGCCCCCTCGCCGTCAGCTCGGCCCGGTCCAGGGCGGCGTCCGCTCCAGCCCGCGCCGAGGCACCGATGGCCAACTCGCCGTCCCGTAGCAGTGCCGCGGGGATGTGCGCATTGCGGGAAAGTCCGAAGGGGCGCAGCCGTGCGGCCTGCCTTCCCACGGCCGGCAGGATGCGCCTCCGCACATCCTCGGAGCCCTCGCCGGCAGCACCGGAGGTCAGTGCCACCGCCTCAACAGCGGGGACGGTGACCTGGATGTCCACCCGGTCCAGCAGGGGCCCGGAGAGCTTGGCCGTGTACCTCCGCCGCTGCAGGGCCGAACACCGGCACCTGCTGCCCCGTCCCCCGCCCCAACCGCAGGGGCAAGGGTTGGCGGCCAGGACCAACTGAAACCTGGACGGATAGCGGACGGCCCCGGAGGACCGGTGCAGGGTGATGGCCCCGGACTCCAACGGCTGCCGCAGGGCATCCAGAGCCCTGCGGTCGAACTCAGGAGCCTCGTCCAGGAACAGCACGCCCCCATGGGCCAGAGAGGCCGCTCCGGGACGAGCCAGCCCCGAGCCGCCGCCCACCAGGGCCGCCATGGACGCCGAGTGGTGGGGCGCCTGGAAGGGTGCCCGCCGGATGAGGCCGGCCGCGTCCTGGGTCCGGCCGCTCAGGGACCGCACGGCAGTGACCTCCAGTGCCGTGCGGTCGTCCAGGGGCGGCAGAATGCCCGGGAGCCGCTCAGCCAACATGGTCTTCCCGGCTCCGGGGCTGCCCTCCAGCAGCAGATGGTGCCCGCCTGCCGCAGCCACCTCCAACGCGAAGCGCGCCTCGAACTGACCGGCCACCTCGGCAAGGTCCGGCTCCGGACCCGGTTCCTCGGCCGCCCCCTGTCCGGGCACCGGTTCCGGGCCGGCCAGGGCACTGGCCAATGGAACGTCCGGGCTGCCCCCGTAGGCCACGATCACCTCGTGCAGCGAGCGGAAGCCCCTCACGGTGGCACCGGGAACCAGGGAGGCCTCGGCGCAGGACTCCTCGGCCACCACCACCTCGGGGTGGCCGGCCTCCACCGCGGCCATCACGGACGGCAGCACCCCCGGGGCATGCCGCAGCCGTCCGTCCAGACCGAGCTCGGCCAGAAAGACGGGCCCCTGTGTCCCCCGCACACGATGGTCGGCGGCATATGCTGCCATGACGATCGCCAGGACGATCCATTCATCAGGACACGTCTAAACAGAATACCCCCGCGACTGTTGGCGCAGTCCGGGAGCATGGCAACCGTCTAAGACCTAGGAGACAGTCGCATGACTGATCGTACCCATTTTCTCCCTCGCTTTGCAGAGTGGCACGATATTGACCAGCCCACGGTAGGCCCGGAAGACACCTTGCGGGCTTCAATTCATCCCGGGGGTCAGACCGTCACCTTCAGCTACTGGGCTAGTGAAGATGATCTGGTACTTGACGTGGGGCACCTTGACGCGATGGTGTCTCTCCTCCTTCAGACGAAGGCGACCCTTGAGCATCTATCGGGAAGGACAGACACCAAAGTAGGTTCTGCGTACACTGCGCCGAGTGCGCCTAGTAGGTATCCCGCTGTTCCGCAGATCGAAGTAGTAAGCAAAATTTGTATTCGACCGTCGATTCTCGAGGCAGAAGAGGCGGGATACTGAAATGACCCTGAATGCTTCTTCACACGATCGTGTTCTTCTTCCCGGGCTGACAGCAGAGGGCGCCCGTGACCTAACCGATCAGATCCGATCGGACCTCGATGGGTCCTTTCAACTCATCAAGGCTGCGTACCAAGGTAGGGCGTGGGAAGTGCTGGGGTACTCGTCCTGGAATGACTACGTCGTAGGGGAATTCGGAAATCTGTACCTTCGGCCACCCCTCGAAAAGCGCCATGAAGTGGCTCCGTCGCTCCGTGAATCACGGGTGAGCATGCGGTCCATCGCATCGGCTACTCAACTTGGACGTAGTTCAGTTGCACGGGCGCCAAAACAACCAGGTGTCCCAAAGGGGACACCTCCGGAGCCCAGTTCCGTTCAGGGCCAGGATGGAAAATACTCTCGGGTGACTCGGACCACCAAGTCGACAAACGATTCGAACAACGAATCATCGAACGCAGATACTCTCCCAAGTCCGCTGCCGGAACAGGTGTCCGAAGACGACGTGCTGGATACACCGGCCTCAGTGGCCGGAGTCGAACCATTGGACCTCGCGGAACGTGCCCGCAAGGGTCGGGAGCGCGTGTCGCGGATGCTGCGTGAGTTCCACGGATCGGGATCAGCGGCACTGCCGATGACGATCAAGTTGGCTTCGCAGGTCGCCGGCCTGGTCTCTCCATTGACTGGTGAGTCGGAGGTGCCGGCTGAACGCTTGAACGATTTGGCCTATGACGTGTCGCGGGGTCTGAGGACGCTCGTTCACGTTGCGGTGGCCCTGCGCGAGTCGGTGGAACCCGGTGAATCGGAGGCTGCCATCAAGTCGAACCTGCGGGAATCCAGAGACGAGCTGGAACAGGTTCTTCGTCAGCTGGAGGACCAAAAGTGAGCGGGGATGTGGAGCTCATAGGCGGCGTCTTGGAAACGGTCGAGCCACCGCTCGTGGAGAACGCTGGCCGCGACGCCAGTTCGGCGTCGGCTAAGGCCTTGGTCGAGCATGGTGCCGCCGGAACGGACAGGGTTGGCGACGGTTCGCCTGCCTGTCTTGCGGAGGTGAGGGGGCCACGGCGGGTCAATCCGGACGATGGTCGTTTCATCCGGCTGGTCGTGGGCGGGGTCGTGATAGCTGGGGTGGTCGCCTTCGCCATCTCCTTTACGGCTCTCTATGAGGTGGCCGAGTGGTTGGGATTGCCTCCGTTCATGTGGTGGGCGGTCCCAGTGTTCATCGACCTAGCAATCCTGGTCTATGCGGCGTCGGTGTTGGTGCACAAAGCCCGCGGGGAACGAACCTTGGCCTCCTGGGCGGCATTGGCCACGTTCACCGCACTATCAGTCTTCGCCAACGCTGCCCACGCCTGGGCATACGGCCAAGGTCACGACCAAGCGTGGCAGGCAGTGGTGGGGGCTGTTATCGCCGGAATGGTGCCGGTGGCGATCTTCGTGGCCACAGAACAGCTATCCCGAGTAGCGGTCGAAGACCCCACGTCCAGGCGCACTGAACTGAGGGAGCAGACCCGGACAGAACAAGCGCGGGCCGAGCACGCGCGGCAGAGAGTGCAGATTCAGTTCGAACAAGAGAAGCAAGAACGCCAGATAGCCCACGAGCGAGTCATGGCCGAACGCGCCGCCGAACTGGACCAGGAACGGCACCAAACCGCGATCGCCACGATGCAGGCCCGCCGAGAACTAGAAGTCAGGCAGGCGACCCAATCCGGCGACGTGGACCACTCCCCCGACAAAACGCCACACGACGATATCGTCCCGCAACCGGGCCCGATCACCTCAAGCCATGGGCCCTCAGAGGTCGGTCTGCATGCGGTCGAATCCGAGTCCTCGGCTGCAGCAGCCGGTGGGCCTGGGGCCATCAGTGATCTGGACGAGATGGCCGAGTTCGTGGCCGATCAGATTGCTGCCGGAGCGAAGGTCAGCGCGAGAATGCTGGTCGAGCGGTTCGGACTGACGGAACGCACTGCCCGGCGGCGTCTGCAGAGGTTGCGGGAGAAACACCCCGCGGTCTTCAGCGCCCCGACCTCAGAGAGCTGGAGGGATCTGGCATGAGCATCCAGGCATTGAACTGGGCCCGCCAGGTCGGAGCCCAGGGAGTACTGCGCCCGGCGGAGGTGCTGCTGCTGTGGATGCTGGCCGACCACGCCGACGAAGCGTGGTCCTGCCACCCCTCGCAGGAGAAGCTGGCGCGGGACTCCAACCAGTCCAAACGGACCGTCACCTCGCAGATCAGCCGGCTGCGGACACTGGGACTGATCAGCGTGGAGAACCGGTACGGACACGGCCGCGGCCGGATCGGAGTGCGCTACTACCTACTCGAAGAGGCCCAGCAGGGCCTGGCCGACCGTGCCGCTGACGACTCAAGTGCAGATCTTGCGCCTCGCACGGATATGCGGGACGCAGTTCCTGCCTCCCGCACGAAGACACGAGAGGCAGATACTGCTGCTGAGTCCGAAAACCCCGGGACCATGCGAGGCGCAGATTCTGCCTCTGAGTCACTCAGGCGCAAATCCGCGCACGACTCAGACGCAAATCCGGGTGTTGCGCACTTAAGGGAACGCGCACGGATTAACCCTCATTCGAATCCTCATCATCATGACCCGCGTCCCACCGAACCAACGGTGGGCGGCTCCACTCAAGACGATGACGATGATGACCGCAGGATTTACCGGGGCGTGGGTCTGACCCAGCTCTGCGGGCTGGTTCCTCAGCTGGGCCAGGTCGAAGTCGAACATCTGCCGGTGGTGGTGGATGTGGTGCTGGACCGGGCCACGGACCGGGTTGCCGCCCCAACCCGGTATGTGGCCGCAGCGCTACGGGCCGACTTTGAGGGCGTCCTCGCGGCGGCCGCCGATGCATGGCCCGTTCACGGCCTAGACGATGATCTCGGTCGAAGTGGCACGGTGTCTCCGGCCGTAAGGACGAGGACGGCGGTGCCCGCGGTGCCGTGTACCAACCCGGATCATGACGGGGTCTATGACCCGCAGGACTGCCCGCAGTGCCGTCTGGAGTCCCGGATCGTCCAGCCGACTTTAGACCCGACGGCCGTCCCCCTGAGTCCCGAGCAGATCGAGGCACTGCCTGCGTCTTTACGCCGGCGAGTCGGCGCCTGACGGAGCTGTGCGGACGACCGGAATCAAACCCTTGGAGGGGTGGAAGATGGACAATCAGCTCAAACAGGAAACAGGCGAGTTGACCGGCGAGGAGCTCGCGGCGGCTGTGACCAAGGTACGTCCGGTGATCGTGTCTCAGCTCGGCGACATGGGTTCGCCGGCCGACGTGGAGGATGTCTCGCAGGCGACGTGGGAGTCAGCCTGGCGATCCAGACACAGGTTCGATCCCGAACAGGGCAGCCTGCATGCCTGGGTAGTCACCATCGCCCGTCGTCGGGCCATCGACCGAGTCCGTGCCGGGCAACGGGACACTGTGTTGCAGGGGCAGGCGGAGCACCTGACCGAAGGGCGGGTGCAGTCAGCGGTGACGCTCTCTGCCCCGGACCATGCCGAGGCCACGGTCGACGCCCTGGCCGCCCAGCAGCGGGTGCGGGCTGTCCTGGGGCTGGTCGAGCAGGTCATGCAGAACAGGGAGGCCACCTCCCGGGCTCTGGCCCTGGTGCTGGTATTCGATGATGACGTGGAGTCCGCTTCCAGGGGCCTAGGTGTCAGTGCCGAGGTGCTGCGTCAGTCGCGTCGGGAGTTGATCCGGTGCTCTCAGGTGGTCAGTCGCGCCCAGGAGGCTGCGACTGCCGGCGGCACGGTGACGATGCGGACGCTGATCGAGTGCCTGCCCGCCGATGGGGAGTCCGGAGACTGGGCCCGGCAGATGGCGCTGGCCTGCGCTCAGGCCGGTGGCCGGTTCGAGGCGGTGACGGTCGGGCACGTGATGGACGTGACCGGATTCAGTCACCACACGGCCCGGCAGTACCTCTCCAAGACCCGCCATTTGTTGCAGGTCGCGATGACCGTACTGACCGCTGAACAACAAGGCGAGGCAGTGAGATGACATCTAGGAACCGAGTCGCCGAGAACGGCACCCCGACAGACAATGAGCGGACCGATGTGACCACCAAGCCCAGCGACACGGAGGTGGTCATTGGTCGGGAGTCCCGGCGGGAGCATCGGCTGCGCCGCCGAACTGAGCGGCGAGCCAAGATGATGCGGGCACGGGCTACCTGGGTCGCCACGAGCGTGGATGCCGAGCTGCCCGAGCATATCCAGGACCGGATGCCCACCTGGGCCACGAACGGGCACGGCCGGGTCCTGCTGGCCGGGGCGGCCGTGATCGTCCTGTTGGCCTGGGCCCTGGTGTTCATCATCATCGCGGGCCTCTAAGAGCTCATGACCCGGCGGATCTGCCCGGGGCGTTTCTGACACACACCGCTATGCCAGCCGGGCGAACTGTCCTCGAGAACCCACTCAAGGAGGACATCATGCTCGACGGAATTGACCCCTGGGGCCTGACCGGCCCAAATGGACTGAACTCGGTCGCCGCCACATTCATCGGCGCGGCAATCATCCTGCTGGCCATCGGCTGCGCCGTCGGGCTGGTCCGCTGGCTCGGCGGTAAGGCCACCCCCTCATCGGAGGGTTCCACCAAGGGCCTGAAGATGGCCGGGGCCAGCGTGCTCGGCGCGGTGGTGCTGGGGTCGATCGGCGGGGCGGTGCAGTGGGGATCCTCCCTGGGCACCGCCTCTCTGATGCCCGAGGCAGCCCGCCCCGGCCAGGTCGTGATCGACCGCAAGGCCCCCAAGACGACCTGCACCTCGCAGGCTGTGCGCGACTTCGACGATGAGGACCCCAAGGCCTCCCAGCCAAAGCGGGCCGCCGTGGTCAAGGAGGTCTCCAACGGCGCGCTGACGGTCGGTCCGGGCGTGCAGATCATCTCGCTGAAGTGGTACCCCACCGGCACGGACTGCTCGGGACAGAACACCGAAGCAGCCTCGGGCACCGAGGTCGAGATGCGCATCTACGACACGGTGGCCCTTGAAGGCGCCGAGGAACAGATCCGCAAACACACCATCGACTGACCAGCTACACCCACAGGTTCCTGTGTCCAACGGGGGCATAGGGGGAGCCCCGCTGAGGGGCACGAGGAAAGGGAAACCAACCATGAATGCACTGACGTCTCTGTCCGTGATGGCCAAGGGGTACGACCCGGGGGTGACTCCGAATTTCAACGCCCCGTGGATGCCGACGCTGCAGAACATCGGCGGGATGGTGCTGGCCACGGCGCTGGTGCTGTTCGTCATCGCCGTGGTCGCTGGGCTGGTGGTGTGGCTGTTCGGCAAGCTCTCCGGCGGTGGCCGCGCGCAGGACACCGGTCTGAGCATCCTGCTGTGGGGCGTGGTCGCGGCCGTCGCCGTCGGATCCATTGGCGGCATCATCTCCTGGGCCACCGGCGTCCCCCTGTTCGCCTGAGCTAATCCGGACAACGGAAAGGGGCCGGTCTTGAATCTGTTGGAACCGATGCAGGCGTTCCTGCGTGACGGCATCCTGGGCTTCGCCACCGCGGCGTGGGCCTTCATCCGGGATTCGTTCTCGGCCGGGTCCATGACCCCGGAATGGTGGATGACCATCGTCGGGGGCACGGTCGTGGTGAACGTGGACGGGCAGGCGGCCACCACGATCGAGCACCCCGGGATGCTCAACGTCATGGTGCTGGCCATGATCCCCTTCCTGCTGATCTTCGTCGCCGTCCAGGTCATCTGGTCCCTGTTCCGGTCCTCCACGGCCGGGGTCATCCGGGCCCTGACGGTCGCGGTGGTCTCCGTGCCGGCGGTGTACGTGGTCGCCGGACTGATGTTCGTGGTCCTGGGGGCAGTGGACCAGATGAGCCTGTGGATCCTGCAGGCCGGAGAACGCGGCGGAGAGGAAGCCGCCCTGGGGGCCATCCTGCACCTGTTCGGGCTGACCTATGACGCGGCCAACGACGAAGTGCTGATGGATGAGAACTACGCCCAGTGGCAGATGGCCACCAATACCGAGAACCCGGGCATGGCGATCCTGCCGTTCATCATCGGGATCATCATCGTCGGGGTCTGCCTGCTGCTGATGCTGATGATGATCTTCCGATTGGCCGTCATCGTCCTGTTGACCGTGATGATGCCCGCCGCCGTGTTCTCCCTGAGCCTGGAACCGGCCAAGGCGGTGTTCACCCGCTGGCTCTCGGTGGTCTTCGCCCTGGTCCTGGCCAAACCCGCCGCGGCACTGGTGGTGAAGATCGGCATGGTCGCCGCCTCGATCGGCACCGACTGGGTCCAGCTGGCCGCTGGGATCGTGCTGATCGTGATGGGCGCGGCGATGCCGGTCCTGATGCTGACCATGGTCTCGTTCCTGACCGGCGGGGCCTCGGATTCCATGGAGCGCTCCGCGGTGTCCAGCGGCAACACCATGATGCGCCAGTCCACGAACGTGGTCCGCGGCGGGGCCCGCAAGGCCGGACAGATCACCCACCCAGCCCGCACGGCCGCCCGACTCGGCCGCTAGCGACCCACCCCCACCCGAGACCGCAAATCTTAGAGAGAAGGACAACGTAGCCATGGCCCAACAGACACTCGAACAGCAATTGGACTCCCCGTGGGACGGGGCACGCTTCGCCCGGGAACGCACCACCGGGGTGCTGCTGGGGCTGAGCTGGTCCCAGGTCATCACCCTCGGGGTGGCCTTGGGGTTGATGCTGCCGCTGGTGTTCACCGGCGGCTTTCCCCGCGGGCTCTTCACCGCCCTGGCCCTCGGTGCGGTGGCCGCCGGGGTCGTGGTGCCCAAGGTGATGGGCCGGCCTTTGATCGGTTGGGCCGGGTTGTGGCTGCGCTACCTGGTCCGTGGGGCCCGGGACCAGCTGACCTTCGTCCGCCGCGAGGACACCGACAATGGCGAGACCCCCACCGAACCGTCCTCCCCGGTGCTCTCTCCCGGGGAAACGAGCACTGCCCGGGATGAGGCCGGGCGGATCAAGCCCCGGTCCGGAGCGCGGTTCCGGTTGCCCGGGGAGGCCAACGAACTGCGCGTGTACACCCTGCCCGGCGGGGCCGGATTCGTCTACGACCCACGCCGGGGTGAGGGCATCGTGTGCGCGAAGATCAACACCTCCAAGGCCTTCGCCCTGGAGTCCTTCGACGCCCAGGAGGACCGCACCGCGAACTGGCGCGAAGCCATCTCAGCGATCGCTCGGATACCCGGGGTGGCCCGCGTCCAGCACGCGGACCAGACCACGCTGATCTCCGGGTCCAAGGTGATGGAGTTCTACAACGCCAAGGGCGCCGAGGCCACCGGCGAGGGCCGACCCAGCGGGGAGGCGGTCAACCCGTTCCTGCACGCGGCCTTCGTGGAGCTGATGGCCGAGGCCCAGGACATGCCGGTGCACGAGACCTGGATGACGGTGGTCCTCTCCCGGGACAAGGTCGCCAAGCGCATCAAGTCCCTCGGCGGCGGTCTGTCCGGGTTCATGAACCTGGCCCTGTCGGTGATGACGACCATTGAGGGTACTCTGCCGGCCTCCGGGACCACCGTGCAGGCCTGGCACTCCTCCCGGTCTTTGGCCGCCCTGGTCCGTTCGGCGTTCGATCCGCGGGCTTCGGTGGTCATCTCGGAGCGTTCCGGGGACTGGGTCGGGGTCGCCCCCGGTTCGGCCGGGCCGATGGCGATGGAGGTCTTCACCGACCATGTGCGCACCGACGGGTACCTGCACCGCACCTATAAGGTCTCGGAGTTCCCTCAGTCCCAGGCCCGCCTCGGGTTCTTGGAGTCGTTGATTTTCGCCGGGGACTTCCGGCACACCGTCTCGGTGGTGTGGGTGCCCCGCGATGCCCGGGGGGCGTTGAACCATATCCAGCGGCGCAAGGCCGACTGGCGGACCACGACCCGGCTGTTGGACAAGCTGGATAGGCCTCACACCCTGGAGCATGATCGGGAACTGGAGGACATCGACCGGGAGGAGTCCGAACTGGTCGACGGGCACGCCCGACTGGACCTGGCGGTGCTGATCACCGTCACCGGGGCCGATGAAATGGAGCTGGAGGCCAACTGCTCGGACGTGCTGTCTCGGGCGGTCAACGCCAACTGTGAGTTGCGTGTGGTGTATCTGGAGCAGGACTCGGCGCTGCTGGCCGCGGCGCTGCCCTTCGGAATGGTGGATCTGTGATGACTAAGACAACGAGCAAGCGTCAGAAGATCGAGGTCTTCGAAGTCTACGAGGCCAACCGGGCGGACAAGCGGGCCTCAGCCACCTCCACCCGACAGGTGATCAAGGACCTCAAGGCCAGCCAGGACCAGACCACCGAGACCACCGGGGACTTCCCACGGCCCACGTGGGGTCGCGGCGGTCAACGCCGGCCGAAGTCCCTGCACGGAACCGGGATCCTGCACACCCGTGGGGTGCCGACCACCGCCCACACCGGGGCAACCGCGTACCCGTATGTGGCCGGTACCTCGCTGGGCGCCGACGGGCTGTACATCGGCCGGGATCTCAACGGCGGCGGTGCGTTCTGCTTCGACCCTTGGCGGTTGTATGCGCGCGGGGTCATTTCCGGGATGAGCATGATCCTGTTCGGCCAGATCGGCACCGGAAAGTCCTCACTGGCCAAGTCTTTCGCAGTGCGCCTGGTCCAGGCCGGCCGCAAGCTCTCGGTCGCCAGTGACAAGAAGGGTGAGTGGACCCGAGTCGTGCACGCCCTGGGCGGGTCGGTGATCCAGGTCGGACCGAGCATGGGAACCCGGCTTAATCCCTTGGATCCGGGTACCCGTCCCTCACTGAATGCCCAGGGTGAGCCGCTGACCGATGAGGTGTGGGCGCTGATGGTCCGCACCCGGCGCATGGCCATCCTGGTCACCCTGGTGCGGATCCTCACCAACCGGGAGTTGTCCCCGGCCGAGCACCACGTGCTCTCTCTGGCCCTGGACACTGGAGTCCAGGCGGCACAGGCCAAGAGCACGGTGGTGGTGATCCCCGATGTCATCGACGCCCTGGAGGCCGCCAAGGACCAGCCGGATCAGTTGGTGGCCGACGCCTCTTCGGTGATGGCGATGACCCTGCACCGGATGACCAGCGGTGACCTGGCCGGGATGTTCGACGGGGAAACGACCGCGCACTTCGCCGCCGATGCCCCCGCGACCTCGATCGACACCTCCGCCCTGCAGGGGGCCAGCCCCGAGGCGGTCCGGGTGGTCAACGCCTGCTCGGGAGCGTGGACCGAGGCCATGGTCACCACCAGTGACGGCGGGCAGCGCCTGGTGATCTACGAAGAGGGATGGGACAACATCTCCTCCGAGGCAGATCTACAGCGCATGGTCGAATCGTGGAAACTGGCTAGGGCCTACGGCATCTTCAACGTGCTGATCCTGCACAAGGTATCCGACCTGAACATGGCCGGTGACGTCGGATCGAGGATGGCCGCGATGGCCAAGTCCCTGCTGGCCGACGCCGACGTGAAGGTCATCTACCGCCAAGACCGCTCCACGCTGAAACTCACCACCGACGAGCTCGACCTCTCTGACCGGGAACGGTCTCTGCTCAAACACCTGGGCAAGGGGGTTGGCCTGTGGCGGCTGGGTGGATCCAGCTTCGAAGTGAAGAACGATCTGACCCGCGTCGAGTTGGCGCTGTTCAACACCGATGAACGCCTCGTCACCACCACCGCTGAGAGGCAGGCCCGGGCATGAGCTGGAACGCGCAGAACCGCCAGTCCACCACCGGGTCGGACACCAACGCCCTGCCGTTGGCGATCCTCGGGGTGATCTGCGTGTACGGGGCTTACGTGCTCGTCGGAGCGCTCACCAACCGGGCCGTGTGCGGAACGTTGGCCTGGCCGTCCACCATCGTGGCCCCGCTGGGGTTCGTGGTCACCGGCGACGGGACCGCCTTCGGTTCGGCCGCCGGGTGCTCCGCGCCCACCGGGACCCTCATCGCCGCGTACATCGGCCTGGGGTTGCTGCTGGTGGTGTTGGTCGGGGCCGGGGCGTATGCGTGGATGCGCTACCGGCAGTCCGACAAGGCCTTCATCCGCGGTATCCGGTGGCGTGAGGGCATGGCCCGCGGCCCAGAGATCCGCCGGGCGGTCGGGGCCGGGGCGGCCCGGAAGAAGGCCAAGAAGGTGAGGCCGAGCGTGAAGCACCCCAAGCCGGCCGACGCGGCCCTGCTGTTGGGTTCGGCCGAGGGCTCGGCGGTGTTCAGCTGCCTGGAGGAATCCGTGGTGCTGATCGGCCCGCCCCGCTCGGGTAAGGGCCTGCACCTGCTCATCGGGGCCATCCTGGACGCCCCCGGCCCGGTGATCACCACCAGCTCGCGGGCCGACAACCTCGCCGCCACCGCCAGCCTCCGCGCCGCCAAGGGGCCGGTGGCCCTGTTCGACCCCCAAGGACTCACCGGACAGCCCACCACCCTGAAGTGGTCCCCGATCACCGGCTGCGAGGTCCCCCGGGTCGCCAACCAGCGCGCCACCTCCCTGATCAGCTCGTCTGGGCTGGGGGCGTCCTCGACGAACGCAGAGTGGCAGGCCCCGGCCGTGACCATCATGGAATGCCTGCTCCACGCCGCCGCCCTGGGCAACCGCACCGTGGATGACCTGATGCGGTGGGGCAACAACCCGGCCGAGGCCAAGGAAGCCGTGAAGATCCTCGCCGAACACTCCGGTGCCGCCTCGAACTGGAACCTGGTGCTCCAGGGCATCATCGACGGCGAACCCAAGCTGCTACAGAACAAGTGGTTCGGCGTGGAGGGCGCGGTCAAGGGCCTGTCCGTGCCCGAGGTCCGCGAGGTCCTCAAACCCACGAAGGTCGAGGAGACCCTGGACATCGACAAATTCCTGTCCGAGAACGGGACGCTGTACATCGTGGGCACCAAGACCGGCGGGTCCTCCGCCGGCCCGTTCTTGATCGCGATGATGGACTCCATCACCGAACGAGCCCGCGAGCTGGCGGCCAAGTCCCCGGCCAACCGGCTCGACCCGCCGTTGACCCTGGTGCTGGACGAGATTGCCAACATCGCCGGGGCCTGGCCCGGACTGACTCAGATCATGGCCGACGGCGGAGGCGTGGGCATCAGCGCATTCGCCGTGTTCCAGTCCCTGGCCCAGGCCCGCAACGAGTGGGGCGAACAACCCGCCACCGCCCTGTTCGACGCCGCCACCGTGAAGATCCAGCTCGGCGGGGCCTCCAACGTGACCGACCTGGAGCTGTTCTCCCGGCTGGCCGGTCAACGCCAGATCACCCGGACCTCCACATCCCACGGCAAGGACTCGTCCTCGACCTCCGAGCAGCTGCACGACACCGAAGTGCTCACCGTCTCCGAACTACGCCGCCTGCCCTTCGGCTGGGGGCTGCTGCTGAACCGCAACGGCCGACCCATCCTGATGAGGATGACCAAATGGCCCGACCGCAAGGACGCCCAGCAGATCGCCGCCGCCGTCAAGGCCTACAACGCCGAGTTGGCCGCCGAGCTCACCAGCGGGGCCGAGGTGCTGTCCTCCACCCCGAGCAGTGCCGATACCGCCGAGGGTGAGCATCTCAGCGACTGGGCCGCCTCCGTGCCGGTGCGATGAGGACCCGTCCATGGCACGACTCTCCCTCACCCGCACCGGCTCCACCGACTACCGGGCCTACCTGCGATCCCCGCAGTGGGGGTTCCGCCGGGTGCGCTGGTTCCGCGACACCCGGACCCGGGGCGTCGAGCCGGCCTGCCCGGTCTGTCGACTCACCCTCACCGAGGCCAGCAGCCTGGACCTGCACCACCTGCGCTACGACGGCGTCGGCCGCAACCCGCTCACCGGGACCTGGACGGCACAGGAGAAAGATGAGGACCTGATGCCGATGTGCCGGACCCACCACGAACAACTGCACGCCTCCCTCGATGCGCGCAAGGAGTACTTGGGCTGGGACCGGCGCCGGGCCACCGTGCTCATCGTCGTCAGGATGATCCGCCGCCACCGAAAGAAGACCCCATGACCACCAGTGCCCCCGTCCCCGGCTCCACCGAGCCGCTGAACTGCGAACTGTGCCAGCGGGTCTCCGTGCTCCAGTTCCACACCACCAGCACCGACCTGGTGGACCGCGCCGCATGCCGCCGCGCCGACGGGGACGGGATGTGGCTGTGCTCGATCTGCGAAGAAGCCGTCCACCGCTGGATGGCCGAACACCCGGGCGACGGCTCCGCCCAGGCCGCGGTGGACGAAATGATCCAACGGCTGCTGAACCTCATCGACGGACCACCCCGGAAGTACCGCCGCCAACGCCGCCCCGACGCCGGCGCCTGACCCTCGATTGACCCGCCGCTGATCCACCCTCCAGCGACATACACCACTACCCTCCGGCTCCGAACTGTCTCCGAGCAGGCCATAGGCCCTGCCGGATCAGACAGCAGCGATGAGGAGGGCGACACCAGTGACAGGCAACCCGTGGGTGGACGACGAAGACGACGACACCTGGCTGAACCAGGAGATCCCCGGCCCCAAGCAGACCGACAGTGAGGCAGCGGGTTCCCCGCTGCCGTATCTGGATCCGGAGGTCGAGGCCGCCCTGGCCGCCGAGGGGCCCCCGGAGTGGCTGGGCACCCGGTGGCGGGACATCGAACCCGAACAGCAATGGGACGCCTGGAACGGGCTGCGGCGGTGGGTGGACTGGTTCATCCGCGAATACCGGCTGACCACATCGGATGTCCCGGCGTGCTGGTACCGGCACCCGGATGTGACCGCCGAGCTGTATGCGGCGATGTGCATGGAGTACAAGGTCTTCGAGGAGCAGGCCCCCGGGCTGGCCCCGATGATGATGTGGCACCCCAACGTGGCCCAGTTGCGGTCCCGTCTGAAGGAGATGACCCACGAGGCCGGCTGCGTCCAGGCCGGTGGCCATAAGGAACCGGTCGCGTATTCCGGCACCGTGGGCGCCTACGAGCTGGACTACGACGAGGACGACTGGATCACCGCGGCCTCGACCATCCGCACCGAAAAGGTCATCGACCGCCCCACCACCGGGGTGAGGATCATCCGGGCCCGCGCCGTAGACACCGACGGCGTCGAGCACGGGGCCTCCGACCCGTTGGGCCTGCGCGCCCGGTCCGTGGCCGAGGTCGGTTCAGTGCGCCTGGCCTACACCTCCGCGACCCCTGGCCAGGCCGGGGTCGCGGTGAATATCATCGGCGGCCCCGAGGACCTGACCGTGGTGTGGGAGGAATCCCCCGATGGAACCACGTGGGCCGACATCGACCCGGATCAGAACCCCGAAGACTCCGACCACTGACACCACGTCACGGGGCATGTATGTCGACGCTCACCTGAGCAGACAACCAGAGAACTGGTGGCAGGACGTCGGCACCGGGCCGACGCCGAGCAAGCACAGATGACCATCAGCACCAATCGAGCAGGGAAGCGAGCAAGTCATGGAGAGCGTGGGCAAGAAGACGGTGCAGGGCAATCTGACCGGTGATCCCCGGCACGTGCGGTCGAAGTCAGGCCAGGAGCTGGTGGTGATGACAGTGGCCGAAAACGGCCGCCGGTTCAACGAGGAATCCCGGGAGTGGGAGGACACGGACCCGACATTCTACGACGTGGCCATGGACCGGTCCCAGCTGCGCGAGAACGTGCTGTCCTCGCTGCACAAGGGCGACCGGGTTACGGTCACCGGGAACTATCAGGTGGGTGCCTACTCCACGAGTACCGGTGAGCCGGGGCTGAACCATCGGATCTGGGCTGAGGATGTGGCCGCGTCGATGCAGTACAACCCCGTCACGGTGCTGCCCCGCGACCACAACCGGAAGGGGGCGTCCCTTACCCAGTCCCCTGGCCAGGCCGTGGATCAGGGCTTGCAGCCGGAGAAGATGACGCCGGAGTCGTTCACGAGCTGGGCGGCCCAGAACCCGGTCACGGTACCGGGCGCCCAGCAGGGGGCCGGGGTTTCCCGGTAGCCGGACCGTTCACTCACCGTCGCTCGGCGGCCGGGGGCTTGACCGCTTCCCGGCCGTCGTGCAGTTATGTCAGTCAGGAGTCCTAGCGTGGCGAAGCGAAGCAATCAGGTGGCTGGTCAGATCTCGGTGTTGGACCTGCTGGCCGAAATGGAAGGAATCGAGGATGCGGAACGGGACAGTGCAGAACGCGATGAGGCCGCAGGACAGGATGCGGGACGGGACGATGCCGGACCCAATCGAGGACCCGACACCGGAGCGGGCCAGCCGGTTCCTGGCCGGGGAACAAGCCCGGTGGGAGACGGACCGGTCGGTGTGGCAGCACCCGCACGAGGCGACACCGTACGGGGACTCGCTGGTGGAGACCTTCGAGGCGGCACATCCGGACGGGGAGGTGACGGTGATCGACCTGATGCTGGGCCTAGACCAGTACCAGGGCGCGAGCCAGGACTTCGAGGACTACCTGATCGGGATCGTGCAGTCCCGGGCGATGCAGCTGGCCCCGGACCGGGTGGAGCCGGTGGAGGCCGAGGCCCTGTTGACGCTGCCGAAGCGGGCGCAGCTACGGGTGTTCGAGAAGTTGACGGTGCTGGCGGAGCAGGTGTTCGACTGGATGCGGTCGAAGGGGATGGACCCGGTGCCGGGGGCGGCCAGCCTGCCGCCGCTGGTGACCGAAGCGGACCGGAAGCGGGCCGCACAGGACTGACAGGGTCCCCGGTCGATTGGACCGGGGGCACCCAGCGCCCGACCACCGCGACCCGACGGTTCCTGGCGAACGTGGCGGCCCTGCAGTCGCTGGCCGAGGTCGAGGACGCCGGACGGTACGCCACCATGCAGGACCAGGATGAGCTGTCGCGGTGGTCCAGTTGGGGGGCACTGCCGGAGGTCTTCGACGACACCGCCGACACCTTCTCCGCCGAGGACCGGGCGCTGGTGCGGGAGTTGCTGGGCCCGGAGGGATGGGAGCAGGCCAAGGCCACCACCCTGAACGCCCACTACACCGACCCCGCCCACGCCCAAGCCATCTGGGGTGCCCTGTCCCGGGCCGGGTTCACCGGGGGCCGGGTGCTGGAGCCGGGGTGCGGGTCCGGGGAGTTCATCGGCCAGGCCCCGGCCGGCACTGACATGGTCGGGGTCGAGCTGGATGCCACGACGGCGCGCATCGCCGCCCACCTGCACCCCTCCCACGAGGTCCACGCGGCCGGGTTCGAGCAGGCCCGCCTGGGTGAGGACAGTTTCCACGCCGTGGTCGGCAACGTCCCCTTCGGCTCGTTCCCGGTGGCCGATGCCCGGTACAACGGGCAGAACCTGTCGATCCACAACTACTTCATCGCCAAGTCCCTGCGGCTGACGGCCCCGGGTGGGTACGTGGCGGTGATGACCTCGACCTGGACGATGGACGCCCAACGGGCCTCCGCGCGCCGGGAGTTCGCCCGATACGCCGACCTGGTCGGCGCAGTCCGGCTGCCCAACGGGGCCATGCAGGACAGCGCCGGCACAGACGTGAAGACCGACGTGCTGATCTTCCGCCGCCGCGAACCCGGGGCCACCATCGACCAAGACGCCGTCGCCGCCTGGGTGGAACCGGGCCTGATCGAGGCCCCGGACCGGGACGGCGAGGTCCACCAGGTGCCCGCATCGGCGTACTTTCGGGACCACCCTCAGAACGTGCTCGGCACCCTGCGCGCAGCCAGTAACCCGTGGGGCGGGATGTCTTATCGCGTGGACCCAACCGCCGGGAACCTCACCGCGCTGATGACCGAGCGCCTGGACGCCGTGGTCGATGCGGCCAAAGAATCTGGGCTGGGCTACTCCCCCGACCCGCGGCCCGTCGAGCACTCCCCGGGGCTGCACTTCCCGCCGGTGGCCGAGGCCGCCGTGGGCCATGTCCGTTTCGACCCGGCCGCCCAGGGCTTCGTCCGGTACGGGGCGCAGCTGGAGTGGGCGCCGGTCAAGGTCCCGGCGTCCCGGGCCGTGGAGGCCCGCGCCCTGCTGGTGCTGCGGGACCAGGCGGTGCAGGTGATGCGCACCCAGTCCGAGGGCCAGGGCCAAGAGGCCGCCGAGGCCGCGCGGGAGAGGTTACGGTCGGGCTGGCAGCAGTACGTGAACGCCTATGGGCCGATCAACCGATCCGAGGACATCTGGAAGACACCGAGTGCGGCCGAACTGCGCCAACGGGTGAAAGAAGTCGAAGCCGAGTGGCGGGCCACCTTGCCCGAGGACGGGGAGATGGACCGCTCCGAGGTCCCCATTCCGGATGAGCTGGCCGCCGAATGGCAGGAGCAGGCCACGGAAAAGACCCTGACCGCCCGGCGCCAGCCGCACCTGGAGTTCCTGTCCGGCGACCCGAAGCTGGGCCTGCTGCGCGCCTGCGAGGTGTTCGACGAGCAGGAGCAGACCGCTGAGCCGGCCGCCCTGCTGACCCGGGACGTCATCGAGTACCGGCCCCGGCCCGAGCGGGCCGAGTCCGTTCAGGACGCCATCGCGATCAGCCTGGACGAGACCCGCACCGTGGACGTGGACCGCATCGCCGGGCTGCTGGGCGTGGACCCGGATGAGGCCGAAGCCCAGATGGCCGGGCACGTGTTCACCGACCCCGAATCCGGGGTGCTGACCCCGAGGGTCGCCTACCTGTCGGGCAACGTCCGCGCCAAGCTCGCCGCCGCCCAAGAAGCTGTGGAGAACGGCGGGGACTACGCCGTGAACGTGGCAGCGTTGGAGGCGGTGCTGCCGGCGGACGTGGACATCCGCGACGTGGTGGTCAACCCCGGTGTGCACTGGGTCCCGCAGGACGTGTACGAGGACTTCGTGCGCGACACCTTCGAGGTCGCCACCGAGGTCAAGTTCAACCCGGCCGTCGAGGCCTGGGAGATCTCCTCCCCCAAGGGCGGGTTCTCCCCTGGCGTGCGCTACCAGTGGGGCACGAACAAGCGCACCCCGGCCGCCCTGCTGGCCGCGACCATGAACTATAAGTCCGTGGTGGTCCGGGAGAAGGACGCCGACGGGACCTACCGCAAGGACGAGGCCGCCACCACCGCCGCGAGGGAGAAGGTCGAGGCCATCCGGGAGCGGTTCAACCACTGGGTCACCGAGGACCCGACCCGCGCGGCCCGGTTGCAGGGGTTGTACAACGAGGCGTTCAACTCGCTGCTCGCCCCGGACTACGACCAGATGGGCCAACGGCTGGAACTGCCCGGGCTGGAAGCCGAACGCACCCCGTACACCTACCAGCGCTCGGCCGTGGCCCGGGCCGTGAACGAGCCGGCCGTGCTGCTGGACCACGTGGTCGGGGCCGGCAAGACCGGCACCATGGTCATGGCCGCGATGGAACTGCGCCGCACCGGCATCGCCCACCGCCCCGCCATGGTCGTCCCGAATCATCTGGTGGAGCAGATCAACCGTGAGTTCGTGGAGTGGTACCCGGACGCCAACGTCCTCGCCGTTCCGACTGGGCTCAACCCGTCCCAGCGCCGGGACTGGATGGCGATGGCCGCCGCCGGGGACTGGGACGCGATCATCATGCCCCAGACCGTGTTCGAACGCGTCGAGATCGACCCGGCCAAACGCGCCGAATGGCTCCAAGAACAACTCACCGAACTGGACGAGCTGATCCGGGACTCTGAGGCGGGGATGTCGGTCAAGCGGGTCGAGGCCGCCAAGAAGCGCGTGCAGGCCGCCTACGAGAAGGCCATCCGGGTCACCGACCCGGGCATCACCTTCGAGGAGACCGGCATCGACTACCTGTTCGTGGATGAGGCCCACCACTACAAGAACCTCGCCCGCACCTCGGACCTGGGCGAGCTGGCCTGCCAGGGCTCGAACCGGGCCACGGACCTGGACTTCAAACTCCGCGCCCTACGTGAACGCAAGATGCTCTCCGCAGAACGCGCCGGAGTGGCCACGTCCACGTATCTGCCGGCGGTGGCGACCTTCGCCACCGGCACCCCGGTGTCCAACTCCATGTCGGAGATGTGGGTGATGCAGCACTACCTGCGCCCCGACCTCCTCGAAGCGGCCTCCGTGGACACGGTCACCGCCTGGGGCCAGCAGTTCACGAAGTCCCAGACGACGTTGAAGCCGAAGATGACCGGGGACGGCTTCGACCAGGTCACCAAGATCGGCCGGTACGTGAACATGCCCGAACTGATGGGCCTGAACCGGACCTTCACCGATACCGTGCAGCGCGACCAGCTGGAGGCCACCCTGCCCACCGTGCTGGGTGGGGACCGGATCCTGCTGCGCCGCGAACCCTCCGACCAGGTCCGCGACTACATCACCGACCTCGCCGACCGCATCGACCAGCTCTCCGGGTTCCCCGAACGGGGGGCGGACAACATGCTCAAGATCATGGGTGACGGGCGCAAGGTCGCCCTCGACGGCCGCCTCGTCGGCCTGGACCCCGACTCCGACGGCGGCCGCGCCGTGGCCGTGGCCGAACAGGTCCTGGAGGTCCACGAACGCACCGGCGACCGCCAGTACACGACCGCCACCGGGGAGGTCTCCGAGGTCCCGGGCGGGCTGCAGATCGTGTTCTGCGACCAATCCACGCCCCGAGAAGACCAGTGGAACATCTACCACGAGCTGCGCGACCAGCTCGTGGCCCGCGGCCTGGCCCCGGAGCGGATCGCGTTCATCCACAATGCCGACACCGACGAGGCCCGCCAGGAGATGTTCACCCAGGCCCGGGACGGCCAGCTGAACGTGATCATCGGCTCCACGGCGAAGATGGGCACCGGCACCAACATCCAGCGCCGGGCCATCGCCCTGCACCACGTGGACTGCCCCTGGCGACCGGCCGACCTGGAACAGCGCGAGGGGAGGATCATCCGCCAGGGCAACCAGAACGCCCAGGTGGAGATCTACTCCTACGCCACGGAGAAGACCTTCGACGTGGCCAGCTGGGACATGATCGCCCGCAAGGCCCGCTTCATCGGCCAGATGAAACGCGGCGAGACGGCCGGCCGCGAGGTCGAGGACGCCGTCGCGGACCTGGAGTTCAGTGCCTCCAAGGCCGCCGCCGAACTCTCCGGCGACCCCCGCATCGAGCAGCTGGCCACCCTGCAGATGCGCATCGAACAACTCACCAGCCTTCAGGCCTCCTGGCGGGGCCAACGCTCCGCCACCCGGGCCGAGCTGCGCATGAACCAGAACCGCGTCACCCACCTGCACGGCATGCTCCCCCGGTTGGAGGCCGTCACCGAGGCCGTCACCTCCACCGAGGCGGACCGCTTCCGGTTCACCCGCCCCGACGGGCCGGGCACCTCCGACCGGATAGCCGCCGGACAACTCATCGCCGCCGCGCTGCGCCGCCAAGCCGCACGCACCGACCGCCTGGACTCCCTCGACGCCACCGATCCCGAACCCCTCGGCACCCTCGGAGGGGTCCAGCTCGGAGTGGTCCGGTCCTCGAACACCGTGCAGCTGGTCCCGATGGGCCTGCCCTCGGTGCACAAGTCCTGGCCGGTCCCCAAACTCCTCGGGGAGGACATGGGACCGAGGTCCGCGATCCAGTCCGCCGAGGCCTTCGTCGCCGGCCTGGGCGGGGAACTCACCCGCCGACGGGCCGAACTGACCAAGCTCACCGAGAACATCCCCGCCGTGGAACAGGCCCTCACCCAGCCCTTCGAGCACGCCGACGAACTCGAGAACCTCAAACGCGAGGCCGCCGAGCTGGCCGAGGACATGGCCCCCACCACCGAGGGGACCGACGAGGCCCCGGTCGAGCTCACCAGCGGGCAGCTGGCCAAGCTGGGCGACCTGGAACGCACCGACCACCGGCAGGGCGATGTGTGGAACGTCGGCAAGGCGTACTGGCGCGTCGGGTTCCACACCGACGAGGCCACCGGCAGGTCTCACCCGGTGTGCTGGCCCGCCGAAGAAGACCGGCCAGCGGACCTGACCACGGCGACCCCGGCGTTCTCCGCGCTGCGCTCGGGCACACTCATCGCCCGCATGTCCGACCAGCTCAAACCGCTGGAGAAGGAGATGCTGGAGCTGGACACCACCCGCCACCAGCGCGTGGACCACCTCTGGCAAGTCCCCAGTCAGACCGGAGTCCGGGTCCGCGTGCAGGACCGGGACGGGGGCATCGTCGAGGGCACCATGGCCGACCGACAGTATCTGACCACGGACTCCGGGGAACGGATCCGGGTCAACGACCTGGACACCGGACCGGGCATCATCCTGGTGGACGCCACCAGCCCGGAACAGATCGCCGCCGAACAGGCCGCCGCGGCCGCCAAGGCCAAGCAGCGCACCGCCCACGACCTCCTGCCCGGCGAGATCCTCGGCGAGGACATCGAGCACTTCGGCTACGCCGGAGACGTCGTCCGCATGGAAACCTCCGGGTACGGCAGCTACCGCCCCGTGGCGGTCAGCCCCGACACCGGACGCATCCGCGAGTCCACCCCCTGGCGCGTCGAAGCCCGCGAATGGAAGACCACTCCCCCACTCCGGCTCACCGACGACCAGAAGGCCCAGCTGTACGGTGCGTCCCGGTTCACGGCCACCATCGAGGACCTGCGCCCCGGGGACGTCGTGGCCGCCACCGACATCGACAACCACGCCCAAACCCGCGAACCCGTCACCATCACCGGCATCAGCGGCGACACCACCCTCAACCTGCGGTACCGCAACGAGCAGGTGACCGGCGAGGGCAAGAAACGTTCCGAGTCCGAGGTCACCGTCCTGGACCGCACCCACGGGGCGCTGACCGGCCACGAACTCCTGGCTCTCGTCCGCCCCGAGGCGGACCTGCCGCCCCGAATGGGACTGCGCGAACTGGCCCAGCAGGAGCCGGCCGGCCAGCACGTCCTGCTCGACCTGCCCACCAAGGGTGAGCTGGCCGGCGGACTCATCCCCGGGCGACTGGCCGGGGTGGAGCAGGAGCAGAAGACCGGGGCCATGGGACGGCGGATCACCGTCAACCAACTCGTCATCGAGACCGACGACGGGGACACCCTGCGCGTCCCCGCGCAAAGCGGCGGGCACGCCACCGTGGTGGATCAACCGGTGAGCCTGACCGAGTTGCGACTGGCTCCGGTCCCCGAGGCCACCGCCGAGACCCCGGCGGTGTCCACGGTCTCGGCCGGGACCACCGTCACCGGGGACGTCTACCAACGCTCCACCGGCTTCTCCCCCGGCACCGAATCGGAGCCTGCACAGCAGCCACGGCAGTCACCGCAACTGGACCCGGCGGTGGCCTACCAGCTGCACGCAAGCCCGGTCGCTGCAGGCGCCTCGCGGGGTCTGGCATGAGGACCGGAAGAGGACCGACACCCTGGGGTGTCCCTGTGATGTGTGAGGGTGGAGTGAAGGAATGGGAACGCCCCAAGGGGGAACTGGCATGGACACCGCGGAACTGATCGGCTGGACAGCACTTGCCACAAGCTTCGCCGGAGCCTTCGGCGTCTTCGCCACGAACCGCACCCTGCGCCGAGCCGGCAGTGTGGCCATGAGCGCCGGCCTGGTGGTCTTCGGACTCATCGCGCGGTGTGTGTGATCAACTATTTGTAGGCCGGTCTGACCCCGAAGAAGCTGCCCTCAGCGGACGCGGCTGGGACCCTGGTGGACCGGGTCAGGGATCAGACGTACCGGGCAGCCTCGGCCTGGACCCTGGATGAAGTTGACCCCGCGGTCGGTAACGTGCGTTCGCTCCCATGTCCGGCGCCGCCTATAAACCACACCGGTAGACCACCCTGGACTGATGCAGCGTCGATTAGCTTGACTGCTGTTTTGGGTGGCCGTCGTATGACAACGGGCCGCATTGTGCGGTGGCCTGTTGAAACTTATACGCAGGGTACAGCCGGACGGTGGCGAGCAATCCAGCCATGGGGAACGCCGTGTGAAGTTTTCGACAATTATGTCGAGGGATTTGGGGTCACCAATGTACGGTGAACGTGGGTCATTATCCGCTCGGGCTGGAGAGACTTTGAAGACAATAGTCCGTTCCGCAACTCCAATTCTTGCTGTAGTACTCGTCGCCATAGCGCAACAACACCCCCGGAGTTCCTCGACCTCGGCGCCTAGGATCCCTCGTCGGGCAGGGTGTCCAGGGCGGCGGTGAGCTGGTCCTCGGCCGGGACCAGGCTCCGGTCGGCCGCCGGCAGCTGGTCGTAGGTGTAGGCGGAGACCGCCAGCGGTGACGTCGACCGGCCCAGCGCGTATCGGACGGTGTGGTCGTTCTTGCTGCCGCAAATCAGGATCCCCACCGTTGGCGCGTGAGCCTCGCGTTTGAGCCGGTCATCAACCAACGCGACGTAGAAGTTCAACTTGCCGGCATACTCCGGTTGGAACTTGCCGGTCTTGAGCTCGATGACGAAGTAACGCAGCTGCTCGACGTGGAAGAACAACAGGTCGATGTAAAAGTCGTCCCCATCCACCTCGAGGTGCACCTGACGCCCCACGAACGCGAAGCCGTGCCCCAACTCCCTCAACGTCTCGGTGATCCGGTCCATCAGGGCCTGTTCCAGGTCCCGCTCAGCGACAGCTCCAGACAGGCCCAGGAACTCGAAGGAATACGGGTCCTTGGCGACCTGCTGCGCCAACTCCGAATCCGGGGCCGCCAGATGGGTGCCGAAGTTCGACGGGGCGGTGCCGGAACGCTCCAGGGACCGGTTCATGATCATGTTCATCAGCACGTTGCGGGACCATCCGTGCTCCACGGCCGCAGCGGCATGTCGGTCCCGCGCCGGCGCGGTGTCGAGCTTGTCCAGTAGGACCCGGACGTGGCCCCACGGCAAATGTCCCACAGGCTGTGGGACATTTGGGTCCCAGTCCGGCCATGCCGCAGCGAAGGCCCGCATGTAGAACAGGTTGCTGCGAGAGAATCCCGTCATCTGGGGGAACTCGGCGCGCAGGTCCTGGGCCAGTCGACCGATGACACCGCTACCCCAGCCCTGGTGTTGCTGCCGGGCCAGGATGTCTCGCCCGATTCTCCAGTAGAGCCCGAGCAAGTCCGTGTTGACCCGACGCAGAGTCTGCAGCCGGGCACCCCGGACATGCTCCTTCAGTTCTCCCAGAAAGGCCGGGTAGTCATCGGGCAAGGCGAGCTCAGAGGGTTCGGTCACGGACCGCATCCTATCGAGGAAGGCCAGAGCCTAACGGTTGGGCTCCCACGTAAAGCGATCGTTTGCGGCTCAATTCGCCCATCAGAAGTTCATCTACCGCAGCCGCTGTGGTCTTGGCTCTTCTATGGCGGGGGCCTGTCGCTGCTTGGGGCGGTGCGGCTTGACCGAGGTCCGGCCGCACCGCCACTACGCCTCTGTCCTGGAGGACTCGCTAGAGGCCGAATGCTCCGCCGCTGATGAGGATGAAGACGCCCAGGCCGATCAATACGATCGGGAACAGTATGTGCTCCCAGCGTTCCAGGACCTCGGCGATGGGCCGGCGGGTGGCGACGAACTTGGCCAGGCCCACCAGCACCGCGACCAGGGCCAGGAATACGACGCAGTAGGCAACCACGGCGCCCGGGCCGACACTGAGGAAGATCGGGACGTAGACGCCGATGTTGTCCCCGCCGTTGGCGAAGGTCACCCCGGCCACGGTCCATGCGGCGACGTTCTTGCCCTCGATCTTGGCCTCATCGTCGTCATCGTCGTCGCCCCCGCGCCAGGCCTGCCACGCGGCCCACAACCCCAGGCCCAGCGGGATAAGCCCGAAGTACGGGATGACCTCCGGGGGCAGGAACGCCCCCGCGCCCAGCGCGACGAGCACGGCCGCGCCGAGGATGGCGACGAACCCTAGGTACTGGCCGACCAAGATCCGGGCGGTGGTCCCGCGCTGTCCCGCGCCGCGAGCGAAGAACAGGGAGAGCACGATGATGTCGTCAATGTTGGTAACCAAGAACAGGCCGATTGCCTGCAGGATCGAGGATAAGATCACGCGACTACCCCCGGGCAGCAGCCGGGCACCGAACATGCCGGGTCCAGGCACGGGGCGCTCTCATCCACCGCAAGGGTGATATCGACCAGTGCGGTCAGCGCCCGCGCCAGGTGCAGGTCGGCGATCTCATACCGGGTCTGGCGACCCTCGGACACGGCGACCGCGATCCCGCAGTCCCGCAGGCACGCCAGGTGGTTCGACACGTTCGACCGCGTCAGCTCCAGGTCCCGGGCCAGCTCGGCGGGATAGGCCGGCCGCTGGAGCAGGGTCAGCAGTATCCGCGACCGGGTGGGATCGGCCATCGCCCGGCCCAACCGGTTCATCACATCTAAACGAGTATCTATAGTCAGCACCCAATGAACTATACAGCCCATACTGAACTATTACCGCAACGGCAACCTCAGCAAAGGCAGGGCGTGAGCCCGCCGGCCTTAGCGTCCAGCCTTCCCATCAAAGGATCGTTAAACCGGAGGGCTGGCGGGCAACCGCCGGCCCTCTCTCGATTCCGCAGAAAATCAGGAGACGGGATTCCTGAGAAACGGGTGTCACGTAGACTTTCCCCATTAAACGGCAAACCCGACATTTCTTAGGAATCGAGCCGCATGGCGTCATTGGGATACGCGTGTCAGTTTCAGAAGTCGACTGCACGGATTTCAGAAGTCGACTGCACGCCGAGCTGCGACCCTGCTTCGGTGACGATGCCACGGCGTGCGCCCACTGTCTCGATCAATGAAGGATTTCGAGAAGGTCGGGAACCGCGGACCGCCACCCGTGGCCTGCGTTGGTGACTTTTGGAGGTTTGTGGCGGTGATTTCGCTGGAATGTCCCTTGCCCAAGGCAATGGGTCATTGGCGGTGTGTTTTCCGCTTCCCGTGGCGCGCCTTCAGGAGACCGATTCCGGGCAGGAATCGGCCGACTCGTGCCGCGTAGGAGGCATAGGCGTCTCCGTGGGTGCGCAGCAGGTACGGTTCCTCGACGCGGCGGACCTGGATCTCGACGGCGGCGAGCAGCAGCAGCGCGGCGGCGGCAGTGACCGGGGTGGGGACCATCAGGGCGATTCCGGCCAGGGCGGTAAGCATGGCGGTGAAGATGGGATTGCGGACCAGGGCGAAGGTCCCGGTGGTGACCAGTGCGGTGCGTTCGGTGGGGTCGACCCCGATCCGCCAAGAGGCACCCATGCCCGCCTGGGCGGTGAGGGTCCCGAGCAGACCGACGAGGGCCAAGACCAGCCCGGCCCAGTTCAGGACCGGGGGCAGTGGCCAGGTTAGGACGTCGCCGACCAGGGCGAGCACCGGGCCGACCGCCCCGGCCGCGAGGGCGGCGGCGAAGAGAACCCCGCCCCACCATTCGGCGGTGCCGGGGTGCCCGGACAGGCCCCGGAAGCCGGCCGATCCGGTGCGTCGGTGGTGGATCCAGGACCGGACCCCGAAGGCGGCGGCCAGTCCGGCCAGGTACAGGGACAGGGCGAGGACGGCGGCGGTGGCGTCGTTCATATGGTCCCCTCGAGGTCAGTGGTGGCCGGGGGCCGGTCAGGGGCCGGTGAAGGCGGGGAGGAACTGGACGAAGACGGAGCCGGCGACGGCGATGTAGGCGACGGCGACGAGGGTCCCGGCCCAGCCGGTGGTGAACCGTACCGCCCCCGGCGGGGCGGGAATGACGCCGTGGACGAGGTTGCGGGCGGTGAGCAGGATAAACAGGGGGATCATGGCCGCCCAGACGATCATGCAGTACAGGCACAGGATGTAGATCTCGTACAGGGCCTGGAACCACAGCCAGGCCACGAAGGCCATCCCCAGGGTGACCCCGGCCTGCAGGCCGAGCCAGTACCAGCGCCCGGGTTTGGCCCCGGAGAGCACCACCATCGCGGTGGCTAGCACTACGGCGAAGGCGACGATGCCGATCAACGGGTTCGGGAAGCCGAACAGCTCGGACTGCCAGGTGCCCATGACCCGGCCGCAGGACACCCAGGGGTTTACGTCACAGCTCGTCACGTGCCCCGGGTTCTCGTAGAGGGCGAGGCGCTCGAGCACCAGGATCGCCGAGGCGAGCCAACCGACGGCACCGGTGACGAGCAGCACCAGACCGAAGGGGCGGGGCCCGGTGAACCACGCCGGGGCCGGCGTCGAGGGATCGGCCGCCCCGACGGGGGCGGCCTGAGGGGCAGGGCGGGTGAGCCGGTCGGTCATGGGGGTCCTCGGTGTCGGCGTCAATCTGCGGTCGAGCGGGCCGTGGCAGGGGCCGGCTAGTCGCGGGCGGCGGCCTCGACGGCGGCGGTGAACTCCTCCAGCGAGTTCGGCTGCAGCGGCTCGCCGTCGAGGTAGAACGTCGGGGTCCCGGACACGCCCAGGGCGGTGCCGTCGGCCACATCGAGCTCGACCCGCTCCCGGGTGGCCGGGTCGGCGACGGCCGCGTCGTAGGCGGCCAGGTCCAGGCCGAGGTCCTCGGCGTAGCCCCGGAACACGTCGCTGCGGTCCTCGGTGGTGTGGCTCCACTCCGGTTGGGTCTCGAACATCTTCTGGTACATCGGCTCGTAGGCCCCCTGCTGGGCGGCGGCCTCCACTGCGACGGCGGCGGTGACCGAGTTCGGGTGGCCCGGCAGCGGGAAGTACCGGTGCACGAAGGTCACCGTGTCCGCGTACTCGGCCCGCAGGTCCTCGACGAAGGGGTAGGCCGCCGCGCACCCCTCGCACTCGAAGTCCAGGAACTCCACCAGCACCGCCTTCTCGTTCGGGGCCTGGGAGAGCACCCGACTGTTCTCCCGCACCAGCTGACCGGCCTCCTGGGTCGACTGCCCGGAGGAGGGGCCGGCGCCCTGGGGCTGCTGGTCGGTGGCCGCGCCGCGGGCCACCAGGAAGCCGATGATCGCGGCGGCCACGACCAGGCCCAGCAGCACCCAGACCACGATCTTGGCCCGGCGCTGCCGGGACGGGGCGGGGGTGGCCTTGGTCGGGGTGGGGTCGGTGGAAGTCACGATCGGTCCAATCCGTGGGGTCGCGGGTTGCGGGGTTGCGGGGTTGCGGGGTCGGGGAGAAGTTTAGACGGGGGTGGTGAAGGTGCCGGCCAGGTTCTGTAGCTGGTAGATCCACAGGGTCCAGATCCCGGTGACCATCAGCACCCCGACCAGCACCAGCAGGGCCCCGCCGATGATGTTGAAGGCCCGGATGTGACGGCGGACGAAGCCCAGGGTGCGGGTGACCCAGTCCAGGCCCATCGCCACCAGGACGAAGGGGATGCCCAGGCCCAGGCAGTAGAGGAAGCCCAGCAGCGCCCCGCGCCAGGGGTCCCCGGTGGTGGTGCTCAACGCCAGCACGGCGCTCAGCGTGGGACCCATGCACGGGGTCCAGCCCAGCCCGAAGACCACCCCGAGCAGCGGAGCCCCGGCGATGCCGGTCTTGGGCTGGAAGGACATCCGCCGGGTGTTCTGCAACCACGGCAGCCAGCCGATGAGCACCAGGCCCATCAGGACAACGAACACACCCAGGGATCGGATCAGCACGTCCTGCCACTGCAGCAGCCATCCACCGATGACCCCGAAGGCGGCCCCGTAGAGGGTGAACACCGCGGCGAAGCCCAGGATGAACAAGCCCACCCCGGTCATCACCCGGCGTCGGTTGTCCGCCCGGCGCGGGTCGGCCAACCCGGAGATATATCCCAGGTAGCCGGGCACCAGCGGCAGGATGCACGGGGACAGAAAGGACACCAGCCCGGCGACCGCGGCCAGCGGCATTGCCACCAGCAGCGCCCCGGACTGGACCATCTCCGCGAAGAATCCGCCCACGTTTATCGGCTCGCTCCGTGGTTCGCCCCCGGTGATGGGCGATTGCCCCGGGGTCGAGGGCCATGGTCTGGCGCGGGCGGTCCTGCTGGGGCCAGGGGAAGGCGAACCCCGACTCGTCGACGGTTCGCCTTCGGGATCATCGGCTCTTGGACGACATGGATCCGTTCAGCACTCACGTGGGTTCACTTCCTGTACACGGAAAGCCCGACTGGGCACTCGTTCTGACTGTGCGGGCAACACTCGGGATTCTACAGCGTGTAGAACTCGTCCTGGTCCTGGGCCTGCCCGTCACCGCTCGACGGCATCGCTTCCCACTGAACCGCACCGGGTTGATCGCCTGCTCCAAGCCCGGGGCGGTGGCGGGGCGGCCAGCCCGAACACGGCTCCGGCCCCCAGCGCGGCCAGGTACAAGGGGATCTGCCACCGTTCCAGCCAGCCGATCACGTGTCTCATTTCCGAGCCAGGACCTTGCGTCCATCCTCGCGCAGCTCCCCGGCCGGGGAGACGTGCCGGTAGAGGGTCTGGCGGGTGATGTCCAGTTCCTTGCAGAGTGCGCTGACGTTAGTGTCCTTCTTGCCCATCGAGGCCATGGCCAGACGGATCTTGGCCGGGGTCATCTTGTACGGGCGGCCGCCGCTGCGGCCCCGGGCCCGGGCCGAGGCCAGGCCGGCCTTGGTGCGTTCGGAGATCAACTCGCGTTCGAACTCGGCCAGGGCCGCGAAGATGCCGAAGACCAACTTGCCCGAGGCGGTGGTGGTGTCGATGGCGGCACCCTGCCCGGTGAGGACCTTCAATCCCACGCCGCGCTCGGTGAGGTCGTGGACGATGTTGACCAGGTGGCGCAGGTCCCGGCCGAGCCGGTCGAGCTTCCACACCAGCAGGGTGTCCCCCGACCGCAGGGCCTTGAGGCAGGCAGCCAGATGGGGGCGATCGTCGGTCTTGCCGGAGGCCTTGTCCTCATATAGGGCCTTCGACTCCACGCCGGCGGCGAGCAGGGCATCGCGCTGCAGGTCGGTGGTCTGGGAGCCGTCGGCTTTGGACACCCTCATGTAGCCGACCAGCACCGTGCACCTCCATTGTCATTTATTCGATTGTTTATGTGACGGAGAGTCCACGGAGCGCGCCTCTCAGGAAAAACTGTCACTCAACCCGTCATCTATTCTACGTGACGCAGACGGTGCGCGTGATAACTAACGTGACAGATGGTCTTAGCGGCACAGCGCTTGGTGAAATCGTCGCGGGCTTATAAGTGCGTCAGATGAGGCCCGGGTGTTCCTGCCGGCCTTCCCACATGCAGGTCCGCCGACAGGTCCACCATTCCGGGGCCGGCGCCCCGGACAACCACGGGGACAGGGGGGTGGCATTGATGGCCAGGCCCACGGCCCAGCTGATCAGCACGGTGAGGGCGAATTTGGCTCCGTCCGCCAGGATCCCGAGGTCCACGAGGGTCTGCAGCAGCCAGCCGTGGAAGAGCACCACCACGGTGCCCGTCCGCACGAGGGCGTTGACCGGGCGGGCGGCGCCCCGCACCAGCCGGTCCACCACGGTGCTGAAGATGAGCACGAACCCGGCCGCGGTCACCGCTCCCACCACCGGGGTGAGCAGGAAGTGGCCGAAACCGGAGAACTTAATGTTCAGCGGCTCCACGCCGAGGGCTACCGTCAGCAGCCCCAGCGCCACGCACCCGGCTCCGATCAACGCCCGGTTCCGCGTGATGCGGGGCTGGATCGAGTATCGGAACAGCTCGCCGGCCAGCACGAAGAACAGGCAGGGCAAGGCCAGCCCTACACCCAACGGGGTGCGGCCGATCATCCCGTCCGGGAGCATGGACAGGGCCAGGCCGAGCACGGCGACACCCCAGGCCACCAGCACCGGGAAGCGCTCGAGGATGCGCCGGAGGAGGGTGACGAAGAACAGCACGGAGATGAACCAGAACGCCCACCACGGCGGGGTCTGGTCCGAGCCGCCGTACCAGCCGTTGGCCATGAGCGGCCAGAACTCCTCGGGGGTGTCCCGGGTCCAGGCCCAGGCGGCCACGCTCATCATGACGGCCCAGATCAAGTAGGGGACCGCCAGGGTCCGCCAGCGGCCCTGGAGGTCGTGGCCGAAGGGTCGGCCGCGGGTCCAGAAGTAGCCGGTGAGGAAGAAGAACAGCGGCATGCGCCAGATCTCCAGGTACTCGCCGCCGGCCAACCGGGGCCCGTAGGAATGGCCGGCCACCACGGCGACGATGGAGACGATACGCAGAACGTCCACGCCGGTGTTCCTGCGTGGACGTTGCCTCGGCGGTGCCACTGGCTTCAGTGAGTGAGGGATACGGTCCCCCCGACGTCAGTGATCCAGAAGCCCATGGCGTAGAGGGAACCGCAGAAAATCAGGAAGCACACCATGGTCGTCAGCAGGTTGCCCAACAATGGCCCTGGCCCGAGTGGGGCTTCGGATTGCCGTTAACGATCACAATGTCTCCTCACACGAAGATCGCCGGAGTGCGGGCCGCCAGGGTCGGTGGTGCGGGTTTCAGCTTGTCTTCAGGGTAGCCGGATGGTGGGCACCGGGTGCGCGGCGCTATGGCTCTCAGGCGTGCTGGACTGCAGCTGATTCCCGCCCTCGCAGCGCGGCGGTCTCCAGCTGGATGGTGGCGTGGTCGAAGGAGACCGGGAAGTGCTCCCTGAGACAACCCTGGATCGTTTCCAGGATCTGCGGGGCGTGTCCGGATTCGAAGCACTGGTCATCGACGACGACGTGAGCGGTGATGACTGGTTGGCCGGTGCCGATCATCGAGGCGTGCAGATCGTGGACCTCACGGACGTGTTCCAGTTCCAGGATGTGGGTCCGGACCTCGTCGAGGTCCACGCCTTTGGGGGTGAACTCCATCAGCACTCGCACGGTCTCGCGCAGCAGCAGGAAGGCGCGGGGGACGATCAGGGCGGCGATGAACAGTGCGGCGATGGTGTCGGCCTGTTGGAATCCGGTGGTGTTGATGACGATGGCCGCGATGATCACGCCCAGGGAGCCGAGGGCGTCGTTGAGGACCTCCAGGAACGCGGCGCGCATATTGAAGTTCGCACCCCGGCTGGTTGCCAGCACCGCGATGGCGGCGATGTTGGCGACCAGCCCAACGATGCCGAAGACCAGCAGTTCGGTGCCGGGCACCTGCTGGGGTTCGAAGAGCCGGCGGATGCCTTCGACGGCAGCATAGGTGCCAACCACGAGCAGCAGAGCTGCCTGACCGAGGGCGGCGACGACCTCGATCCGGGCGAATCCCCATGTCCGGCTGCTGTTCGGTGGGCGCAACATCATGGTTGCGGCGATGACCGCCACCAGCAGTCCGGAGGCGTCGCCCACCGCATGGGCGGTGTCGGTCAGCAGCGCCAGGCTGCCGGTGACCACGCTGCCGACCGCCTGCGCCACCACGATGACCGCGGTCATTCCGAAGGCGATCAGCAGCCTCCGGCGCATTCCTCGGTCGGCCTGCTGCGGCACCTGGCCGTGGCTGTGGTTGTGTCCGGCTCCCATCAACGCTCCTCGGCGGTCAGCTTGTCGTGGTCTTGGTGGTCGCGCAGCGACAGCGCCACACCCGAGGCGCTGAGCAGCCCGTCGGCGACCGTCATGAGTGCGGCCAACCGTGACGGATCGGCCAGGCGGAACCACGAGGACCGCCCCTCGGCGCGCACCGTGACCAATCCGCAGTCCCGTAGACAGGCCAGGTGCTTACTCACCGTGGACTGCGCCAGGTGCATGTGGTCCACGAGGTCGCGCACCCGGTGCTCACCGGTGGCCAGGTGCTCCAGCAGTGCCAGACGGGTCGGCTCGGCGAGAGCGTGGAACAACGCGGCGTAGGCACCTCGATCATCGAATCCCTCGGACTCGACCTGCAGAGGATATATCGTCATGCGGCGATAATAGCACTTTCTAGCGTTTTAGGGAGTGGGGCGCATCACCTTGGTAGACCAACCGGGTCACGGGAGGCTGGTGCTTCTGCATGGAGGACCGCGAACACCATCCTGTGCAGGGAGGGATGCTAATGCGGCATGCTCAGGGAGTCGCTTCAAGAGGTCGAGATGGGTGCGCTTTCATGGCGTGGGGCCCGATACAGGGTCAGTGCGGTCAGCAGTAAAGCCATCGGGGCGAATCCAGCCACCAGCACCGAGATTCCAGCCAGTTGCTGGTCCAGGGTGACCGGTGGCCCCCACGTGCGTGCCATGTTAACGAACCAGTCGGGCTCCAACACCGGGAAGACTCCTGCGGCCAGCACGATGGCCCAGAGCAACAGCGCACCGGCCAGGATCGCTGCGGTGCGGATCCGCGCGGTTCGCGGTATCGGACGCCCGTTGCAGGGTGCGATCACCGAGGTCATGAAGCAGAATCCCAGGGCGAGGAAGTACAGGTTCGCGACTTGATGGACGATCCAGTATTCCAACACCAGGCGGAAGAGTGGGGTGTAGTAGACCAGCCCGAGCGAGGCAGCCAGCACGACCGCATTAAGGGCCGGGTAGGACAGCGCCGGGCGTACGACGTCCACCCATTCGCGGGCACCCCGGCTGCCGTCGGTGCGACGGGCGACCGTGCGGGCCATCAGCTGCAGGGGCGCACCGAGGACCAGTAGCAGCGGGACGACAACGGCGAGGGCCAGCAGCATGAGGGAGTGGGCGCTGAAGAGGACCATGCCGTAGATGGTTGGTGCCGAGCAGGTGACGTAGAGCAGCACGGCTAGACCGGCCATCCAACTGGCGGTCCGTTGCCACGGCCAGACCTCGGCCTTGCGCACGCCGAGGAGGTAGACGGCGGCAGCGGTGAGGACGAAGGCCACCCAGAGCCAGTCCCAGCGCCACTCGGTGAGCCACCGGTCCCAGCTCAACTCGGGCGGCAGCAGGTAGCCGGTGAGGACCTCGGCCGGGGTAATCGCCGGTTCGATCTCCTGGGGCACCGGTGGTGCGGTCCGGCCCAGGGCCGCGGTCACGCCGATAATGCTGGCCATGATGCCCAACTCGACGATGACCAGTCGCCAGGCCGTCCGGCCGGCCAAGACGGTCCCGAGCCGTCCAATGGCCCATCGGCGGTGGGCTAGGCCGATGGCTCCCAGCAGCAGGGTCGCTGCGGCTTTGATCAGAATCAGTTGGCCATACCGGGTGAACAGCCCCTCCCAGTCCCCCAGGCGCATCACTGAGTTGATCACTCCGGAGGCCAGCACGAGGAAGAACGCCACACCTGCCATCGTCGAGAAGCGTTCCAACACAGTCCTGGCCAGCAGGACGCCACCGGAGGTGTTGTCCCCGGCCTGGGAACCGGTCAATGCCGGGACCACGACCACCAGGGCGGCGACGCCACCCACCCAGACCAGGACGCCGAGCCAGTGCACGACCAGGGCGCCGACGCCGGCATAGTGGTCGTCGCTGCCGGCTGCGTGCCCGACCAGGGAGATCGGGATGGCCGTGGATAGGGCGAGAACGGTGGTGGCGCCCAGGGCGACTGGAGACCGAGCCAGAAAGGTCAGGGTACAGGCGGTGAAGGCGACCGCTAGGACGGTGGCCCACGCCTGGCCGACGAGCAGGTCGGTGCCGAAGTAGACCAGCTCGCGGGCGAACGCTTCGCTGCCGGACACCGGCTGCCCGGAGAGATTGGCATAGGTCAGCACGAAGACGGCCACCGCAGAAAACACCCAGACAATCGAGACGGTGGAGGCAGTGGCCATGGCGCGGGTGAAGGCTGGGTGGGGATCCTGCCCCTGTTGTCGGTCACCGGCAGCGCTTGATGCCCGGTCACGCCAGGGCGGCAGGAGGGCGACCGCGAAGAGTAGGCAGCCGGCCACCACTGCGACCGCGAGATGATGGACGGTCAGAGCGATCGGCAGGGCCCACCGGGCGAAGGCGCCCGGGTCCAGGGTCTCGCGTTCGGCGACGGCCCCGGAAAACGCGGCGCTGGCGGCGACGACGGCCGTGGCGAGGACAAAGGCCGCCACCAGCCAGATCCAAGTCCGTCCCCATCGGCGTTGCTGGGCTGCGGATTCCGGATGATCAGCGCTCGACGGTTGACCCATGGAAACCCCGGCCGGTGTGTCGGTAGTCATTCACTGGACCCCCGGGCCGTCCGTTCGGCTTCGACGGGCCAGGACGGTCACGACGACGACCGCCAGAGCGAGAAGCAACACGCCCAGCGCAATGACGAAGCCGATCGGGAAGCCTGTTCCAGCCTCGGAAGCCGGTGCCGCCGCGTCGGTCACCGGGGCCGTCGTGGGCTCGGTTGTGGTGGCGGCAGTCTGCGACTGGCTCGAGGCCGGCGTGCTGGGGGTTGAGGATGGCTCGGCGGCGGCCTCGGCCGCAGTGAAGCTGAACGTGCCTTCGATCGGGTGGGAGTCCGAGGACACCACACGCCAGGTCACGGTGTACTCCCCGGCCGGGGTGTCGGGCTGGAGTGCCTGAGAAGCCGTATTGCCGGCGATCTCCACCTCCCCGGCAGCCCAGTTCTCGCCCTGGTCGTCCTCGACCCGGATCTGTGAGCCCAACGACAGCGGGGTATCGGTGAAGACGATGTCGATGGCCTCCGGGGCAGTCTCCAGATTCTGCCCGTCTTCAGGATTCGTTCCCGTCACAGCATCATGAGCCGAGGCCGGGGAAAGGGGCGCCAGCAGGGCCAGCATCAGCACTGCCAGGAAGGCCAGAATGGGGCCAAGAGGCCGCACGGCCTGTCGTCGCAACAACTTCTACCTCCTGTAGAAAACGCCCTTAGCGTACCAACAGGTGGCGTCGGAGCGGGGCACTATGACCGATCACGAGTCGAAGGGCGGGCCGGCGGATGGTCCAGGCCGGAGAAAGGCTTTACCGCGAAGGGCCGGGAGGTGTTCCGGCGGCGAGCTGTTCGAGGTAGGCGTTGTACGCCTCCAGGTCCGGGCTGCCGTTGAGGTCGGCCTCGGCATCGGCACGGCGGGCCTGGCGGGTATCCGCGCGGAACCACTGGTGGGCGATGAACACCAGGATCAGCACGGTGGGCAGTTCTCCGTAGGCCCAGGCCAGCCCACCGGCGACCTGCTGGTCCTCCATCGGGTCGAGGCCCCAGCTGGCCGGGGGCGTGGCGAAGAACTCCACGATCGGGGTCGTCGCCATCATCAGGACCACTCCGAAGAAGGCGTGCAGCGGCATTTCAAAGGCCACATCCAACATGCGCCCACCAAAGCCCTGCTTGACCGGCAACGGGTCGCTGGACAGCAACGGGACCGTGAACAGGACCCCTGAGGCCAAGAACAGCAGTTCCAGGCCCGTGTGGCCGTACCACGTGGGCAGCAGCCGGTCGTCCAGGCCACTGAGGTAGATCCCGTAGTAGGTGATGAGGAACAGCGGGATGGTGAACCCCGGATGCAGGACGACCCGCGCCCACCGGGACCGCAGGCCCGCATGGGCCAGCTGCAACACCATCCGGCCCAGCCCACGGTGGGGTGTGGCCCGCAGCAACAGGGTACCCGGGCTGCCGAACACCAACAGCGGTGGGATGGCCAGCATCAAAGTCAGTTGCTGGAAGATGAACACCGAGAACATCTTCAGCCCGTACCCTTCAACTCCTGCCCCCATGGTCACCGCGATGGCTGCGCACCCCAGCAGGAAGCACAGCGCCCTCCACACCGGCCACCGCCGCCGCCCGATCCAGAGCCGCAACACCCCGGCCAGATACAACAGGCCCAACACCACGGCGATGGCGGGGATCAGCGGGATCGGCTGCATTGTGGGAGCGAGGAAGTTCTCCAGGCTGGGGGGCTCCGTCGGGATCCAGACCGGTCCTTCCATGCCGGCCTCATCCATGGTTGCAAAGAGCCTTGGCTGTCATCGACCCAGTCTTCCACGCCCGGGAGCGGGACCCCGTAATCCGGGTTCCGCCTAGATGGACGCAGGTCCTCGAAGAACTGCGGATGCCGCCGGGCTGACCCAGATCGCTTTGGCTTCCTCCGGGGCCAGGACCAACGGGGCTTGGTCGTTGCCCGGGATGCTGAGGGTCAGGCCACCGGCCTCACGCTCACCCACCCGGACCGTCTGGCCGGGCCGCAGGCCGTGGCCGCTGAAGCGATTCAGGCGGGCGGGATCGGCATCCGAGACCCGCGCGATGCGGTAGATGTCGGGGGCGGCGTCGGCCAGGCGGATGGCGTGGGCCGGTCGGTGGGTGTGGCCCTCCACGGTCGGGATGGGGTCTCCGTGCGGGTCTCGGGTGGGGTGGCCGAGCAGGGCGTCGATGCGTTCGATGAGCGTTTGGGAGGCGGCGTGCTCGAGCCGATCGGCCTCGTCGTGGACCTGGTCCCAGGAGTAACCCAGGGTGATGACCAGGAAAGTCTCGAGTAGCCGGTGGCGGCGGACCATGGCCACGGCGTAGTCGCGTCCGGCCGTGGTGAGGTTGACCGGTTTGTACGGGCGGTACTCCACCAGTCCCTGGGCGGCCAGGCGTTTGACGGTGTCGGCGACGTTCGGGGCCGTGGTGCCGAGGCGGGCGGCCAGGGCGGTGGTGGTGATGGGAGGGTCTCCCCATTCGGTGGCCGACCAGATGACCTTGAGGTAGTCCTGGGCCACCGGGGTGAGCTCGCTCGGATCCATACCGGCCACGCTACCCAACCCCGGGCTCTCAACCCTGCCGGTGATCATCAGCCTTGGCCGGTGGCCATCAGCCCGATCAGGGCCAGATTCAGTGCCACGATCAGACCCACGACCACCCAGGCCGCCACTTGCAACGGCGCCCGATTGGTGAAGGACCCCATCACTGTGGGGTTGCCGGTCAGGGCGACCAGGGGGATCAGGGCGAAGGGGATGCCCAAGCTCAGGACCACCTGGGAAAGCACGAGCGCCCACGTCGGCTCCACCCCGGCGGCAATGACCGCCAGCGCCGGGATCAGGGTGACGGCCCGGCGGGCCATCTGCGGGATGTTCCGGTGCAGCAGCCCGGCCATGATGGTCGAGCCGGCGTAGCAGCCCACCGAGGTCGAGGCCAGCCCGGAGGCCAGTAGTCCCAGGCCGAAGGCGATCCCCACCACCGGGCCCAGCGCGGTGGTGATCGCCGCATGGGCGCCCTCGATGCTGTCGGTGCCGGGAACCCCGGCCAGGTTGCCAGCGGCCAGCAGCAGCATGGCGATATTCACGGACCCAGCCACCAACAGGGACAGCACCACATCCCAGCGGGTCGCGGTCAGCAGCCGCGGCAGCGCCGCGGTGGGGAGCGGGCCGCCGTGCCGGTCCCGGGCCAGGGACGAATGGGCGTAGATCGCGTGCGGCATGACCGTGGCCCCAAGCATGCTGGCGGCCAGCAGCACGGTCTGGACGCCTTCGAAGCGCGGCACGACCCCGGCCACCGCCGCATTCCAAGAGACCGGTCCGAAGAACAGGCCGGCGACGAAGCCGAGAGTCACGATCACCAGCAGGCCGATCACGACGAACTCAAAGGGCCGCTGGCCGTGCCGGGACTGGATGACCAACAACAGCATCGAGACCACCCCGATGATCAGCCCGCCTAGAAGCAGGGGGATCCCGAAGAGGATGTGCAGGGCGATCGCCCCGCCCAGCACCTCGGCCAGGTCGGTGGCCGCGGCCACGGCCTCGGCCTGCACCCAGTAGGCCAGCCGCCGGCCCCGTGGCAGCCGCTTGCCCAGCAGCTCGGGCAGCGAGGACCCGGTGACCAGCCCGAGCTTGGCCGAGAGGTACTGCACCAGCACGGCCATGAGGTTCGCAGTCACCAGCACCCACACCAGCAGGTACCCGTACTGGGCCCCCGCGGTGAGGTTGGCCGCCACATTGCCCGGGTCCACGTAGGCCACCGCCGCCACGAAGGCCGGCCCCAACAGCCAGGGCATCGGCTGGCGCCGGACCCAGCGCTGCCCGGCCGCCGCTTCTGAGACGGTCTCGGCCCTTGTCGTCATCCTCGATGGTGCCCGCATGAAAGTTAAGCTACACGAACTTTCGGTGGGGGGGATGGCTGAGCAATGGCCGACGTGGCCGCGCGTGAGGTCTTCATCCAGCCGGTGCCAACGTCGAGACCACCCGGGCCCTACTGAAGGCCTGCGCGGAGCTGCTAGCAACCATGGGCTGAGCCGGCACCAACCACGGCCGGCAGGAGTGGCCGGCCGCCGTCCCGCTGTTGCGGGCCTAGGTGTAGGCGGAGATGGCCGCGAAGAGTGCGAAGGGGGTGTCCTGGTGGCAGTTACTGCGGGGCTTCTGCGGTGTCGCGGTCGTGCTCCGTGGTGGTCAAGAGGAGCACGGCCACCACCCCGCCGACGATGAAGATGTCCGCGATGTTGCCGATGAACCAGTCTCCGTAGGCGATGAAATCCACGATATGTCCTTGCCCGAACGAGGGTGGGCGCAGGAGTCGGTCACCCAGGTGGGAGACCGCCGCGCCTCCGAGGCACCCAATCACAATGGCCCAGGACATGGTACGGACCCGAAGGGTGAACCAGATTGCCACCCCGACGGCCACAGCCGAGATGATGGTGAAGATCCAGGTCGCATCAGTGCCGAGCGAGAAGGCCGCGCCAGGGTTATAGATCAACTGGAGCCCGAGCAGATCTCCGAGGACCGGAACTCGCTCACGCAGGGACAGAGTGTTTACCGCCCACCACTTGGTCACCTGGTCCAGGACCGATACGCCGACCCCGATCCCGACAGTCAGGAACACGAGGGGATACCTGCGTCGGTCTTTCATGCGTTACCTTTCCTGGTGCGCCCGTTTCCCTGCGCATGGTGAATCGGCTAAACCCCGCGCGACCGGTGAAGTCACGGGAAGGAACTGGAGGGCGCTGGCAAGAAGGCCTTCCCTGTGCCTGCGGAGTCTATGGCCGGCAGGCACAGTGAAGGCTCATCCCACGGTGGCGGGCTGAGCCTGCCGGTCGGCAAGGGGCTCCAGGGTGATGCGTCGTCTGGTGGCAGCGCGCAGGCCGTTGAGGATGACGATGACCTCGGCGACCTCGTGGACCAACACGACGGCGGCCAATCCCAGGACGCCGGTGATGGCCAGCGGCAACAGGACGGCGATGATCAGCAGTGACAGGACGATGTTCTGGTTGATGATGGCCCGGCCGCGGCGGGCATGCGCCAGGGCCTGGGGAATCAGGCGCAGGTCATGGCCGGTGAAGGCGACGTCGGCGGACTCGATAGCCGCGTCCGAGCCGGAGGCGCCCATGGCGATGCCGACATCGGCGGCAGCCAGGGCCGGAGCGTCGTTGATGCCGTCGCCGATCATCGCGGTCGGCCCGGCACCGGAGAGCTGATTGACGGCGGCAGCCTTGTCCTCGGGGCGTAGCTCGGCGCGCACATCCTCGATGCCGGCCTGGGCAGCGATCGCCCGAGCGGTGCGGGTGTTGTCGCCGGTGAGCATCGTCAGCCCGATGCCCTGGCCGGCCAGGGTGGTCACGACATCCGGGACCTCGGGGCGCAGCTCGTCGCGGACACCGATCGCTCCGGCCGTCGACCCGTCGCGGTGGACGATAACGACGGTCATGCCCTGTCCTTCCAAGGCCTGGACGTCTTCGGCGAGGGGCCCGGGGCTGAGCCAGCGGGGGCTGCCCACGGTGATCGTGGCGCCATCGAGGCGGCCGGTGATGCCGTGCCCGGCGGTCTCAGTGATGTCGGCGGCCGCAGGCGTGGTGGGAGTAGCTGCGGTGATCGCGGCGGCCAGCGGGTGGGTGCTGTGCCGTTCCAGGGCGCCCGCCCAGCCCAGCACATCCTGCTCGGAAGCGTCTTCAGTGGTGAGGACAGCGGTGACGGTGGGCTGGTTGCGGGTCAGGGTGCCGGTCTTGTCCACGGCCAGGTGGCGGATCCCGCCGAGGCGTTCAAAGGACGCCCCGGACTTGATGACGGTCCCGAACCGGCTGGCCGCGCCGATCGCGGAGACCACCGTGACGGGTACCGCGATGGCCAGGGCGCACGGGGAGGCGGCCACCAGGACCACCAGGGCGCGGGTGATCCACAGTTCCGGATCCCCAGCCAGGGAGCCGATGGCGGCGACCAGCACGGCCAGGATGAGCACCCCGGGGACCAGGGGACGGGCGATCCGGTCGGCCAGACGGGCCCGCTGGCCTTTCTCGGCCTGGGCCTGTTCGACCAGTTTCACGATCGTGGTCAGGGAGTTGTCGGTGCCGGCGGCGGTGACCTCGATCTCCAGGGCCCCGACCGTGTTGATCGATCCGGCCGAGACGGCCTCTCCAGGGCTGACCTCGACCGGGATGGACTCGCCGGTGATCGCGGAGGTGTCCAGGCTGCTGCGCCCGTCACGAACGATGCCGTCGGTCGCGACCCGTTCCCCGGGCCGGACCACGAGCACCTGCCCGACCCGCAGTTCCTTGGCCTCGACGTCGATCGTGGCCCCGCCCTGACGGACGGTGGCGGTCTCGGGCACGAGCTTGAGCAGGGCGCGCAGCCCTGCCCGGGCCCGGTCCATGGCCTTGTCCTCCAGCGCCTCGGCGATGGAGTACAGGAACGCCAACGCCGCGGCCTCCTCGATGTAGCCCAGGACTACCGCGCCGATGGCACTGATCGTCATCAGCAGTCCGATGCCCAGCCGGCCGCGGGTGAACAGGCCGCGCAGTGCACCGGGCACGAAGGTCCAGGCGCCGAGCAGCAGCCCGACCCAGAACACCACCGTGGCCGTGAGGCCGGCTCCGGACCACTCCAGGACGAGTCCGGCGATAAAGGCCACCCCGGAGAGCACCGGGACCAGGATGGCCGCATCCCGCCACCACGGCCGGTGCTCCTCAGGCTCCTCGGGCGCACCATCAGTGGGGTTGGGGGCCTCGCAGCCGCAGGCAGCGCTCATGAGGCCACCTCCGCTGTGCCGCAGCAGCCCGGCACGGGGCAGCCCGGGTCCAGGCAGGGGGCGGAGGCGTCCACGGCGAGGGTCACGTCGACCAGGGCGGTCAGCGCGCGAGTCAGGTGCGGATCGGCGATCTCGTACCGGGTGCGGCGGCCCTCGGGCTCGGCGGCCACGATTCCGCAGTCCCGCAGGCAGGTCAGGTGGTTGGACACGTTCGAGCGGCTCAATCCCAGATCCCGGGCCAGTTCCGCCGGATACCCCGGGTGTTCCAGCAAGGTCAGCAGGATCCGGGACCGGGTGGGGTCGGCCATCGCCCGGCCCAGCCGGTGCATCACATCCAGTTGCGTGGCAAGAGTCAGCATGCGCTGAACTATACATCCTCTGGTGTAGTGTCCTGCGAGGGTCCCCGCGGACGACGCGGAGCCCCACACGTTGTAGCAGAGAGGACCGCCCGTGACCGCCTGTCGCCGTCATCCCCGCTCGCCTCGTCCCTCCCGGCGGACGGGCCTCGGGAGGGACGCGTGAGCCTGGGCGGGTTCTTCGCCGAGATGGTCCAGTCCGGGGCGCTGCTGGTGGCGATGCCCCTGGCCGCGGTGGCCGGTCTGGTGTCCTTTCTCTCCCCGTGCATCCTGCCGCTGGTGCCCGGCTACGTGGGCTACGTCTCCGGGCTGGCCGACCCGCGCCGGCAGGACAGCCGGCGCCGGGTGATGACCGGGGTGGGATTGTTCATTCTGGGCTTCGCCGCGGTCTTCACCGCCTACGGGGCCGCTTTTGGAGTGATCGGCGGCTGGCTGCTGCAATGGCAGGACCTGCTGATCCGGATCCTGGGGGTTTTCGTGGTCCTCATGGGCCTGGTCCTGGTCGGCTGGCTGCCGTTCCTGCAGAACACCAAGAAGATGTCGTTTCAACCGAAGACCGGGATCGGTGGCGCCCCGTTGCTCGGTGTGGTCTTCGGGCTGGGCTGGACCCCGTGCATGGGTCCCACCCTGAGCGCCGTGCTGGCGTTGAGCACCACCACCGGGGACCCCTGGCGGGGGGCCCTGCTGGGCTTCCTCTACTGCCTCGGGCTGGGCATCCCCTTCGTGCTCGTGGCCCTGGGCTTGGACTGGGTCACCCGGACCCTGGGCTTCGTCCGCCGCCACATCCGGGCCTTCAACATCATCGGCGGGATCGTACTGGTGCTGGTCGGGGTCCTGATGGTTTCCGGGATCTGGACCCTGTGGATCTACCAGCTGCAGAACCTCGCCGGCACCTTCACCACCCCCGTCTAAACCCCCTGCCCCCGACCCCACGGATTGGACCGACCATGACTTCCCCCGACCCCAAAACCACACCCGCCCCGAACCGGCAGCGCCGGGCCAAGATCGTCGTCTGGATCCTGCTCGGCCTGGTCGTGGCTACCGCCGCCATCGGGTATTTCGTGGCCCGCGGTACCACCACCGACCAGCAACCACAGGACACGGGGCAATCCTCCGGGCAGCAGACGCAGGAGGCCGGGCAACTGGTCCGGGAGAACAGCCGGGTGCTGTCCCAGGCACCGAACGAGAAGGCCGTGCTGGTGGAGTTCTTGGACTTCGAGTGCGAGGGATGCGCCGCGGCCTACCCCTTCGTCGAGGAACTGAGGGTCCAGTACTCGGACACCGTCACCTTCGTGAACCGCTACTTCCCGCTGCCAGGCCACCGCAACTCGGTCACCGCGGCCGTGGCCGTCGAGGCCGCTGCCCAACAGGGCGCCTACGAGGCCATGTATCAGCGCATGTTCGAGACTCAGACCCAGTGGGGAGAGTCTGCCGAGGACCAGAGCGACGTTTTCCGCGGCTACGCCGAGGACCTCGGCCTGGACATGGCTGCCTACGATGCCGCCGTGGCGGATCCGGCGACCCTGGAACGCGTTGAGCTTGATGTCGCCGACGGCACCGCCCTGGGAGTGTCCGGGACCCCGACCTTCTACCTCGACGGCGAGCAGCTCGCCCCGTCCACCCTGGAGGAGTTCACCGCCGCCATCGAGGCCGCCGTCCAGGACTAAGGGGCTTGCCGTCGGCAACGCCTTCTGACCGTGGACCGAGACCAGGGAAAGCCCTCCACCATGACCGAACGCTCGACCACTTCCACCAATCCCACGAAGCCATCCCCCTCGCCAGCAGCGATGGCACCCGCCCGGGCCTGGTTCGCCGACCATCGGACCTTCGGGCTGATCCTGTTGGTCACCGGAGCCGTGGGCTGGATCGCCTCGGCCATCCTCGTGCTCGAGCGCCTGGCCCTGTACGAGAACCCCGGCCACGTCACCAGTTGTGACATCAACCCCTGGGTGTCCTGCGGGCGGGTGATGGGCACCTGGCAGTCCGAGCTGTTCGGCTTCCCCAACCCGCTGATCGGCATCGTGGCCTTCGCCGTGGTCCTGGCCACCGCGATGGTGGTGCTCTCCGGGGCCCGTCCCGGCCGGTGGTACTGGCTTGGGCTGCAGGCCGGGGTCACCCTAGGGATGGCCTTCGTGACCTGGCTCTGGTTCCAAGCCCTGTACGAGATCTACATCCTGTGCCTGTACTGCATGATTGTCTGGGCGGCCATGATCCCGCTGTTCATCCTGCTCACCGCCCGCAACCTCGCCCATGGAGTAATCCCTGCCCCATCGACCTTCGTCCGGTTCGCGACCGGGTGGGCCGGGACCCTGATCGCCATTCTCTACGTCGCCGTGGCCGGCTCCGTCTTCGTCCAGTTCCTCCCCGCCTTCACCGGCCCCTGATCCGGCCGTCCCGGCACTCCTGGCCCATACAGCTCAGACCATACCGACCCGTTGGCCCTCGCGCGGAGCACGGCGGTCCGGCGACGGAAGCATCCCTCAGACGGTATGGCCGGGGCCCATACGGCTCAGGCAAGGAGCGCTGGCGGTACCTTCGATTGTGCCTGGTGGTCAGGTCTCCGCGGTTTTCCAGCGGCGAGCGGCGACGAACGAGTGAATGCCGAAGCCCACGTAGAAGATGAGCAGGGCGAAGGTGATCGTGCTGATGAAAACAGCCGTGGGGCGCTCCGCCTCACGGGCGATCAGTGCGTCGAGTTGCATGACGTTCCTGGAAGTGCCGAGAACGCCGAGCACGGCGACTGCCAGGGCAAGGTGGACGCCGAGCTTCTGCTTCTTCAGGCTAATGAGGCCCGCAACCAGGATCACGGCCCCGAGCATGGCCGGGATCAGCGCCGTCCAGCTGGCGAACGAGGTGGCGATAAAGGCAATGGAACCGATGGCGACGAGAAGGACGCCGAGTCCGATGGTGAGTTGAGGCATTTCGCTCCTTAGGCAGATGGTGGCCAAAACTACTTCTACGCAGTGTAGTAGAACCGGATTTCTACCAGCCGCCTCGGAGCCTGATGTTGCCTCTCCTGAGGCTCAGGCGTCCTGCTCGATCCAACAGGAGTTGGCGCCGCCGGTCACGCCGAGCGAATCGGTGCGCAGGTTGACGTCGTAGTACTGAGACTTGTCCGAGGGAAGGGGGTCGCCTGCGGTGTCTCCGAGCTCGGCGGGACCGATGGTGACGGTACGCCAGCCCACGATGGCGTAGTTTTCGGAGAGCACTTGAATGGCGCACGCCACGGTGTCCTCGAAATCTTTGGTGACCTCGAACGTCACCGAGGCCCGGGTTGGGGAGTCGATGGCGTAGCCGACATCCTTCCAAGACAGAGAGTCCTGAGAGGTCGGGTACGCCAACCATGCGGTGGCGGCTACCGCCATTAATAAGGCGGCGACGGCGATCCATTTACCCCAGCGAGAAATGAACGACGGCCGATCGCGTTGGGGGCGCCCATACCGGTTCGCTAGGCTGTCACCCGGGGCATGGCCCGCCGAGGTCTGGGGTACTGGATCCATATCGCCCCATGCTATCCCCGAGGAGCCACCAGTTCCCCTCCCCCGACGATCGGGCCGATCAGGTCCCCGAACCCACCGCCGCCCGCGACGGGAAAGCAGCCGAGGCACCGTGAGCAACACTTCCCCCGACCGGTCGGGACGGAATCAAGCCACCGGAGCTCGGCGTCCCCTTGAGGCAAGCCAGTTACGACACCGTGGACGCCGAGAAATCCCAGATTCGCCCCAAGGCCTGCGGTCCCGCGCGCTGCTGAAGGAGGTGGTTCCCTTGGACATCTTGAACCCACTGAAGGCATCAGAGGACCCATTGTGAGGGCAGCCGCCACGGACCAGGCCCCGCGCGCCCGGTTGGACTTTCGGTTCTTGCTCTCGCTGCAGTGGCTCGGCGGCCTGGTCTTCTGCGCCGTCATCGCGGTCGCCTGCGCGTTGCTGGGACAGTGGCAGATGGACCGCCGGATGGAGGCGGTCGCGGAGATCAACAAGGTGCTCGCGAACTATGACGAACCCGCGGTCCTCCTGGCCCGCGACGCGGAGTTGTTCACCGGCTTCCAGGCCGAGCAGGAGTGGACTCCGGTCGAGATGACGGGTGAGTATCTCGAGGGAGACACGCGGATTGTCCGGAACCGGCCGCTGGCCGGCAAGCCCGGCTATGAGGTGCTGGTGCCCTTCCGTACGGACACAGGGGACGTGATCGTGGTCAACCGCGGATGGCTGCCGATCGGAAACGACACCCCTGGGCGCCCAGACATCGTCCCGGCTCCGCCCGAGGGCAGGGTCACGGTGGTCACCCGCGTCAAGCCCGGCGAACCAACCCTGGACCGGGACGCCCCGGAGAGACAGTTGCCCTCGATCGACCTTGCAGCCTTCGAGGAGAGCGTCGGCTACCCGGTCGCGGACACGGCGTACGGCCAGCTGGCCGACGAAACCCCCGCGCCGGCAACAGCCCTGCAGCAGCCATCCAAACCACCCCTGGACGAGGGCCCGCACCTTTCGTACTCGCTGCAGTGGTTCATGTTCGGGCTCATGAGCTTCATCGTGTGGGGCTACACCGCTCGGCAGAAGGCCGTCAACGACCGGGATGACCGCGAACTCGGGCTGACCGAGGACGACGGGTACCTCTCGGCGCACCGGCCGCCCCGGGTGCGTCCGGTCCGGCGCCGGGGCGGCAGGCCGACCGACGAGGAGGCCGAGGATGCACTCCTCGACGCGGCCGACCTGCGGCGGTAGTCGGCACGGGCCTGGCCCCGATGCGGACGGCGACCAACCCGGAACCCTGAGAACCTGATCGCCGGGCCAGGACAATGACCTCTCCGAGAGGCTGTTTCCCAGACCCGGATCGACGCGTTCAAGACGCAGGGCGAAGTAGCCCAGCGCGGATCCGATGAGGATGGGTCTCAAACCCCGGGATTGACAGGCCGACCCTGCGGCGCGGAAGGGAGGTGCACCTTGAAGGTTCCGTGAATGTCGCCTCCCCACCTCGGCCACCGCCCGTGCTCGCCGCCGTGGCGGAAAGGCGGCAGAAAGACGGCGGAAGGGTGCTGTTGCCGAATTGCAGAAAGGTAACAATCGTGTATCGTCACATAACGTTCTGGTCACGGAACGTGCCGCCTTGGGGCCACTCTCCCGCTGCGGCACACAAAGCCCAGAGCGTCGCCTACACCAACGTCTACTGAGGGAATCCATGTCCTACCCCACCCGCCGTGCTCGTCTCGAGTCCGAGAAGCAGGCCCGCCGTTCTCACCGCCGCCGTTCGCTTACGATGGGCGCGGTCGGCCTGACCACCGTCGTGGGTGCCACGGTGGCGGGCATGGGCCCGGCCGCCTCCAATGAGGGCGCCTACTCCGCTCCCACTGGCTCCACCGCCAATGCCTGGACTTGGGAGTCCGAAACCCCAACCGAAGCGCCCCGCTCTTCCGAGGTTCACACGCACTCGTCCGCGACCAGCGACGACCCGGCCAAGGACATCCAGCGGGCCTCCTACTCCACCGCTTCCTCCAGTAGTAGTACCGGTTGGGGAGCGGCCGTGCAGTGGGCCACCGCCAAGGCCGCCGATCCGAGCGTCGGATACGTCTGGGGCGGCAACGGCCCGACCGGCTACGACTGCTCCGGCTTCACCCAGAACGCCTTCGCGCAGGCCGGCATCGAGCTGCCCCGGAACTCCAAGGCCCAGTACTCGGCCGCCAGCCAATACGTCTCCCTGGACAACCTCCAGGTCGGCGACCTGGTCTTCTGGTCCAACAACGGATCGGCCTCCGGGATCTACCACGTGGCCATGTACATCGGCGACGGAAAAATCGCCCACGCCCGCAATCCTCAGATGGGGGTGGCCGTGACGGATGTCGACTACAGCCCGTGGAACATGATGGGTACCGCCGCCCGCTACTGAGCAGTCCGGCACCCCCGGCCTCGCGTGGCACCGGCCTGCGGGGCCGTTGAAACCCAGCCCCTGGCGCGTGGTCATCGGGTCGCGTATGGGATAAGGGTCTTCGCCGTCGACCACGCGCTCAGCCAAGGGAGCCAGAACGAGGACCAGGGCGACTATCACGAGTACCGCGAGGAACGAGAATACGTAGCACCTCCTTGTCGCAAGATCGGGATGAGCGAGGTTGCTGCGGCCGTGCGCCTGGACCAGGAACCGGATTAACGGCGCCAACATCGCCCGCACCAAGAGCTGGAGGTTGATCTGTCGCTGCCTGGCCGTCCGCGGACATCGCAGACCAGACTAGGTGCGCCACACTCGCCCCGGCGGTCGAACGGCGTTGCACCCTCACCAAAAAATGGCGCCGTCTGGCTGGTTGTGACCAGCTCGCGTTCATCTACCACGTCGCTATTACCGTTGCCGCATCCTCACCTGGCTACGCGCATGAGGCAGACACGTTCGCGTCTTAGATCCTCACCATCACCATGTCGTCGTCCACGGTGGCAGTGAACTCGGTCAGTGGTTTCTGGGCCGGGCCGCCGTAGGGCACACCCGTGGTCACGTCGAAGTGCGAGCCGTGGCAGGGGCAGGCGAAGGTGGGTCGGCCCCGGTCTTGGTCCGGTGCCACCGTGCACCCCTGGTGTGTGCACTTGGCGGAGAAGGCACGCACCGTGTCCTCAGATTCGCGGTGCAGCAACAAGGTGCGGCCCTCGATGGACACGGACGCCTGGCTGCCGACTGGCAGGTCTCCGGCAGGGAGGGCCGGAGCGGGCGAGCCGCCGGGGTGCCGTGACGGTGCGCTGGCCTCGGCCTGGAGGTCGCCCGTGCAGCCTGTCAGGCCCACGGTGGCGACTACTCCCACCGCGCCGACGGCCGCACTGCGTCCCAGGAAGGTCCTGCGGGAGATGCCGCATCCGCCACAGGCAGTCTCGCCGTCGCGGCAATCTGAGGCGGTGGGGGTCCCAGAGGTGGGATCGATCGTGGAAGTCATCCGATCATTATCCGCTGTTCGTCTCTGACTTGTGGATACCCATGACGTGCTTCATGTGAGTTGACTGAGTCCTGCAGCCGTGCCGCCAACGGGGCCCGCCAGGCCGATGCCACCGCGCTGTCCTTCGTCGAGAAGTCCTTCGACAGGCACTGAACTCTCTCTCATGCACCACCTGTGATCCACTGGGAACAGACGGTGACTGAGGCGGCCCGGGTCCTGCGACCGACCAGGTTGTTCGTGGGATGCGACCTGTTCGCCTCGCGCGCCGCAGGCAGCATGTGGTCGACCGCTCGGCGCACCGGCTCATCGAACCGGCCGCGTTCGCACCGACCTTGTGACACGCGTCTTGATCCGGTCCGCCTCCGGTGCTTCCGCGGTGGCCGGATCCTGCGCTTCATCGCGCAGAAGCCCACCACCGTCCAGGCCGAACGATGGATCAACAGGTGTACACACTGAGCAGGGCCGGACGGAGCTCTCGTCCCCGCCGCCAGCAACGCAGCGCCCGTGCCGCCCGGCCTGGCATCTTGCCGCGACGGGGATGGCGTGTTGCGGATTCCGCCCAGTCTTCTACGAGCTGTAGAATTCCAGTGACGTCCTGTCCCGATGGAGAGATACCGGAAGTACGCCATGTCCTGTACCCAGCATTCCCGCGAGCCCTATCCCCCGACGCTTGTCTCCCTCGGACGGCTGGGACGGCGTCGGGTGCTGGCCGGCCTGGCCGGGGTAGTGTCCCTGCCGTTGTTGGCGGCCTGCAGCTCGGATGACCCGCTGGCCGCCCAGGCCGGGAACAGCGACGGCAAGAACTACATCGCCGGCGACGGGTCAGTCCTGGAGATCGCCCCGACCGAGCGCGGCGAGCCGGTGCAGTTCAGCTCCACCCTATTCTCCGGGGAACCGATCAGCACGCAGGACCTCGCCGGGGACCCAGCGGTGCTCAACTTCTGGTATGCCGCCTGCGCCCCGTGCCGGGTGGAGGCCCCCGACCTGCAGGCCCTCCACGAGCAGTTCGCCCCCGCCGGCGTGCGATTTCTGGGCATCAACGTCCGCGACACAGTGGCCACGGCTCGGGCCTTCGAACGCAACTTCGGCATCACCTACCCCTCCGTGGAGGACCTGAACGGCCAGGTGTTGCTGGCCATGACCGACTACGTCCCGCCGCAAGCCGTGCCCACGACAATCGTGCTGGACCGGTCGGGCAGGGTCTCGGCACGCATACTGGGGATCGCCGAGCGCTCCACACTTGAAAGCCTGATCACCACCGTGTTGGACGAGCAGTCCTGAGCGCCCCCATGGTCCGTCGAACCTCCCGGCCCAGCGCCCCGATCTGGGTGCTGATCGTGTCGGGCCTGCCGGCAGTCCGCAGGCCGCGGAATGCCTGGGGCGTCGAACTGCAGACCCGGTTCGCCAGTGAAGTGGGGCTGCCGATTTGAGCCAGCACGACAACGTGAGGGCCAGCCGGGACGAAGCGGCCCGCGCCGGCATCCTCCCCGCGGCAGGACCCCCGGCCCCAGACGGTGGCCCCCCGCGGCAGCGCCAGAACGTGGAGCTGCCCGCACTGGGATTCAAGGGATCTCTGCGGTTCATGTGGACCCAGTTGACGTCCATGCGCACCGCACTGATGTTGTTACTGCTGCTGGCCGTGGCAGCCGTGCCGGGCTCGTTGTTCCCGCAGCGTCCGGCCGGCCCGGAGATCGTCAACCAGTACCTCGAGGACAACCCCGTCCAGGGTGAATGGCTGGACCGTTTCCAGATGTTCGACGTGTACTCGTCCGTCTGGTTCTCGGCGATCTACATCCTGCTGTTCGTCTCCCTGATCGGCTGCGTGGTCCCGCGGGCCGTCAAACACGCCAAGGACCTGCGCTCCGCCCCGCCGCGGACCCCCGCGCCGGCTGAGTCGCCTGCCCGAGTACGGCAAGGTGCTCCTCGAGTCCCCCGGTCCGGCCCCAGCCGTTGCGGTGGAACAGGCCGCACGGATCCTGAAGAAGCGCGGCTACCGCACGGATGTCCGCGAGGAGCCCGACGGCGGCGCTTCCGTGGGTGCCGAACGCGGCTACGTGCGCGAGATCGGCAACATCGTCTTCCACCTGTCCCTGATCGGGGTGCTGGCCTTTATGGCCGTGGGCGGTCTGCTGAGCTACTCGGGGCAGAAGATCCTCGTGGAGGGCGAGGGCTTCGCCAACACCCTGGTGTCCTACGACGCCTTCACCCCGGGCGGGGCCTTCTCGGAGGACAGCCTGGTTCCGTTCTCCATGACGTTGGAGAGCTTTGAAAAGGTCTTCGACCGGGAGTCGGAGACCCACTACGGCCAGCCCCTGGACTTCACCGCGACAATGACGGTCCGGGAGGGTCCCGAGGGCCAGGTCGAGGAGAGGGTCCTCAAGGTCAACCAGCCGCTGGACTTCGGTGGGACCCGGGTCTACCTTGTCGGCAACGGCTACGCACCGGAGATCACCGTGCGGGACGGCAACGGGGACATCGCCTTCCAGGGACCCGTCGTCGGCCAGGTCCAGGACGAGGTCTACACCTCGCTACTGACCATCAAGGTCCCGGACGCCCAGCCTGAGCAGCTGGGCTTCGTCGGGTTCTTCCTGCCGACCGCCTACACGGGGGAGGACGGCGTGGCCGTCTCGATCGACCCTGAACTGTACAACCCGGAGCTGAACCTGAACTCCTACTCCGGGGACCTCGGCCTGGACGAGGGTGAACCCCAGAACGTGTACGTGCTGGACACGGACGACCTCACCGAGCTGAACAACCGAGACCTTGAATCCGGCGGCATCACACTGAGCCTGGGAGAGTCCTACGACCTGCCCGAAGGTAAGGGCTCCATCCGTTTCGACGGCGTCAAGCCCTACGTCGGCCTGGACATCCTCTACGATCCGGGCAAGTGGGGCGTCGGCATCTTCGCCGTCCTGGCCCTGGTGTCCCTGGGCGTGAGCCTGTTCGTGCGCCGCCGCCGCGTGTGGGTCCGTAGCGCCACCGGCCCCGACGGGTCCACCATGGTGGAGTACGGTCTACTCGCCCGCGGCGAGGACTTCGGCCTGCGCGAGGAGAACGTGAGCCTGCGCCGCCAGTTTGAGAAGACCTGGCCCGTGGTCGCCCCGGAGGACGCCTCGGGTGAACCCGGCCAGTCCGACGATCACCAGGCAACATCATCCACCGCCGGGACCACCGGCGCCACCGAGAACCGACCGGAGTAACCCATGCCCTCCATCAACCTGCAGTTGGCCAGCTACAGCGACCTGTTCATGCTGATCGCTGCACTGGTCTACGCCGCGGCCTTCATCGTTTTCGCCATCGACATGGCGACCTCGTCCAAGACCATCCGCACCCTCGAAGCCGAACTGGCCGAGGGCCAAAAGGCCACCGGCAGCACCGAGGAATCCGTCGGAACCCCGGCACACCACCAGCAGTTGGTGGAGGCCAGCGTCCTAGGCTCGGCAACCGGGACCGGCACTACGGCAGTACCCGTCTCCCGCACCCCGGCAGATCGCCGCGGCGGGTCCGGCACCGCCTCCGACGACGGACTGGACGGTGGCCTGGTCGATGACGACATGGCCTACCTGGGCTCCACCCGGCGCCCGGCCGCGAACGTCGCGGTGGCGCTGATGGTCATCGCCGCCATGCTGCATGCCTTCGCGGTGGTCGCCCGCGCCGTGGCCGCGTCCCGGGTGCCATGGGGCAACATGTACGAGTTCTGCACCACCGGCGCAGCGCTGGTCTCCGTGGTCTACCTGCTGTTCATGATCCGCAAGGACCTCCGGTTCCTGGGGACCTTCGTGTCCGGCCTGGTCGTGATCATGATGTGCGCCGCGACCATCGGGTTCCCGACCCCGATCGCGCACCTGCAGCCGGCCCTGCAGTCCCCGTGGATCGTCATCCACGTGTCCATAGCCGTGCTGTCCTCAGCCCTGTTCACCCTGACCTTCGCCATGAGCGTCCTGCAGCTCATCCAGAGCCGGCGCGAGGCCAAGACCCGGGCCGGCAGCACCCCGGGGCTGGCGTTCATGCGGCTCGTGCCCTCCGCCCTGAGCCTGGAGAACTGGTCCTACCGCATCAACGCCGTGGGCTTCGTGATGTGGACCTTCACCCTGATCGCCGGCGCCATCTGGGCTGAGCAGTCCTGGGGCCGCTACTGGGGCTGGGACACCAAAGAAGTATGGACCTTCGTGATTTGGGTGATCTACGCCGGCTACCTGCACGCCCGCGCCACCCGCGGCTGGACCGGGGAACGCGCCGCCTGGCTCTCCATCATCGGCTACGCCTGCATCGTCTTCAACTTCACCATCGTCAACACGTACTTCCCCGGCCTGCACTCCTACGCCGGCCTCCCCTCGTAGGAGTGCAGAAGTGCACCGGCAACACTGATCCACCGGCACGTCTGCTCACCGAACAGCTCGGTGAGCTCCACCGACGATGGGTTCCTCCCGGTCCAGTAGCCGACCGGCTCGGGCCACGTGATCATGCGTTGCAGCACGGAACAGTCCACGGTTGTGACGGACCTTGATTGGTGCCGCAGTGCCCGACCAATGGTCTCCCGGATGGAGCATTCGGGAGACAATGGAGTCATGTACGCCCCGATCGACCTCCAGACTTCCTACGTCACCCAATGGATCGGCACACTCCTGGCGATCGCGGGGCTGGCTGTCCTCGCCCACGGGCTATGGCGCCGCAAACGCTACCAAACCCACTTGGACGACGAGGACGCCCGCTACGCCGGACCTGGACGGTTGAAAGATGCCGTCCGCGAGGGATTCGCCGGGGCAGGAATCCTCGTCATCGGCCTGACTGCTCTCGCCTACGCGGTCTACGGAGATATCACCACCCAGACCAACATCCAGGAGAACGTCGCCAAAAAATACGGCGTTGAATCGGTGGAGGACAAGGGGTGGCGCGGCAATGCACTCCGTGCTGATGTCACCATGCCGGACGGCACCGTCCACCAGGACGTCCTCATCATCTTCGAGGACTCCGGCGAACCGCAGATCAATCGCGACCTGAGCGGCGACGCCACCGACGGCACCGAGTAGGTCGCATCGGAGGTCCACGACCGCGCACCGTGGCCAGTGCGCAGATGTTCTCCCGGCCCCATGTACCGTCCGCGGACCGCCGAGGCTGGGTGGGCGCTGGTGGAGGACTTCACCGCGACGACGTACGGGATGTCCCGGTCGGTGAGCCCGAGCCGGAAACCGGTGCACTCGCCGTAGCCGGCATCAGCGGCCAGCGCCGTGCTGACCGCGGCGCCCGAGGCCGTGCGGGCCAAATATCGGGGCCAGACCAGCGAAGCGCGGGCCAAGGCCATGGCCGCCACCCGTCCCGCCGGGAACATCGTGGACCCCGCCCATGCGACAGCCGTCACCCTCAAGCGGATGGCGGCCCGCCACAACTTTCTGAGCGCCGATATCGAAGACATCGATGCCGAGCTCGCCGCCATCGTCGCCGAGCATGCCCCGGCCCTGTTGGAGATCAACGGCGTCGGCACGGCGGTGGTGTCCCAGCTGCTGGTCACCATCGGCGACAACCCCGAGCGCCTGGCCAGCGAGGCCCAGTTCGCCGCGCTGACCGGCACCGCGCCGATCCCCGCGTCATCGGGCAAGACCACCCGGCACCGACTCTCCCGCGGCGGCGACCGGGCCGCGAACGCCGCGATCCACCGGATCGTGCTGGTGCGCATGGCCCATGACCAACGCACCCGGGACTACGTGGACAAACGCACCGCCCATGGCAAGGGCGAGCTGGAGATCATGCGCTGCCTCAAACGCTACGTGGCCAGGGAGGTCTACCGTGTCCTGCGCAACCCCCGGCCCGCACCGGCTACCGAGGACCTGCGACCGCGCCGACTCGCCCTGGGTCTGACCCAGGTCCGGGTGGCCCGGGAACTGGGTACCTGGCCCACCTCGATCTCACGACTGGAACGCGCCCAATCCCGCGACCGCGACCTCGTCAGACGCTACCGGGAATGGCTCGAAGAACAACCAAAGATAAGCGCTTGACAAAGATAGGAGCATCATCAGTGCCGTCGACGTCTGAAAGTGACACCAGTCCCACGGAACACCATGTTCTGCACGGGAAACCCAGGCCGTCCGGTAGGCGACCCCAAACGAACAGTGTCGAAGTCACCCTGGCGATCCGTGAAGGTGACTTTTGACATCCGTGCGGTCGGCTTCTGAAAAGGACATTGCAACTGCAAATATAGCGCTATTTTGTCTCAATCACCTGTCTCATTCGCTACTGTCTCAACTAGGGAAAAACAGTCGAGTTGTTGAGAAAGGAGCAAGGATGGCGAGTCTGGGGTATGCGCGGGTCAGCACGGTGGAGCAGAATGCGGACTTGCAGATCCGCGCCCTCAAGGACGCGGGGTGCCGGAAGGTCTACACAGACCACGGCGTCAGCGGAACGAAGGTCAAGCGACCGGAGTTAGAAAAACTGCTGGAATATGCCCGGAGCGGGGACGAGCTCGTGGTGTGGAAGCTCGACCGGCTGGGACGGAACACCCGCCAGCTACTCGACCTCGTGGATTCCCTCGAAACTCGCGGCATCCACTTCCGGTCACTGACCGAGGGGATCGCCACGACCGGACCGATGGGCAAGGCCATGCTCACCATGATGTCCGCCTTCGCCCAACTCGAGCGGGACCAACTGGCCGAACGCACCAAGGCCGGCATGAAGGCAGCCGAGGCCCGAGGCCGCAGGGGTGGGCGACCCAGCGTCACCCCCGAGACCGAGAAAGTCCGGCAGGCCGGCCAGTACCGGCACGCTGGACTCACCCCACCGGAGATCGCCAAGCTGCTCGGGGTCAGTCGGGCGACCGTGTACCGCTACCTGGCCCTGATGGCTAATGAGGCCACCGCATAGGCACCGATCAGTTGTCGGGGGTTTCGACCCCGTCGGGGACGATCAATTTGCCGCCCCACTCCTTCTGCATGTCTTTGAACGCAGGCCAGTATTCGTCGCGGTATGAAGTGGCGTGGAGTTCCCAGTTGTTGTCAGCGAGGATTAGGTCACGTCCGGCGATGCCGTAGTAGCCGGGGAAGCTGTCGTCGATCTTCAGTGGTTCCTCTCCCTCTGGAACCACGGACAGGTACAGCTCCTCGCCCTCCCCGACGTCCAAGGTGCAGGTGCGTGACGAAAACGGAGGCACACCGTTGTAGGCCGGGTGGAGTTCCTGGGCTTCTTCAGAAACCTCACATCCAGTGATTTCTCCGAGCTGACCGACACCTTCGTTGGCGTCCACGAAAGCCGTGTCTGCAGAGCAGGCACTCAACAGCGGCAGAGAGACCACCGAAATGGCCACGAGTTTAGTTGTACGGCGCATAAAAACTCTCTCCAGGGGAATAGTGCGAAAGTGAGGCCTCGCGGGCCCGAACAGGGCACGGCGTCCAGCAGGTTCTTGTCATCAGGACGTTACAGCTTCGACCTTGCAGCCCTGCACTGAGCTTGCTGACCGAGGTCCGTAGCCGCCGCCGCGCGTCTTCCAAATGCCCCGTCCCTTGGCATGTTCTCGCCCAGGACTTGAGAGCGATCAGGCGCGCGATCCTTGACCTGAGCGAGTTTGAGTCCAGCGGGAAGCTATAAGCCCCGGTCTCGACCGTCATCTCGGCTCCGGTCCGGGCGACGCTGTGCGACTTCTTCCTCGAGGGGCCGATGGTCGATCCGAGCCGGTTCGAGGTTGATCCAGTTGTCCGACAGCACCGACACCAGCGCATCGTGGCGGGCATCGCGGCGCTCTGGACCGTTGTCCGGGTTTGGGTGCAGGGCGGTGTAGGCGGCCTGGTGGTAGCGGGCGGTGTTGTCCTTCTCGGTGGGGGTCTTGCCCAGGGCGGTGTCGGCGTCGTCCTGCCCGGATACGGCCCGCCAGACGAGCACGTCGGCGGCCGCGGCACGGCGTCCGGCCGGGTCGGGGTGATGCTGGGTGAGTTCGTCGTACCAGGCGGGTGGGTCGGCCTCGATCCGGTTCAGCCGGCCGTCCAGCTCCCGGTGAATCCGGTTCACCAGGTCGGCGGTGACCCCGCGCTGGCTCTCGGGCTGGTGCTGGGGCATGGAGAGCGGCGTGTCCTCGGTGCGGGGGGTGCAGCGGGCCAGGACCTCCGGCACGGCATCCTCGGGGGCGGTCTCGCCGTGGTGGTGGAGGGCGGGGTCGGCCTTGGCCAGCTGGGGCCAGGTCGCGGCCTCACTCAACCGGGCCACCGTCTCCGGGTCGTCCCCGTAGGTGGCCTGAACCCATTCGTGCGTCCGGGCCGAGCGGGCGGCCCACTTGAGGTAGTCCAGTTCGTGAACCATCCGGCCCAGGTCATTGGACCAGGCACGCTGTTGGTCGCGGACCTCGTGGGCGGTGTGCTCGGCGGATTCCCGTTTGAGCACGCCCTCGAGGACGGTCACCGGACGCTCGGCCGGTGGAGTCTCGGTGAGCAGTCCCCACTCGTCCGGAGAGTGCGCCTCGTGATCGACGCCGAAGTCGACGTAGGCGTGGTTCGCCTGCCGCCCGCGGGTCATCGCCACATAGAACAGCTCTCGGGACAGTCCGGCCTTGGCCACGGCGTGGGCCGAATCCACGGTGACGCCCTGGGAGCGGTGCGCGGTGGTGGCGTAGCCGAGCTCCGTGGAGGAGGCCAGATAGTCCGGGTCCAGGGTCACCGCTCCCCCGGTGCTCTCGTTGCGGGCCACGGCGGAACCATCGGGGTTGATCCCGGTCAGGGTCAACCGGGTGCCGTTGGCGATGAACGCCCCGGTCTCATCACGCAGGGACCGGTCGTTGCGGCGGGCCAGCACCAAATCCCCGGCCCCGGCGGCCGCCTCACCGCGCAGGATGACGGCGTGTTCGACGTCCACGTCGCCACTGGCCCCCAGGTCGGCTTGGGCGCGGGTGTTCAGCTCGGCCACGGTCGCGTTGTCCGAGGCGATCAGGATCGTAGACAGCCCGGCCCGCTTGTCCGCCAGCCATGCCGAGTACGCAGAGTCGGCCGCGTCCTCCCCCGGGGCCCCGTGGATCCGGCCATTCGCGGCGTACTCGCTGAGCACGGTGGGGTCGCCGGTGCGCAGGCGCAAGGAGGCCTCCCGTTCCCACTCGTTCCGGAACCGCCACACCATGTCCAGGCGCTCCGGAGCGGCCTTGCGGTCCATCCAGCCCAGGAATCCGCCGGCGTCCACGGCCTCCAACTGGGCCGGATCCCCCACCAACAGCACCTTGGCCCCGGCGGCCTCGGCTTGCCGGGCCAGCTCGGCCAGCTGAGCGGTGGAGACCATCGAGGCCTCGTCCACGATCAACAGCTGGTTCTCGGCCAGGGTGCAGCGGGCATGGGCGGCGTGCTGCTCGGCCAGCTTCGCCGCCAACCGTTCAACGCTGGCCACGGTCCGGTCACTTCGCGGCCGGGCCTGGAACTGGTGCAGCTGAATGGAAAGCTGTTGGACGCGCTGAGCACGGCGGGCAGCTCCGTCCCCCACGGACTCATACATCCACTTGGTGGTGTTCTCGGTGGCCACCCCGAGTTCATCCCCAAGGACCCCGGCTGCCACCGCCGAGGGCGCCAGACCCACCACGGAGGACTCCCCGTGGGCCTCGGACCACAGCTGGGCGACGGCGGCCATGGTGGTGGTCTTGCCAGTCCCGGCCGGACCGATGATCGCCTGCAACGCCGTCGGGGAGGACAGGACAGCCGCAGTGGCTCGGGCCTGATCATCGCTCAGCAGGTGACCGACAGCGGTGGCCACCTTCGTGACCTGCTCGGTGACGGTGTCCGGGTCCAGGTGCGGGCCGGCCGCCTCGGTGGCCCGACCGATGAGGTAGGCCTCGTCGTCGATGACCTGCCGGGTGGTCCACAGCCCGGCCTTGCGCTGATGATCGAACACGGATTGGCCGTGGTGGGACACGGCCGGGTCCTCGGTATCCGGGACGATGGAGCGGGTCGGGGTCAACTGCACGGCCTGGGCCAGGGCGGTGTCCACGAGCCGGTCGGTGGCCGCGTGCCGCTCCGCGGCGGTGCGGTAGCGCACCAGCCGGGTGATGCGTTCGGCCGAGGCGGTCACGTTGGCTCGGGTGAAGGTGGCCCGCCGGGTGGCCGCGTCGGCCAGAGTCCACCGGGCCAACTGTCCGATGACGCCGTCCGTGAGCTGGTCGGGGGTGATGGTGGTGTCGGCGCGGCCGACGGCATTGGCCACCACGGTAGCTGGGTCGTTGCCGGTGGCCATGGACCGTTCCCGCCAGCCGACCATCTTCTCAGCCAACGACAGAGACTGGTCTTGCTTCGGGGTGCGGGTTTCCAGGGTGGCCTGCTGTCGTAGCTGGAGCAGGGTGGCGGCCGTGGGTCGCTGTCCGTGGTTAGTGGTCCAGTCGGCTATCAGTTCATCGGTGCGAGCCTCGATGGCCCGGCTCCTGGTGGAGAACTCCTGGATCAGGTTGTCCGGGACCCCGGCCAGCTCGACCCGGTGGCCGGCGGTGTCCGGTTGGGCGGATACATCCTCGGCGGTGGCCATGGACAGGGCATCGGCCAGTTGCTGGCCGTCCTCGGAGCGGGACTCGGGCAGGGCACCGATCTGCTGGTGGAGCCGGTCGAACAGCAGCGAGTTGTAAGTTTCAGAGATGGCCACCACGTGCCGGTGCAAGGTATAGCTGTCCAGGGTGGCCCACTGGCCGTCCAAGACCCTCTGGACCCGGTTGGAGATGACGGTGTGGGTGTGCAGCTGCGGGTCTCCGGACCGGGAGTCCCAGTGGTGGAACTGGCTGGCCACCAGCCCAGTCACCGGCACATGGGCCACCCCGCCGTGCCCGGCCCGGGATTGCAGGACGTAGGCCTCGACCCAGGCCAGGGTCTCGTTCATCGCCTGCTCGTGGGCCTGCTGGATCTGGCCCTGCAGCGACGGGCCGGCCAGGGCCCACAGTGCGGACACGGACTTGGGCACCGAGAAGGTCAGGTCGAATCCGGCCACCGCCTCCCGGGTGGCCTTGGCCGTGCGCCCAGCCGGGGTCTTCGCGTCCTGCGGTGTTACCTGGCTGGCCATCGGGGCACGACCCAGCAGGTTCTCGGTGCCGGGATCGCGCGCCTGCTCGTAGACCATGACCGCATGGGTGCGGGTGACCTCCTGTCCGGCGGCCAGAGAGGTCCCGGCCAGCCCGGAGCCGACCCAGCGTCCGGCCGGGGCCTTGGCCTCGGTGTAATAGGCGGTCAGGTCTTGGCGTCCGTGGTGATGCTCGTCGCCGGTGGCCACGGAGTCCAGGTAGTAGGCGATGGACATCTTCGAGATCGAGACGGTCACCGGACACCCCCCGCCGTGGCCGCCTGTCCAGCCGCTTGTCCGGTCACCGGGGCCCGGCCACGATTGCCGGACGGGTCGGCCACGGCCTGCCGGAACCGGGTCCAGGTGGCCAGGATGTCCTTGTCCACGGCGGTGGCCGGCTGGCCACCGGTGGCCTTGTACAGCCGCTTGCACAGGGTGTTCCACTGCCGGACCACGCCTTGGAGTTGCTGGCGTTCGGTTGCGGCTAGCTCGGCGGCCTCGGACAGCTCCTGGTACCTGGCGGACAGCTGGCCGTATTTGTCCTGCAGGGTGGCCAGCTGTTGGCGCAGGCCGGCTACCTCGGCAGTGGCCACCCGAGCCTCGGCCGTGGCGGACCAGTTCCGGCGCAGCACGGACAACTCCCTGCTGGCCGTGGCCAATCGTTCCCGGACACCGGCCGCGTTGTTGGCCTGGCTAACCAGGGCCCCCGCCGCTGACCGCCGCGCTTCGGCCAACTCGGCGCGCAGCCAGGCGACCTCCCGGTCACGGCCCCAGAGGCGGCCACGACTCTGGGCCAGTGCCGTCTCGGCCTGGACCAGCTGGGCGGACACGACGGCCAACAGGTCCCGTGCGGTCGCCCTCTTGCTGGTGGTCGCAGCCGGACGGGTCCGGCCACGGGAGCCAGCCTTCTGGCAGGCCGCATCGCAGAACCGCTTGTTCTTCCGGCTGACCTTCGGCAACCGCTTTCCGCAGCTCTCGCACCGCCGCCCAGACGGCGCAGCGGGCTGGCCGTAGGCCTGGCGGCGGCAGTCCTCGTCGCAGTAGCGACGGTTCGCTCGGGCGCCCTCAGGCAGCGGTTGGGTGCAGTTCTGGCACCGGCGCACGATGTCTTCCATGTCCCGAGTTCGTCGCTGGCTGGGGTCCGCGTATGTCAGAAACCCGGACACAATGTCTGAGAGTGCACCTTGGTGCCAGAGGTGTGATGACTAAGTGCCTATTTCGCTCGTCGGAGCGGAACTCTTGTTGGGCTGGTGGCGCTGCGGCCGGATCGGCGCATAGATCGCCGGCATAGCCTGCTGGACCTGATCCACGCGAAAAGTCGAGCAGGATCGATCTGGAATTCGTTGTGAAGGCTCACGGAGATACTAGGATTTCGTGGCCGCAGATTCTTGGCCTGCTGCGGTGATCTCGAACACTGGGCGACTGGCGTCCTCCCTTCAAAGGTCCGACGATGACGCCGCAAATCCTGCCCACGCGTGTGTCACATGGCGCCCCGTCACCGGTCAGGTCACCGGACGGGTCTTGCGCGATTCAGAGCGTGGTGCGCTGGCGTCAGTCCAGGTCAGCATCGAGTGCGTCCGGTGGGGGTTCGGCTATCGGTGCACCCTTCGATCGCGCGGAGACGCCCCAACCAGTCGTCGCCCGTGGCTCTTGACCAGGGCCCCACGCGCGCGGCGATTTTGCGCAGCGGACCATGGGGGGGGTGGGGATTCGTGGTGTTGGCAGTCGTCCTGGTCGTCCAAGGGTGCCTGCCAGCGCCAGGTCAGGGCCGCGGCGGGGAGCGTGAAGACCGTGAAGAAGGACGCAAGGGTCAGATACATCCAACCGTCGCCATCGAACAGGCCGGTAGTCCCGACTTTGGCGGCGAACCCGTCCGCGACAGCCAGCATCCACAGCACGAACAGCAAGGCCAGCGTCAAGTGGAAGGAGTCTCGATACCCGCGGTCGCGTCATGAGCCGAGCCGAGATGCTCGACGATCTGACGCACCCCACGGCGCTTCTCCACGAGCTGGACCGCGGTCGCCCCGGAAGCGGTCTTCACCCGCCGGATGTACATCCAAACAGCCTAGAACCCCCGACCGTTAGTGCCCCACCCCGCAACCAAGAACCCCGGAATCATGCGGAACTGGGCGCCAAAAACGAGCGAATCACCGAACAGTGAGCCAAGTCGGGTGCGCATCAGCACGCGACGAACACCACGCGCCCCGACCAGGACACAGGGGGCCGTGTTGAATCACAAGAATCTGCCCGAAGATGACGTCGAGCCGGCTGGTCACGGCATTGGCCGCTCCCGCGGCGGGCTGACCACGAAGATCCACCACGCCGTCGATGGCCATGGACTGCCGCTGGCGATCATGGTCACCGGAGGCCAGCGCAATGACGGAGCCATGCTCGAGCAGGTCCTGGACGACATCCGGGTTCCCGGGGTTGGCGGCGGACGGCCTCGCGTCCGTCCAGGCGCGGTCCTGGCAGACAAGGCCTACGCCAGCGGGGTGAACCGGCGCATGCTCCGCGCCCGCGGGATCCGGGCCGCGATCCCGGAGAAGAGCGATCAGATTGCCGCACGCAAACGCAAAGAGTCCAAGGGCGGTCGCCCGCCCGCGTTCAATGCCGACAACTACAAAGACCGCAACGTCGTCGAGCGGTCCTTCGCCCTGATCAAGCAATGGCGCGGTGTCGCCACCCGCTACGACAAACTCGCCATCACCTACCGAGCCGGCGCGGTCCTCCATGCCTGCCTCACCTGGGCCGCCCTATTGGGAGACATGCCCTAGACCGTAGGGGTAGCTGAAAGCTAGGGATTGCCAGAAGGCCCTATTGTGATCTACTGGCGATGGAGTCCTCGGGGCGGAAGCCCTTCTTGGCGAGCTGGATCTGCTCGTAGACGTGGTGACGCAACTCGGCGAAGCGCTTGGAGGAACGGGTCTCGAGCTGGTCGCGCTCGGCCGGCAGGTCGATCAGCAGGTCCTCCTGGATCACGGTGGGCGAGGAGGACAGGATGATGACGCGTTCACCCAGGTAGACCGACTCATCGATGTCATGGGTGACGAACAGGATGGAGACGCCGAGCTTCTTCCAGACGCTGCGGACCAGGTCCTCGAGGTCGGCGCGGGTCTGGGCGTCCACGGCGGCGAAGGGCTCGTCCATCAGCAACACCTGCGGCTGGTAGGCCACGGCGCGGGCGATCGCCACGCGCTGCTGCATGCCGCCGGAGAGCTGCCAGGGGTAGGACTTGGGCACGTGGGCCAGGCCCACGGCCTCCAGCGCGTTGTCCACGAGTTCGTCCCGCTGGGCCTTGTCCATGCCGGCGTTCTTCAGGGGCAGCTCCACGTTGTCCCGCACCCGCATCCAGGGGAACAGGGACCGGCCGTACTCCTGGAAGACCACCGCCATGGACTTCGGCGGCCCGGTGACCTTCTTGCCATGCAGGGTGACCTGACCGGCACTGGGCTCCAGCAGGCCCGCGATGCACTTGAGCAGGGTGGTCTTGCCCGAGCCGGAGGGGCCCACCAGGCAGGCCAGCTGGCCCTGGGGCAGATCGAAGGTCAGGTTCCGCACGGCCTCGATGTCACCACCGTCCGTGTGATAGACCTTCTTCATGTTGCGAACGGCCAGCATGGCCTCGCCGTCTGGAAGGGTCTTGCCCACGGTGATGCGCCCGTCCGGGGTCTCGGCCACGCCGCCCTGGGAGACGACGCTGCCTGCGGTGAAGGTCTGGTCAGAAGTCATGGTGGCTTCCTTTTCGGTGTGAGACTCGGGGGATGAATCGGCGTGCACTGGGTCGGGGCTAACGGATTCGGTGGGATCAGGCTGCATTCTCGATCTCCCTCAGGCCGTGGTACCAGCGCAGCACGTTGCGCTCGATCAGCTGGAAGATGAAGGACATGATCACGCCGATGATGCCCAGCAGCACGATGCCGGACCACATCTCCGGGATCGCGAAGGAGCGCTGGAACTGCACGATCGTGAAACCCAGGCCCGAGGAGGCGGCGAACATCTCGGAGATCACCATCAGGATCAGCGCGATCGAGAGGGACTGGCGGATGCCGGCCATGATCTGCGGCATGGCCGAGGGCAGGATCAGGTAGCGGACCCGGTTCAGGCCCTTGATCCCGTACGTGTGCGTGGTGTCCGCCAGGACCTCGTCCATGGACCGCACACCCTCAATGGTGTTCAACAGGATCGGCCAGACCGCACCGGAGATGATCACCGCGATCTTCATGTCGTCCCCGATGCCGATCAGCAGCATCAGCACCGGGATCAACACGGTCGACGGGATCGCCCGGAAGAACTCCAGGGTCGGCTCGGTCAACGCCCGCAGCCAGCGGACGGAACCGATCAGCAGGCCGCCCACGATGCCGATGGTCACCGAACCGGCGATGCCCCAGAGCAGGCGGGTCAGGGACGGCAGGACATCCGTGGTGATCCGGTCCCCGGTCCAGGTGTCGAAGAAGGTCTCGAACAACAGGGCGGGCGTGGGCACGAAGAAGTTCTTCTCCCCGAAGGCCGTGGAGAAATACCAGATCAGCACCAGGATCACGGGCAGTGCGGCGATGAAGAACAGGCTCCTGGCCACGCCGACGGCGCGCTTGGACCCGGCGGACCTCCTCTTCACCGGGGACGACGCCGGCGCCGACCGGGAGGTGCCCGGTCCGCCTGCCGCTGGGGTCAGGTTGACGGTTGTGGCGAGGGGGGCATCGGCGCTCATTTGGCGACCTCCGTTCGGACCGAGGAGTGCCACGAAAGCACCCGGCGTTCGATCATGCGCATGACCAGGTTGATGATGACGCCGAGCAGGCCGGTCGCCAGGATGAGGGCGTACATCGCCACGTAGGAACCACCGGACTGGGCCTTGGCGATCTCAGCACCCAGACCCGGGTTGCCGATGATCAGCTGGGCCGTGATGGCCAGGATCAACGCCACCGCCGAGGCCAGACGCACCCCGGTCATCAGGTACGGCAACGCCGTGGGGAAGATGACGTACCGCAGCCGTGCCATCGGGCCCAGCCCATAGGACCGGGCGGTGTTCATGGCCACGTTGTCCACGTCCGCCACCCCGTACAGGACCTGGATCAGCACCTGCCAGAAGGACGCGTACACGATCAGCAGCAGCGCCGACTCGATCTGCACGCCGAACAGCAGCACGGCCAACGGGATCAACGCCACGGACGGCACCGGGCGCATGAACTCGATGGTCGAGTTGGTGAACCGGCGCAGGAACGTGGACGAGCCGATCACAAAGCCCAGCACGGACGCCGCGATGCACGCGATCAGCATGCCCAGCAGCCACTGCCACATGGTGTCACCCACGGCCTGCCAGAACGCCGTCAGCCCCAGGTTGCGGAACAGGTCTGCGATGGCAGCCGAGGCCGGCGGCAGGAACGTCGGATTGACGATCCCCGTGCGCGGCAACAGCTCCCAGATCACCAGGAAGCCCAGCAGGCCGATCAGACCCAGGGACTTGGTGCCCCAGTTCCGGCGCGGCTTGCGCTTGGCCCGGGACGGCCCGGACGACGACGGCCGCCCGGTCACCCCGGTCTGCGCCACCGAGGAGGCGGGCGCGGCGGGATCCGGCCGCGTGGGGATATCGAGGCCGGCCACGGTGGCCGCATCGACGTGCCTGCGGGTGTCACCCCGCAGCTGGTCTGGGCGGGCCGCGGCCTCGAGCCGGTGCAGGCGCTCGATCTCCGTCTCCCGCTGAGGATACCCGGACGCATGCAAGCCGCGCGGGCCTGGTGCGCCGATGGACGGTACTGGTTCAGTCATCGCTCGAGGTGCTCCGCTCGTGACAGGACTTACAAGGTTCTCTGGACATAGGGGGACGAAGTCGCGTTCAATCTCGTAACTGCCTTCTCTAGTGCCGCTGCTGTGTCGAGGAGTTTCTGTTCCTCTCCAGGCTTTCCCACGAGCTGCACAGAGCCAGGCATTTTTGCTCCATGGACTAGAACGGGAACACTGATCGCAGGTAAATCGAGCAGGCTCCAAGGAACGGTGAATGATTTCAATGCTTCGCGCACCGTAGTCCAACCAGCTTTATCAGCCAGAGTACGTTGTCCAATTAGAGGGGCCTCAATAGGCACTGTAGGTAAAATTAAAACATCGACAACGGATAGTCTTTCTAGGGCTTGACGGCGCAACCGAGCCCGAGTTTGTTGTGCTTGAACATATTCCCACCCTCTCACTTCGGAGGCAACAGAGAGTTGATTGAGTATTTCCGGGTCGAATAATTCTGGGGCGCTCTTCACACGAGTTTCATGGATCGCATATGCCTCAGCAAATAGAATATTTTGATGCGGCTGTGCGCATTCATCTACTTCTGGAATGCACGTTTCCGACATCGAGGCCCCCGAATCTGTCAGAGTCTCGATGGCAAACTGAAGTGCTTCGACCTGAGTACTGCTCGCTACTCTCTCTGTCAGATCGCACTTCACTTCGCTGATGCGAAGTTGTGCGGCCCGCCCCGGCTCCGGAAGCAAACTCGGTGACCAAATCGGACGCCTGATTCCCTCCTGAGTAGATTTTGTCGAAAGTGCCCACCAGGCAACGGCAGTATCAGAAACCGCCCTGGCCAAGGGGGACACCACATCTAATGAGTGTGACAAGGGAAACACCCCCTCCACGCTCACCAGCCCAGCGGTCGGACGTAAACCCACCACCCCGCACAAAGCTCCGGGAATCCTCACTGATCCCGCAGCATCGCTACCCAAAGCTATCGGTACCAATCCAGCCGCTACAGCAGCAGCAGAACCACTACTCGAACCGCCGGTGACACGAGAGGTATCCAGCGGATTCAGTGCCGGTCCTGTAAATGCGCGATCGCCCGTTGGCCCAAAAGCAAACTCATGGGTGTGGGTTTTCCCCAGAATGACCGCTCCGGATCTACGTAACAGCATTACCGCGTCGGCATCAGCATCCGGGACGTGATGAGCAAAATGCCGCGATCCCATGGTTGTCCTCAAACCACTCGTAGCCATCAGGTCTTTCACGCCAACAGGAATTCCGTGCAGAGGTCCGAGGTCGTGCCCCAACGCTAGTTCTCTATCAGCATCCCGTGCCGCCCGCCTTGCGCCCTCCGGATCCACGGTGATAAAGCAGTTCAGTTCTGTTCCATACTCATTGACTGCTTCAAGAGACTGCTCTGTTACTTCCAGCGCTGTGGTCTCCCTTCGTCGGATTCTCTGAGCCACCTCGAGAACGGATGCGTCCCCAAAGGGACCCACACTTGCTAGTGACACTGCAGTCAAAATGGTCTCCTTACTCACGGCTCCGGGACCGTTCCCAACGTCAAACGGAGGCATGTAATGGAGGTAACGAAAAATACGGAACCACTCGTTCCAACCATGATCGTTTTCTCTTATGGAACCGTATGCCTACTTCGTGACCCAATCTTTGGGAGATGCCTAAGCTCATTGAAGCGCGCTCACCCCGGTGTCATCCACCTGGTTCACAAACAAAGACGAACCAAAATTGAACAGACACCAGCGATGTTGCTCAGATGCCGATCCTCAGGTGACTGCCGCAGAACGACGTTTATCTTTCGCTCGAGCCGCATTTCTTTGTGGACGTGGGGACGTCATTCAGTGAAGCGCTTCAGCGAACGGGTTCCGAGTTGATCGCCCTATTTGGGCAGGTCAATCCGTAGGTCTTCCTGCATCACCGTCGGGCAAAAGGGAGAATGTTGACTCGCTCACCAGGCTGGACCGGATCGTCGATGACATGAGTGATGAACACAATGGCCATACCAAGATTCGCCCAGAACGGATAAAGCACTCCAGGTCCTCACGACTTTGCTCGTCAACGGATGCGCACGGTTCATCCCCTACACGCTTCTCGTTACCACTGTTTGCAGATGAAGCGCCGCATTTGTCAATGTGGACGTCAGAACCGTGCTCATGGACGTTTCAGATTGCCACAAATGAGCCCCTCAGCGGGCAGGCGACGCAGCGTCTACCCACGGCTCCACCCGCTTGGTGGTTGCTATATCACCGAGTCGTCAGATTCCATCCAACAGCAGATCTTCCAGGTTCGGCGCCTCAGATATAGTTCCGTACTTGGCTGCCGCCTCACCGAGTTCACGAACCGCGTCACGATCAAAAGAAGTTGGGAAATCGTTCAGCACAATCTGCTCGCGCAGTTCTGGGTCAATTGTGGTGTACTCCGCGGTGATTGCTCGTACTTCCTGGGGATTGGCCTCGGCATACTCGTGTGATTTACGCATAGCATTCTGAAACTTCTCTACGATTTCGGGTTCATCTCGGACCATCTCGCTCGTAGTGAAGTAGCCTTCGATATGCGTATTCGGATGAAAATCTGCATAGTTATAGGTAACGACACGAGCCCCCTCATTGAGGGCCTGGGTTAGAAAGGGTTCCGCAATCCATGCAGCATCCATTTGATTGCTAGCTAACGCTGCAGGTGCATCTGGAAACGGAACTTCCATAAATTCGATTGCCGATTCATCTCCACCATCTTGTTCAACAATGCTTCGGATGGTGGTGTCTCCGATATTCTCCAGTGTATTAACTGAGACTGTCTTTCCGGCCAAGTCCGCAGGCCTCTGAATAGGTGAATCCTCCGGAACGATTACCGCTGTTGAATCTTCTTCTGGGTTACCCGTAGAAGCAGACCCGGTGGTGACCACTTTCATATCCAAGCCTTTATCGTTCGCCACCATGATCGAGACGAGGTTACTGTCTGCGAAATCAAAGCTGCCGTTGGAGACCGCAGGCACTGCCGCTGCTCCCCCCACTGTACGCTGGATACTAAGGCGAAGTCCCTCTTCCTCAAAAAATCCTTTTTCATTCCCGAGGTGAATTGGCGCATTACTAGTAATGGGAATTACGCCCACTGTGATCTCAGTTAGGGAAGTGTCGTTAGCTGTAGGCACGTCTTCAGAGCTTCCGCAAGCAGTTGCGGTTAGTACCAGCGCAGCACCGGCAACCATGCCCGTCAACAGTTTTCTCTTCATTGTCACTCCTATGTGTCTTGTCTAATATTTCCAACTCTGGCCGCCAAGCCACAGTCCTGCGTAAGGCTGACAAATCGAGTGTTCGGCCGCACGCCGGGAGGGTCAGTGATTAAGCTCAGAAGGCACCGAAGTTCCCGAACAGGTCGCCCCTGACATATAAGCCCAAGCGTGATAGACGCCGGTGAAGTCTTTTGCTTCACTCGGCTTATCTAGGGCCAAAAAGCCCGGCGGTGTGAACGCCGATTTTCAAGTGTGCAACGCTCGCCATCACGATCTTCTAGTGACGGCGGCTGGAGTGCTCCCAACGAACGTTGAGCAATAGCTGCCGACAGAGTCCATCTCGGACTTGAGGCCAAGATACTTCCAGCTTGGTCCCCGGAACACCTTCTCTTGTTCAAGGTCGTAGACGCCCTCCCTCTGGAACACCCATAAGGAACGCGTGTTAACGCGTCCCGCCAACCAGGCAACTCTTCAAGTAACGCTGTCGTGCTCATTTCCACCTGCGATGGCCTTTCGCATGCCGTTCTGGTACTGTTTATTCGGATAGCGAAACCGGGGTTCGCTTCTCGAATAAACATATGCTTGGGAGACTCATGTGTCAAGGCTCACAACCAGTAGTAGTAGTGAACGGAAGAGCGAGGGGATGGCAGGACTTGCGAAGGGACTCACGATCTTGGAAGGGTTCGAAAAGTCCCGACCTAAGATGACGATCTCCCAGGCCGCCGAGTTCGCCGGCTTATCTCCTTCGGCAGCACGACGATGCCTCCTGACACTTGAGGAAGCTGGCTATCTCTCCCATGACGGGAAGTACTTTCAGCCCACCCCACGAATGATACGAATCGGCGCTGCTTACATGGACACGTCCCCTTTGGGCTTGCACGCCCAGCCATTTCTCGATGAAGCAAGAGACATGTTGGACGAATCGGTCTCCTTGGCAGTATGGGACGGCAAAGACTGCCTCTTCGTCGCGCGCGCTAGCGCTTCTCAGATTGTGTCCACTGACATTGCTGTTGGCGTCCGCTTGCCAGTTCATGCTTCAGCTACAGGACGGGTGCTGCTATCGGCAATGGAGGATGGCGAGGTTAGAAAATTTCTCGAGCTTCACCCCGCCGAGAGGCGGACTTCCCTCACAGTCACCAGCGCCGACGCCCTCATGCAGATTGTGCAACATGCCAGAAAGACAGATTTCGCAGTCAGCTCGGAAGAACTCGAATTGGGGATGCACTCTCTCGCTGTCCCAGTCAGAGATTCTCGAGCAGCATGTGTGGGGGCTATAAGCGTCAGCGCCTTTACGGGAAGGGTAACTCTAGAGGAGCTTTCAGATAAGTCGCTGCCTGCTTTGAGAAAAGCCGCCGGAAAACTTGGCCGGATCCTGTGATTTTTAAGATCCGTTATGTCGCAGAAAGTCCGTGACAGTTCTGACTCCGGCGGTACCACGCTCACGTCGGCCCAGACGACCCGAAGATTGCCAAGGTGTGAGCCGTGGGTGTACTCCTCGGCGACGATGCTCATAATTCTCTCCTGGGTGGACCGTTACAGGCTCCAGTCCGGCCCAGATCACGCCGAGGCGGATCTCTCAGGAGTCACGTCCGACCGCCGGCTGGACGGACAACCTCCTATCAAGCCATCGGGGTGGGCAGGACCGGGGCCGCTCCCACCGCGCGGACGAGCCAGTCTCAAAACACCATCCCACTGGATGGTTCAGATATGCGCCGAGTCACGCCCGGCAGGTGCGGCACCAGTCTGCCAGCCGGTCCCGGACCAACCACGACCCATGAGAGATATGCGCGGGTTGGGTACCGCAGGACCGGGTGTTCGGCTGGAGCGGGACCGCGTGTCTAGTGTCGTGAGGTGCGCGCTCGGGGAAGGGCGCAGCACTCAAATACTCAGCGAGCTCGTCCTCGCTGAGTGCGCTCAGCAGAGCCTGCCCTGTTGGCGACGCATAGAGCGGGAGCTGAGTGCCGATGCGCCGGCTCCAGAACGGCGAGGCTCTTCGCGAGTCCTGCCATCGCTTCTCCTGGCATAAGGGTGCCCTTTCTTGACATGCACGACTTCGGTGATTTTACTGGACTCTATTGTTCGTAAAACGCATCTCGTTTCGCATAGCGAACACAACTCGGCGTCATCAGTCATCAAGGGAGAGAACGAGTGAGCGACTCAAAGGGCACCGCGACCGCGGTGGAAAGTGATATGTCCGCCCGCCATTGGCCGGAGCACCTCACTGAGGTGCCGTACTGGGTATTCCAGGACGAGGATGTCTACCGAGCTGAACAGCGCAACATCTTCCACGGACGGATGTGGAACTATCTCTGTCTTGAAGCGGAACTCGCCGAGCCAGGCGACTTCTGCGCGACCTTCATCGGTGAGCAGCCCGTCCTGGTCACGCGTGACCACGACGGCGAGATCTACGCGTTCGAGAATCGCTGCGCTCACCGCGGCTCTTTGATCGCAATGGAACACTATGGCCATGCCCAGGACTTCACCTGTGCTTACCACGCTTGGACCTACAACCTGCAGGGCGACCTCACCGGGGTCGCTTTCGAGGACGGAATCGGCGGAAAAGGCGGCATGGGGCCGAGCTTCTGCAAGGCGGCGCACAGTCCTCGCCGGCTTCGGCTCGCGAACGTTCACGGGCTCATCTTCGGCAGTCTCAACAATGACGTGCCGGAGATCGAGGAATATCTCGGCCAGGAGATCCTCGATCACATCGAGCGGGTGCTCGGCGGACGCAAGCCGGTCGTGCTCGGCCGCTTCACACAGACGCTTCCAAACAACTGGAAGCTCTACATGGAGAACACCAAGGACTCCTATCACGCGAGTATCTTGCACCTGTTCTTCACCACGTTCGGCCTCAACAAGCTGAACCAGAAGGGCGGCATCATCGTCTCGCCTAACGGCGCCCATCACGTGAGCTGGTCCGCGATCAACCGTGAGGCTGAGGCTGATGAACACTACAAGGATCAGGGCATCCGGTCTGATGCTGAATATCAGTTGGAGGATCCGTCGCTCGTTGACAGCTTCAGCGAGGTCGGAGACGACATCACCCTGCAGATCCTTTCCGTGGCCCCCGGTTTCGTGCTGCAGCAGATTCAGAACTCAATCGCGGTCCGCCAGGTGCTGCCCACCGGCGTTGAGTCCACGAATTTGAACTGGACCCTCCTCGGCTTCGAGGACGACACTGAGGAACAACAGCTGATCCGGATGAAGCAGTCCAACCTTGTCGGCCCGGCGGGCTTCGTCTCGATGGAGGACGGTGCGATCGGCGGATTCGTGCAGCGTGGCATCGCGGGTGCGGGCACCGAGTTCGCCACTATGCAGATGGGTGGCGACGAGGCGGTTTCCAGTGAGAGCCGTGTGACTGAGGCCTCGATCCGGGGCTTCTGGAAGGTTTACCGAGAAGCGATGGGTTTCACGATCGGGAAGGGCGAGTGATGGACGCCTTCACGCTGATCAGCCGCGCCCAGGCCAGCTACGTGCGCGTGATCGACGATGGCCCGATCGAGGACTGGCCCGAGCACTTTACGGACGATGCTTTTTATAAGGTCACCACCGCCGACAATCACCGGCGCGGACTACCCGCCGGCGTCATCTGGGCCAACAACAAGGCGATGCTGCGCGATCGGGTCTCGGCGCTCAAGGAAGCCAACATCTATGAACCGCACGCCTACCGGCATCTGCTCGGCCAGCCCGCGATTCTCTCTGAGGAGAGCGAGACCGTGACGAGTGAGACGTCCTTCCTCGTCATTCGGATCACCGGCAACGGCCCGACTGACGTCTTCGCGAGCGGTCGCTACCTCGACGAGTACTCGCTCGCTGGAGGCAAGGCGTTGCTGACCCGCCGGGTCGTTGTATGCGACAGTTCCCGCACCGACACGCTGCTGGTGCTTCCGCTATGACAGTCGCCGATCGGCTGCTCTTGAGCATCGGTGATCCGAACGGCAGCGGTGCCGACATCGCCGCCGCTGCCGTCGCCGAGCTCGGGGCCGCCGCTCCAGTCGTGGTCGGAGACCGACACGTCTTCGCTCCCTCAGCCGAGCGGCTGGGGCTCGCGGTGCGCGACGCTGTGCCGGGTGCGATCGCAGAACCGGGGGTGTGCGACTTCGTCGACGCCGGAGTGTTGAAGCCCGCCGACCTGGCTCCCGGCAAGGTAACGGCTGCCGCGGGCACAGCGACAATCGCATACGTGACCGAAGCGGTGCGCCTCGCGGTATCAGGACACTATGCCGGGGTGGTCGCCTGCCCGCACTCGGAGACTGCGGTACGCCAGGCCGGTATCGAATTCGCGGGTTACCCGCCGCTCATTGCAGAGCTGACCGGTATGCCGGAGGAAGAGGTCTTCCTCATGCTGGTCGGCGGCGGGATGCGAATCGCGCACGTGACCTTGCATGAGCAACTCTCGGAGTCGATTGCAAAGCTTACGCCGGACCGCGTGGTATCGGCCGGGGTCGCACTGAACACGGCGCTGCGCCGGATGCGCATCATCAAGCCCGTGATCCACGTGTTCGGCATCAACCCCCACGCGAGTGAGGCTGGCCTGTTCGGCGTCGACGACGCGCGGGTCACCGAGCCAGCGGTAGCGAAGCTGCGCGAACTCGGCATCAACGCGGTCGGCCCCACCGGCGCGGACGTCGTGCTCGGTGGGGCTCGCGACGCCGACGGCTACCTCGCGATGTATCACGACCAAGGCCACATTCCGATCAAGACAGTCGCCGGACGCGGTGCTGTGGCGGTAACGATCGGTGCCGGCGTCTCGTTCTCCAGCGTCGGGCACGGACCGGTGTTCGGCAAGGCCGGCCTCGGCACAGCGGACCCGAGCGCGGTGCTGTCGGCGCTACGCCTGCTTGCCCCTTCAGGCCGAAAGGAATGACATGACCACCATCAGCATCAAACGCTCCGAAATCGCCTTCGAATGCGCACCGGAGCAGACCGTCTTGGAAGCAGCCGAGAGCGCAGGCTGGGGGATCCCGTACTCGTGCCGCAAGGGCGTGTGCGACACATGCATCGGCACCCTAACGTCCGGCGAGCTCGACGTTCCAGGCACCGGCGCCGTCTGCGGCCCGGCCGAGGTGCAATTGTGTCGCGCGCGACCGATCGGTGACGTCGAGATTGCTCCGAAGCGGATCGAGGCGCGCACGCCGCCCAAGCGCAAGCGCCTGACCACCACCGTCTACCACCGCCGTCAGGTCGCCCCGAGCGTCACGATCCTCGACCTGCGGTACCCGATCGGTCGGCGCACGCCGTTCCAGGCCGGTCAATTCCTCAACGTGATCCTCGACGACGGCGACACCCGTTCGTATTCGCTCGCCAACTCGCCCCAGCACAACGACCTCGCGCAGCTGCACGTGCGTCACACGGCAGGCGGCGCGTTCTCGGCACGGATCCTGCAGCAACTCGAGTTCCACGACACTGTCGAGATCGAGGCGCCCTTCGGCGAGTTCTTCGTCGAGGACTCGGATGGTCCTGAAGAGGGCTTGATTCTCGAGGACCCAATCCTGCTGCTGGCCACAGGCACCGGATTCGCCCCGATGCGGTCGATCATCCTCGACCACATCGCGCGCCGGAAGACCCGCCCCGTCCACCTGTACTGGGGTGCGCGGAGTGTCGAGGACATCTACCAGATGGATCTTGTCCGTGCTGTGGCCAAACGCTTCGACTGGTTCTCGTTCACGCCCGTTCTCTCGCGCCCCGATTGTGGCTGGGGCGGTGCTACCGGATGGGTGCAGCAGGCCGCCATGAACGACCATCCGGACCTCACCGGCCATCGGGTATACGCCTGCGGCAGCGAAACAATGGTCCACTCCGCCGTCGACGATCTCGCCCGCGAATGCGGGCTCGACCCTGAACAGTTCCACTCTGACGCCTTCGTCTCCGCAATTCCGACAAAGACGATGGCCGGTTAGCCAGCAGCGACCCTGGTTCCTTCCGGGGAGAGCTGTTTCAGCGGGAACCGCGATCCGTTGTTCATGGCTGTCATGGTATGTCCACCCCCGGACGGGTTAGCGGCTGGCCAACCCGAGATCTGCACGCCCAGTTCAAAGAGTTGTGCCCGCAGGACGGGCACCTCGCATCTAATCTTGTTGGATGGACGACCTGGAGTTCTCGATCGATGACGAGCTGTTCCGCGTGAGCCAGAGGCGGTAACCCACCGGGATGATGAGCTATGACTTCGCTTGGCTCAACGGACCGGACAACGGCAATTACGGATTCACCGTGGGCCTCTCGGTCGCTTGGTCGGACCCCAGGGCACGGATGACACCGGAGCAACTGATGGATGAGACGCGTGGCTTCATCGATGGGTTCTATGAACCTGGTGGCATCGGGGAGGAAGATTTTCCCGACCATACTCCAGCTCGAACCCGCAGGACTGGCGATCAATAGCCGATCCCCCTATGGGCCATCAATTCTCTCGGCGGTGAGTCTAAAGGTGACGGAATCTTCCGCATTGGGATTACTTCCGAGCAAGCGCACCAACCCGGACTTTCTCGGTGTTTGGAAGGAGCCGTCAGACTCTTCATCCATCTCAGCAAATACCTCAACCCGGCGGCCACGGGCATGCTCGTCTACCCACTGGAGCACCTCGGAGATGTCGTCGGCGCCCGACAGGGCGTAGGCGTCGAGGCTCCAGGCCCATCCGGGGGCCGGCCTCTGCCAGAAGTTCACCCGATAAGTAGGCGCGTCGACCGATTTCCGCGGCACGGCGTGGACTGTGGGGATATCGCGCATGCTTCGACGCTACTCTGGCCGCGACTGTTCAATGATGATTTCTCTCGCGCTCGATGGGGTCTATGGAAGGTTATTGCCTGGCTCCGGGACCACCCTTTGCTAGAAGTGCCCACAAGAGGATCCCTCGCTGGGACGGTGCTGGCGAGCTGATTCCTGGTTCATCGTTGGACCGGTGAGCGTTCCTCGAATGGCACAGTCGGAAGTTAACCCTGGGTGGAGTCTGAGCAGCCGGCCACTGGGAATGTCGATGCCGCCTGCGCGGCGGAGATTGGTCCAGTCACCGGAGTTCAGGGCACGGCCAGTCGCCTTCATCGTGGTTCCCTAGGTGATGAAGGGTTCGTAGTGCGCGCCGTGGCTCAGCATGGTGCGATGCGAACGGATGCGGCCTTGGGCCCCTCGCCCTGCATGATGGGGATCGCGAAGGCGTCGGTGGCGTTGCTGTACTTGGCCTCGTAGGCGGCGTCGATGAGGGCTTCGTTCTCGGTTCCGGCGTCCTCGAAGGTGACGTCGTAGTAGACGCCGCCGACGCGGACTCGTCCTGCCTTTTGGCTGATGGCGGCCTGGTACCAGCGTGATGCTTTCCCGTTGGCTGCCCGCACGTAGACGTTTCCGTCGACGACGAGGGCCCACGTTTCGGTGGGGGTTCCATAGGTGGAGCCGTCTTCGCGGTACGGCGAGACGTAGAGGCCTTCGTGGGCCTCGATGGCCCTGAGTTGGTCGGTGGACCAAGCAGTCATGGTGTTGTTCCTTCGGGTGGCGGTATACGAGGGCGCGACGGTGTGTGCTGCGCCTTGGGGTCGTGTCGTGTTTGGTTGGGCGGGGTTCTCAGGCCTGGGAGGTGGGCATGGCCCACAGTTCGGCGATGGAGGCTCTGCGCGGGCGGGTCACCATGAACGCGATGCTCTCGGCGATGTCCTCGGGCTGCAGCGGTTCGGGGATCGCATCCGAAGAGGCCAGTTCGTCGCGGATGGCCTGGTTGTTGTGCGAGACGAGCTCGGTGTCGACCGCACCGGGTTCGAGCACGCCGACGCGGACGTGGCTCTGGGTGATCTCTTGGCGCAGGGCCTCGGTGAAGCCGTTCACCCCGAACTTGGTCATGTTGTAGACGCCGAAGTTCGCCGAGGCCTCCCGGCCGGCCTGGGAGGAGATGTTCACGATGTCGGCCACCTCCCGTGGCCCGTCCTTGGCTGCCTCGAGCAGGTGCGGCAGCGCCGCGTGCGTCATGTAGAGCAGGCCGTTCTGGTTGATGGCGATCATCCGTTCCCAGTCCCCGACGTCGGCGCCGTGGACGGGGCCCAAGAGCATGAGGCCGGCGTTATTGACCAGGATGTCGAGGCGGCCGAAACGCTCGATGATTTCGGCGACCGCCCGTGCGGCCTGGGTGCGGTCGGTGATGTCGGCGACGGCGGCATGGGCGGTGCCGCCAGCGGCCTCGATCTGGGCCACGAGTGTGTCGAGGCGGTCCCGGCGGCGGGCCACGACGGCCACGGAGGCCCCGTGCTCGGCGAGGGCGCGGGCGGTGGCGCGGCCGATGCCGCTACTGGCACCGGTGACGATGGCGACGGTTCCAATGAGTTTCGGCGTCAAGTGCTGTCCCTTACTTCGGTGGAGTGGCGGGTGGCGTGGCGGGGCCCCGGCCGGTGGATCGCCGGCCGGGGCCCGAGGGCCCGTCAGGCGTGGTCGATGTCCATGGAGGAGGACAGCTCGCGGTGGGCCTGGACCTGGTCCAGGAGCAGCTGGGCCTTCTGCTCGACCCCTGCCACGACGTCGGCTCCGGCGACGAAGCGCAGCGGCGGGGTCGTCAGCCCGGCGAGGGTGACCAGGGCGGCCCCGAGCTTGGCGGGGTCCCCGCCCTGCTGGCCGTTCATGGACTTCCACGCTGCGATGGTCTGTTCCGTGCGCGGGGCGTAATCCTCGATGGAGAGCTCGGGCCAGATGGAGGACGCGCCCTCGACGAGCAGTTCGGTGCGGAAGAATCCGGGTTCGACGATGGTGGTGTGGATCCCGAAGGGCTCCACGTCGTACCGGAGGGACTCCATCCAGCCCTCGAGGGCGAACTTGGAGGCGGCGTAGGCGGCGCAGAACTCCTGGCCGATGATGCCGGCCGCGGAGGTGATGGTGATGACGTGCCCGCTGCGCTGGGCGCGCATGACCGGCAGGATCGCGCGGGTCACGTTCAGGGGGCCGAAGAAGTTGGTCTCCATCTGCGCACGGAACTGTGCGTCGCTGATCTCCTCGAAGTAGCCGGCGTAGAAGTTCCCGGCGTTGTTCACCAGCACGTCGATGCTCCCGAAGCGTTCCACGGCCGCCTCGGCGGCGGACCGTGCGGCGGCGGCGTCGGTGACGTCCAACGACAGGGCGAGGAGGTTCTCGTGCTCCCCGAGGGACTGGGTGACCTTGGCGGCGTCGCGTGCGGTGGCGACGACCCGGTGGCCGGCGCCCAGGGCGGCCTTGGCCAGGTCGACGCCCATGCCGCGGGCGGCTCCGGTGATGAACCAGACGTTGTTGCTCATGGGGTGGGTGCCTTTCCGGTAGCGGTGCCGGTCCCGTGTTGGGCCGGCGCTTGGACCCAGTCAACCCGGGCCCGCCCGGGGTAGACAGACCCTGTCTATGGGGTCACTGACAGGGCCCCCTTGGACGGTTTACGGCGGCGTACATTGGCGTGCATGGACCCCAGCAACGACATCCGCGAGTTCCTCATCTCGCGCCGGGCCAGGCTCACCCCGCAGCAGGCCGGCCTGCCCGACTACGGCGGGCGCCGGCGCGTGCCCGGACTGCGCCGCGAGGAGGTCGCATTGATGGCCGGAATGAGCGCGGAGTACTACAAGCGCCTGGAACGCGGCATCGCCACCGGGGTCTCGGACGCCGTGCTCGACGGGATCAGCCGGGCCCTGCAACTGGACGAGGCCGAACGCGCACACCTTTACGACCTCGTGCGCGCCGCCAACGAAGGAACCCGCGCCCGCGCCCAGCGCCCCACGGCCCGGAAGCTGCAGGTGCGACCGAGCCTGCAACAGACCATCGACGCGATGTCGACCGTGCCGGTCTTCGTGCAGAACGGCCGCCTCGACGCCGTCGCGACCAACCGGCTGGGCCGGGCCCTGTTCTCCGAGATGTTCACCGACGACCACCGCCCCGTGAACGCCGCGCGCTTCGTCTTCCTCGACCCACGGGCACAGGCCTTCTACCGGGACTGGAAGGCCAACGCCGGCCAGATCGTGGCCCTCCTGCGCGCGGAAGCCGGCCGCGCCCCCTACGACAAGGCCCTGTCCAACCTCGTCGGGGAGCTCTCCACGCAAAGCGAGCTCTTCCGCAAGCTCTGGGCCTCCCACGACGTCCGGGTCCACACCACCGGAACCAAGAGCATCCACCACCCCGACGTGGGAGACCTCGACCTCACCTACGAGGCCATGGACCTGACCCCGCACGGGCTCCAGATGCTCGTGTTCTCCGCCGAACCCGGATCACCCTCCCACGACGGCCTACAACTGCTCTCGAGCTGGGCCGCCACCGCGGACAGCCCACAGGTCCCCGACCGCCTGCGCCAGAGCGCGGACGCCAAAGACGACCAACCGTGATGTCCGCGGAGGGGGCGCCAGTGGGGGAACCCTCGGCCGCACACTTCCGAGTGTCCCGCAGGACGGCCCTTCACGAACCACACCCGCAACTGACGTGGGCCAACGGTGACACGCCGCGGGGAGTGTCCAGTAAGGCCTGTCCGGCGCTCCGAGGTTATGACGGGAACGCAAGAGCCCTTTCACGCCGCGTACGCGCAGTTCCTAGCGTGGACTCATGAGCACCAAGCCAGCCATCTCCTTCTCCGCTTCGCCCGGCCCGGGCCGCTCCGGGGCAACCGTGCTGGTGGTGGCGGCGGTGCTTTGCCAGCAACTCGGTGCGGCGGTCGCGGTGCTCGTGTTCCCCGTGGTCGGGCCGCTGGGCATGGTCGCGCTGCGCATGGGGTTCTCCGCCGTCGTGCTGCTGGCGATGGCGCGTCCCCGGATCCGCAACCTCGGTCCCGCGGCATGGCGCACTGCCATCGGCCTGGGCCTGGTGCTGGCGGCGATGAACTCCCTGTTCTTCGGAGCCATCGCCCGGCTGCCATTGGGGACGGCGGTGACCATCGAAGTCCTGGGCCCCCTGGTGCTCTCCGTGGTGGCCAGCCGCCGCGCCAGCGCCCTGTTGTGGGCGGTGCTGGCCTTCGCCGGGGTCGCGCTGCTGGGACAGGGTGGCATCGGCACCGTCGATGCCACCGGAGTTGGCTTTGCGCTCGGTGCGGCCACGTGCTGGGCGGCGTACATCCTGCTCAACGCGCGAGCGGGCGCAGCGTTCCCGGGATTCCAGGGCCTGGCCTTGGCCATGGCCATTGGAACAGTAGCCTCACTGCCCGGCGCGGTCCTCACGACTGGCACCGCCCTGGCAGATCCGACCGTCCTGGCAATCGGACTCGGCGTCGCCCTGCTCTCCACGGCGATCCCCTACTCACTCGAGCTCATCGCACTGCGCCGCATACCGGCCGCCACGTTCTCGGTACTGACCTGCACCGCCCCCGCCATCGCGGCACTGATTGGATTCGCTGTTCTCGGGCAGCCGCTCGGGTGGATCGAGGCCGCTGCGATCGCCCTGGTGGTCGCTGCCAGCATCGGCGCGATCCGCACCGGCCCCCGGGCCCGAGGCGGGGACCGGCCGGGTCCTCGCTCCCGCCACCAGGCCCACCGGCCCCCGGCCCAGGACCACCCCTTCCCGCAGCCCTAGCTGCGATGTCCAGGCAGGTTGGTCAGTCGGGTGGCTGGCGGCCGTCCTCCGGAGTGGGCACGATGGTGATCGTAGAAGTGCAGCCACACCGGTAGGGCCTGGTTGCACTGATCGGTGGAGGTGCAGAGCTTGACGTAGGTCCACCCCCGTCCGCCGGGACAAGCCGCAGCATGATCTGGTGTTCCAGATTTATCCCGCATGACGATCCCCTTACGCCAAACGGACGTGGGCGCCCCGCTAGGTTGGCTTAAGTGAGCGACAGACCATCAAGCGAAGAGTGGGAAGAACGCCTAGCCAAGATCCGGGAGGCATTGGGACACTGGCGCGAACGGGTGAAGTTTCCTGACAATGTCGCACCCGGCTCGTCTCTATCGGCGGATGATCAGGTTCACCCTGAAATGCCGTGCAGCCAGCTCGCCTGGTGGGGATTGACCGTCGGCGTGGAGCACTTAGACGGATGCGTAGCGCTGGTGGATCACCAGTTGGAACACGACCGACCGATTCTGCCAGCGGCCACCTTCACCGTGCTGCGGGGGGCCTTGATCGGATCGTCGCAGGCGGCGTTGCTGCTATGTACCCGTAAACGCGAGCAGCGCATCAACTACGGGTTGCGCATTGCTCGGGAGGAATACCTGCAGGCGCTCTACTTTCGAGGCGCCACGGCCGGTCACCCGGCTGTGGCTGAGATGGAGGGCATCGTGACTCCGGACAGTGACTTCTTGGATTGGCCTCAGGAAGGAATTGAGCGCGTGGAGACGCTACTCAAAGCGCGTGGCGTGTCCAGGTCGAACCTGAAGTTGAAAGACACTGACCTCATCAAAGAAGCTGCGAAAGTCGTCCATAGCGGCGAGGATGCTGCCCTGCTCCAGCTGGCTACGGAGATGGAATGGAGGCTCGGTAGTGGCTCCGCTCATGGCCGCCTGTTGATGAACATGCACCGCCCGCAAGGGCATAGCCGAGGTGATGAGGGACGCGTGGCATTTTTCGGCACCGCGAAAGACATGGTCGTCCAACAAATGGCGACGGCCTGGTTCCTCCTCAATGAGGCATGGCGCATGTGGGAGTTGCGAACCACATCGTCAGCGTCCAATTAGACGTTCCCTGAACGCGACGACCAGATCGCGCACCGCCGGAGCAAGCCGGGCCGACCGATCGACTTCGGCGAGCGGCAGCAGGCTCGCTGTCGCGGCCGCAATGTCGTGGAGCGGTGATTCAACCGCCTCAAGCAGTGGTGCCGGATCGCGATGCCCTCGGACAAGACCGTCGGCAGCTACCACGCCGGACTGTGCCTGGTCGCCACCTGCTCCTGGCTCGGCACCGGTGGTCGCGGCACGGCTCAGACGTAGCGGCAGACCTGGTCCGGGCCGCAGGTGTCCGGCCGGACGGGGATGGCCGCCTCGCGTAGCTCGGTGAGGGTGTCGCGCAGGACGGTCAGGCTGCGCAGTTGGTACTCGATCTCCGCTAGGCGCTCATCGAGCAGGTCACGCACGTGCGCGCAGGGCGCCTGCCCGTCATCGCGGATGTCCAGGACCTGCTTGACCTGGGCCAGAGTGAGCCCGGCGGCCTGTCCCCGGCGGATGAAGTCCAGTCGGGACAACACGTCGGGGCGGTAGTCGCGGTAGCCCGCCGGCGTCCGGTCTGGGGCCGGGAGCAGGCCCTGGTCTTCGTAGAACCGCAGCGTCTTGGTGCTGGTGCCCGCCGCGGCGGCGAGTTCCCCGATCCTCATGGCCACCTCACTTCCCGGGGTGACTGGCAAGCCTGCCTTGACCTTCCCCTGTACTGGAAGGTCCATTCTGGTGCTCAGGATGATGTTTCGCCAAGTGATGGAGGTAGCGGTGAGAGGTGAGCGGGTGGACCTGGCGGTGATCGGTTCCGGTGGGGCGGCGTTCTCGGCCGCGATCCGGGCCCGGAACCTGGGCAAGTCGGTGGTGATGATCGAACGGAGCACGGTCGGGGGGACCTGCGTGAACATCGGCTGTGTGCCGTCCAAGGCGCTGATCGCCGCGGCCGCGGCCCGGCACGGGGCCGCCGACGCGCCCGGCCGGTTCCCCGGCATCAGCACCACCGCTGGCCCGGTGGACATGCCGGCACTGATCCAGGCGAAGCAGTCCCTCGTGGAGGGCCTGCGGTCGGACAAGTACGTCGACCTCGCTGCCTCCTACGACTGGCCCATCCGGCCCGGAGAGGCCTCCTTCGCCGGCACCCCGGACGCCCCGGTGCTGCAGGTCACCGGCCCCGACGGGGATACCGCGCTGATCGAAGCCGAGCACTACCTGATCGCCACCGGCGCCCAACCCTGGGTCCCCGACCTCCCGGGGCTGGACCGGGTCGACTACCTGACCTCCACCACCGCGATGGACCTCCCCGAGGTGCCCGAGTCCCTGCTGGTGCTCGGCGGCGGGTACGTCGCCCTGGAGCTGGCCCAGCTCTTCGCCCGGCTCGGCTCGGCGGTGACCATGCTGGTCCGCTCCCGCCTGGCCTCGGCCGAGGAACCCGAGGTCGACCAGATCCTGGGCGAGGTCCTCGCCGAGGAGGGCATCACGGTGATCCGCCGCGCCCAGATCACCGCCCTCATCCAGGACGAGGCCACTGGTGAGGTCACCGCCGCCGCGACCGTGGCCGGCGGTACCGCCCGGTACCGCGCCCAGCGGGTGCTGGTGGCCCTGGGCCGGCGCCCGGTCACCGAGACCCTGAACCTGGACGCGGTCCAGGTCGCCACCGGGGCCGGTGGGCAGATCCTGGTCGATGACTTCCTGGCCACGTCCACCCCGCGGATCTGGGCCGCCGGGGACGTCACCGGCCACCCCGAGTTCGTCTACGTCGCCGCTCAGCACGGGGCGATGGCCGTCGAGAACGCCTTCACCGGCGCCGGGCGCACCGTGGACTACTCCCACCTGCCCCGGGTGACGTTCACCAGCCCGGCCATCGGCGCGGCCGGGCTCACCGAGCACCAGGCCGTGGCGGCCGGCTACCGCTGTAACTGTCGGGTGCTGCCCCTTCAGTACGTGCCCCGGGCCCTGGTCAACCGCGACACCCGCGGGTTTATCAAGGTCGTCATCGACGACGACACCGGTCGCATCCTCGGCCTCACCGCCCTGGCCCAGGACGCCGGCGAACTCGCCGCCGCCGGAGTCTTCCTCCTCGACGCCGGACAGACCTACCAGCACGTCGCCGGAATGTGGGCGCCCTACCTGACCATGGCCGAGGGCATCAAGCTCGCCTGCCAGGCCTTCACCACCGACCCCTCCCAGCTGTCCTGCTGCGCCTAACCCAGCCCCCGGGGCGCCGACGCTGCGTCGTAAGGGGATCCCCGATCGGCGCAAATTCGATGCCACCTCAGGTTGGATCGATCAGTAGAGGCTGCCCCGCTCGAGGACGCGGTGGATATCGTCGGTGGTCACCCGTGACAGGGCCGCTACCTTGGGCACCGGGATCCCGGCGGCTACCGCCTCTTTCACCAGGGAGGACAGTTCCCGTTCGGCCGCGCGCATCGCCTCTTGGGCCAGCAACGCCTGCTCCGAGCTTGCTGCGAGCCGAGCTTCAATCGCCTCGTGGGCCGGGTCGTGTTCCGGCGCATCCCCCGGGATCTCGATCTCCCAGTCAGCCATGGGCCCTCCTTCGGTCATTCAGTCGTCTCCCCGGCTGCAACGAGGCCATAGGCGTCGTCCGTGCCTGTCTGTGTTTTCAGTCAGAGGTGGTGGGCTCGGGCTTGTCCAGGCCGGTGAACGGTTCGAGGGCCCGTCGGAACTCGTCGCGTTGCTCTGCCGGGACGGTGGTGGCGCCGAAGGACAGGCCCACCGCGCGCAGGGGCCATCCGTGCTGGCGGGCCTCATCTGCGGCGCGTCCGGTGGCGTCCTTGGTGGTATCCGTCAAGGTGACGTTCAGCCACTGGGAGTCGCTGTAGGAGGTGGCGTTCCACTGCCAGTACTCGTCGGGATCCGTGGTCCCGAACCGCTGGTGCAGTTCCTCCTGCCATTGGGCGTCATCAAGGTAGGGGGAGGATTCGTGGTCCAGGACCACCGGGTCCAGCCCGTGTCCGGTCAGTACACCGTCGATGTCGGCCAGGACCTCTCGCCAGGCAGCGGGCCCATCCGGCACGCCATCGCTGACGCGGGACTGGGAGTTGTAGGTCACCAGAAGGGACTCGCCTCCGTACCCGTTCCCGGTCTGGGGGTACCAGTCGGCCGCATCCCCGTCGGTGCTCCACTGGAACCCGTGGTCCCGGCTCAGGAGCACCTCGATCTCGCCCATGATCGCCTGCGCCCGGCGCTCCGTCTGCTCCGGGGTAGGGGCGGCAAGGACGTCTTCGGCGTCGGTGCCCGCGTGCCCGGGATAGTCCGCCCAACTGATGGTCTTCTCTTCACCCGAGTCCGTCACGATCCTCGACGTCGGCGCCTGCGAACACCCCGCCAGGCTCCCCGCCACCACAGCGGCAGCGAGCACCACCCGTAGAAGCCTGCCCGATCGCCTACCCACAGTGTTCCCCTCCGCCGCCCGTCCCATGCCCCGAGGCTATCCCGGCGGGCATAACGCAACATCCACCCAAGGCATGAGGCCAACAGTTCGGAAGCAATCCAAGTTTCTGTGAGGGATCCATCTGCGGGCCAGAATCGTCACACATATAGCCTTCGACGGGTCGGGTCCATCGATCGGGCGCCGTAAGTCGTTCTGCAACCGAAACCGCTTTGGAGCGCGTGGCTGTCACTTCATGCGGACGTTCGCGTCCACGCACGACACCGGCAGTAGGGTCACGACATGGCCTTTACTGCGTTGGAGACCTCGCCAAGAGCCCCGCTTCCGGGTGCCTCCCTCGGTGTGGCCATGTGGAGGTTCGCGGCCAACGCCTTTCGTCTGCGTGGGCGGGCAAGTCGTGGAGAGTACTGGTGGTGGATGCTCGTGAACGTCGCCGTTTTGGCCACCAGCCAGATCATGGTGCCCGCTGCGGTCGGCGGCGCCCCGCCGCAGCCAACGCTTTTCCTTGGGCCCTTCGGTTCATCGCTGTTCGCGGACCTCGAGCTCATGTCCTGGCATTCAGCAGATTCTCCCGGTTCTCCCCTCGGTGCCTTCTCGCTGCTCGTCGCCGACCTCTGGCTCCTCCTCACGCTCATCCCAGGCTTGACGGTGGCGGTGCGACGCCTCCACGATTCCAACCTCACCGGTTGGTGGGCGCTCCTGGCCTTCTTCCCCCCGGGGCAGCTCGTTCTGTTGCTGATCGCCCTCCGCCGGCCGCGCCTGGAAGGAGCCAGATTCGACGCATGAGCAACCAGCCGCTGGCCAGGCCGGACCCCATCATCCCTCGCGCAGCGTCCCGCGGTCCCCGTCCGGTGTTGTGCCCGGCTTGCCTCGCCGACCATGACAACTCCCTCCCTCGGTGTCGCAAGAATGACTGGAATCCGCCGTTCCGGTTGAGGATCCCCTTGCGGCACAGTGGTTGCGTCATCTGCGCGAGCCCTGGGCCGATCCCACCCCGGATTGTCCAGGGCTTTCCGCGCTTGAGAACAAGTCCACGAGAGTAGATGACACCAATGTCATTTCGCTCGTGCAATTGTGGATAGCTTTGGGAAAGCCGTCTAAGGACTAGACCCAAGCCTCCATGTTGTCCCAAGGCCGCACGAAGGCCCCTCCCCTCAAGTACTCTCCCTGAGTTCCCTGCCTCGCCCATCGAGCATCCGAATCAACTCCCATCGGCCTGAATGTTCATGGCGGGCCAGGTCGACGGTGTGCAGTGCTCCACGAGCCCTGCCCAAGCGGACCTGCAGCCGCCAGACTTCCCGGTCCACCATGCCGGCGCCGAGGCCTCGATAGACCCGATGTTCCTCTTTCCACCATTTGCGCCGCTCGTACCAGCGCACCGGTTCGGCTGCGATCGAGTAAGTCCGACCGTCCATTTCGAGGCCCATCGGCACCCCAGCGGTGGTAAGTGTGACGGCGACTGATTGCGTGATTGTTCCCAAGTTTCCTGCCCAAAATTGATGCGTGCGTTGATGAGCCAGCCGTCTAGGAAGGGGCGGTTGGCTGCGGCGGCGGGAAGCACTCCGGGTAACGGTACGGTTCAGCGCGGACGGGATAAGAGCCACTATGGCCCGTGTGGTGCATGGTGTGTGGCATGCCGTCACCACGCGTACCGAATCGCACCGGCTCCGAGGAGAGCGGCCTGACCGTAATTCAGCAGTTGTTCAGTGATGAGCGCATAACTCCGGCGGCGACGATCGGGCCTCGAACGCTACCCGCCCCGGTCGAGTCCGGCGGCATGGTCTCGGATCTGGTAGATGAGCAGCGGCGGTAGTCGGGCTTCCGCTCCTGGCCTGGGCTCAGACGATTGGCTCGATCAGCTCCGGACCGTTGTTGCGGACGTTGCCCACTGCGGTGCCCACCTCATCCAGCACCCACGCTGAAGCCGTGCCGTTGGCCTGCTCACGAACCTGGTCCACCAGGTGGCCGGCAGCTTCGGCTGAGGCCAGCTTCTGCGGTTCCAGCCAAGAGTCCATGGTCTCCCGGTCCATCGGCAGTGGCAGCCGGTCATGCAAGCCATGAAGTTGGTCCAAGGTGTCGTCCCCGCTGTCAGCTTCCGGCGACGGGCCGGTCAGGATGGTGCAGCTAAGCAGCCACCGACCCGGGTCATCCTCCGTCAGGGATCCGTCCTTCCACCACTCATACAGCCCGGCGAAGTAGATCGGCCGGCCGTCCTGGGGCCGGATATAGAAGGGCCGCTTCTTGGCTGACTTCGGGGCACCGGGGCCGGGCTTGAGCCATTCGTAGTAGCCGTCAACGGGTACCGCACAACGTCGGGCCTTCACCGCGGCCCGGAAGGTCGGCTTCTCGGTCACCGTCTCGGACCGGGCGTTGAACGTCCGAGAGCCGACAGACACATCCTTGGCCCATGGCGGGACCAACCCCCATCGGGCCACATGGATTTCCCGCACCGGTTGGTCGCCCTCGGTTCGTTCCAGAACGATCGGAACATCCGCGGTCGGAGCCACGTTCCAGCTCTCCCGAAGTTCCAGGCTTTCCTTTGGCTCGACAGCACCAGCATCGGCCACCAGGTCCCCCAGCGCCCTGGCCATCACGTAGCGTCCACACATGCGACCAGTCTGCCTGACCGCCGGCCCGTCCGACCATCACTCTCGATCTAAGCTGTTGGAGTGAACCTTGTCGCCATTATCGAACCCATCCCGACGGACCAGACCGGGATCGCGGAGCGGAAGGTCAGTGAGATCTCCGTTGAGGCGGACAACTCCGAAGAAGGATTCGCCGAGTTACGGGGTCAAGTGCCTGAGGGCTGGCGGTTGATGAACGTGCGGCGGGGCTGATGGCTAAGAGGCTTACGGTCTACTTGGACATTGACGGCACGCTTTTGCCCTTGCCGAACGAAGGCGACCCCTTGCCGCCCGAGCAGGGTGGCTGGAGGGGTGGCTATTCGATCCTGGCGTACGGTTCCATGCCCATTCCGTACGCCCCGGAGCTGATCGACCGACTGAACGCGCTGGAGGCCAGCGGCCGCGTTCGCTTTCACTGGAGCACCAGTTGGCAACCGCACCTCTCGAAAGATGTCGCCGAACTGCTTGGCTTGGACGGCGTCGGTTGGCCGGCGTTGGTGCCCAAGCAGGGCCAGGCCCTCGCCTACTCGTGGAAGCTCGCCGCCATCGCCCGTGATCAGGCCGGACGGCGACCATCAGGAAAGTTCGTTTGGCTGGACGACGACACATACCGGTCCTCGGCAGCCAGAGAGTGGGTGGAGCAGGTCGGCGGGCATTTAATTTCACCTCCACCAGCATCCGGAATCCTGCCTGCCCACGTCGAGCTCATCGAGCGGTTGGCGGCGGCTCTGGACGTATGAACGTGGAACTTCATCGGCTGTCGGTCGTCAGCCAGAAGCCGCATGAGGTCGGCGTTTTCTTTCAGGACCTCAGATAGGTTTCCCTCGCGCGCAGTCTGAGGCCCGAGCCTGCGGATCTTCCGGCGGGGCTGTTCGAAAGACTCGGGGTCCATCTCTGCGCCAGGTCCGGACTCCATGTCATGTTGCAGTCTTCTACCCAGCCGTGTTCGTAGATCAACCGGGCGTCATGCCTGCGCTCCGAAGCTCGCCGTTTCTCCGCCATGCCACGATGGTAGCTGTGCGTCGGCGGTCATCGAGGTTGCGAGCATTCCGGCAAGTGTGGCCGGGTCGTATCCCAGTGTGAACCGTCCCAGGTTTCATGTCGCTGCTGTTTGATTCCGGAAGGATGGACAGCATGACGATATCAACCATCTAGACCACTCGCAGTGTCAAATCGTCAGTGCACGTGGGATCTTCAACCGGTGGACGGACCAAAAGAATAGGGGGCGTCTGGCCAGAACATACTGAACCATTCCCAGCCGAAGTACACCCTGTCCGGGTCGGTTGCTGCATGGCGAGCGGGAACCGTATTAGGGCCGGTCATCGGTTCGGGGACGATACCCCCGAAGATCTCGGCGACGTCGAGGATCAGGGTGGGGTCATGGTCGCTGGAAATGTAGAGGGCAGCGAGTCCACAAGACACAGTCCCTTGGTCTCGGCCGGGACTGAGCTCGGCGTGAGTGACGACCTCGGCTCCTCGGCAGTGTGCCTGGGTCACGGCCTCGCGCATCATGGTGGGCGAAATGAGTCGGGTGTACGGATTCTCCAACTGCAACTCGAAATGCTTGTCGGCCAGGGTGAACCAGTCTGTCTCACGGTCGATGCTGATGAGCCAGCTTGATAGCGGAACGGCTCCGAGACGGACGAGCCGAATCGTCTTGGGGCTCTCGCATAGCCACTGAGGCACGCCACTGGTTTCATTCGGATAGTCGCGGACGCTGGCAACCTCGTGGCGCGGGTCGGAGGTGGCGTTGTAGACACCGAATGAAGTCTCCCTCTTCGCGCGAGTCCTTGGGTCCACATGTTTCGCAAGGTTTAAGTCGGTGGGATTGACAGCGCGCAACCATGCAAGAACCTGGTCAAGTCCATCAGATGGGTACAGATTGTCGCTCATGGTATTCCTTCAGCCGGGTGGGTCTGGGTGTCACTGAAGTTGACCTTGGGTCCAGTTCTCAATGACAAAACCGATGTCGTCTTGTGCAACCTGAAACGTCATGTGGGTAGGTCCGGCTTTGAGCTCGAACCCGTCGTCGGATTCCCACGTCCAGTGTGCGACAACGTAGTAGACCGTGGTTTCGCCCTGTGGATAAGTGTCGGTGATCTGCACCTGAGGGGTGCTCGTGGCGTCATGCTCAGCAGCTTCCCACCAGTCCTCAGGCAAGGCCGGTTTAACGGGGACGACGAAGATATCCTTGTACTCATCCACGAACAGCGGCAAGGCACGGCGGTAGCCGTCGGTGGGTGACACGTCGATTCTGGTGTCCCACGTAGTCATCACCTGAGCAGCCGTTGTCACGAGCTCCTCGGCGGACATCGCTTTGCGATCCAGCTGCGTGGTCGAGCGCATGGAAGAACTGGGAAGCACTGGGGCACGGGTGGTGGTTTCCCAGGCGCTTCCGGTGGCAGCGTCCGTCGGACCAGCTGACCGCGCGGTGGCGGTCTCCACTGTGGTCGGGGTGGCCTCGGCGGCATCTGGCTCGGCGGACCGGTTCAAGGCGTAAACGATCCCAATGGTCAGCAGGACGACAAGTGCCACGAGGCTGAAGAGGATGAGAGTGAATCGGGTGGTGCGCATGAGCTGACCTATTCCTGGGAGGCGGCGGGTAGTCGAATGAATCCGGGGACCTCGCCGACCGGGGTGTTCGTCACCGAGTAGGTGTTGGGAGTGGCGAGGTTGTAATGCTCGATGGTGGCCGTGTCGCCCTCGACGGCGGCGACGAAGCCGACGTGCCCGTAGCCGCCGCCAATATCGTCGTAGCCCCACCAAGCGATGTCTCCGGGGCGAGGGTCGCTGGTGTGGAAGTTGACGCCCTCGGCCTGGGTGAGGATGTCCTTCCACGAGCCCGCCCCGGATTGGCCGGGGCCATAGCCCACACCGAGGGCGGCGAAGGTGAACGGCGGAGCGTCCTCGCCGTGGCTCCAGCCCAGGGACTGGTTGATGCGCCACATCACGAAGTCGGTGCACTGACGCTGGGTGTGGCCGAACAGGCTGCGGGCATGGCTCCAGCCGTCGACGCCGACGGGCTCACGGTAGGGGTAGTCGTCGACGCGGACGCCTTCGACGCTGAGCTCACCCAGGGAGTCGCAGAGGCCGGCGCCGCCGGTCCCGCCGGCGGCGGTGGTGATCTTCTGGACGTACTGCTGGGTCTCCTGGAACGGGGGGATGCCCTGTTGCTTGATCACTGCACTCGGTCCGGCGTTGTAGGCGGCCAAGGTGAGTCGGATCGTCTCGTTCTCGTTCTGGGCCAGCGGGGCGACCTGTGCGCGCAGGTGCTTCATGTACCGGCCTTGGGCGGCGATGGCGGCGAAGGGGTCGAAAGGGTCGGCCCCGTCACCGAACTGGGCCCAAGTGGCGGGCATAAACTGGGTCAGGCCCTGAGCACCGACCGGGGAGACCGCGGTGGGGTCCCAGCGGGATTCCTGGTTGATCTGGGCGGCTAGCACGGCTTCGGGCAGCCCTGAGTGATCCGCCGCGGTGGCGATGGCTTGGCGGTATTCACTGGGCACGGATCCGGTCCCGACCTCGGGGCGGCAGACCCCACCCTCGGCGGCGGGGCCGTCGAACATCGCCAGGGTGAGCAGCAGCAGGACAACACCGAAAATCAGCCCCAGTAGTGCTGTGCCCAGGCACCCGGAGCCTGCCACGGTCTTGCTTAGCATCGGCTCACATGCCCTCCAGGACAGCTGCGGTGGCCTGCAGGTAGGCCTGTCGAGTCCGTGGGGCCAGGGCCTCCCAGATGATCTCTCCGCCGTCGTCCAGGGTGCGGTCATAGGGCACCACGACTACGGAGCGGACCAGACCCGCGAGGCTGTTCTGGATCTCGACCAGGCGCTGGGTGGAGGCGGTGCGCGGTTGGGTGATGATGGCGACCCCGTTGGCCAGCTTCTCCGCATAGCCCTCATTGCGGAGGGCGTCGATGGTGGTGAAGGCCCGGCGTGCGGCGTCTTCCTTGTTGGAGATGGCCACCACGAGCACGTCGGCCACGTCGACGGCGGCCTGCCAGGTCGGGGCGGTGGAGGCGTTGCCGGTATCCACGATGGCCAGTTGGTAGAACTGGCGCAGCGCGGCGTGCATCCGACGGAAGGCTGTGGCGTCGATGACTTCCTTGGTCCCGGCCTCGTTCTGGGAGGCCAGCACGTGGAACTTGTTCTCGCCTTGCGGGCGGACGTAGCCGGTCAACTGGTCGGCGTGCTCCGGGGTGGTGAAGTCCTCGATGTGCTCCAGCAGGTCCAGTGCGGTGTTGGAGTGTGCGGCCGGGAAGGCCCGGTCCCCCAGATTTCCGGCGTTCTCGTTGTTGTCCCAGGCCAGCACCATCCCACCCCGGACGCGGCCCAGGGTGGCGGACAGTAGATAGGTCGCGGTGGTCTTGGAGGCCCCGCCCTTGATGTTCACGACCACGGCCGTGCGGTGACCGGGTAGGCCCTGCTGCACGGTGGCGTTCAACGCACGGACGCGCCGCTCACCGGCGCCCGGTGCCAGGCGCAGCCCGAGCGAGCTGTTCAGGGCGCCGCGCCACCCGGTGTGTGCCGGGCGGAGGGCTTCCCGGCGGCTCTGAGTGCGCGTAGCGAACGCCTGGGCTGCAGACGCCGGAGGATGGGAGACTGTCGCAGCCGAGGCAGGCGCGGGGGGTTTCATCGCACCGGTCAGCGGGGCCGCACCCGTGCTGTGCACGCTCAGCTTGGACGGCGCGGCGTCCAGGGCGACGGCGGGGACGTATCGGTGGGTGCGCACCCCGGGCAGCTGGGTCTGGATCTCGATCTCGTGCCCGGAGCGGGTGGCCATGTTCTGTCCGATGGTGGACAAGTTGTCCATAGTCACCGTGGACAGGGGCTGGCCGTCGGCATCGGCTATGTGAAAGTCGGAATACTCCAGCCAATAGTCCGGCACCTCACCACCGGACGCCGGTGCGAGTTGACCCTGCGCCAGCTGCCACGCCCCGGGGCTGAAACCGGGATCAGAGGCATGCGACTCGGCCAGCGCCAACAGGGGCGCGGACTGGTGAGGGTAATCGGCGAGCTTGGCCGTGGCGGCTTCGAGGGAGCCTGCCCGTACGCGGGTGCCGGTGCGGTCGACGATGGTGACCTTTGCGTTGAGCCAGAGGGTGCTAACCGCAGCCATGATGCTTCTCCTCCAAGGGGCAGGGGTGGGATGTCACCAGAAGTTCGCTGATTAAAGGTCGAGTGTGTGTCAACGAGAACGGCCAGTGATCACCGAGATCCGGTGAGCACTGGCCGCGTGCGGATAGCGCAGTATCTGAGTGCGGTCAGCCAGTAGAGAGCTGTGGAGAAGTCAGCTCGGGCGCCGTAGTCATCAGGTACTCCCGTACCTCGGCCGCGGCCTTCTTGATCCGGTCCGGGTCGAACCCGGTGAAGCGTTCGGTGGAAGTCTCGATAACGGGCGCATGTTGGAATCCTGCTGCGCGGAGGGCCGCCAGCTTGGCCTGGTTCTTCTCAAGATCCAGGTCGATGTACTCGTACGGGACCTGCTCCTTGTCCAGGAGGACGGTGGCTCGTTTGCACTGGACACAGTCCTCAGTGCCGTTGATGGTGATCATGGGGTCCTCCTTGGGGAACAGGGATGGCTGGGTGGTCATGGATCGCTGGATAGTCATAGTTGCCTCAGAACGGGTTCTCCGTGGCGACGAGGTTGTCCTCGTCGACCGCTGTGGTAATCAGGGTGAGGAGGTCATCGACGTCCAGGTCCTTGTCGTTGGTGTTGTCCAACCACCAGCCGGCCCGAACCAGAGCCTTGGCGACCTCGATGATTTGTTCAGCGTCAAAGGGCCTCGGTTGCGTTTCGGCAGCGTCGATGAGCTCAGTGAGCACCTGGTAGCGAACGGTGGTCGACCAACGCACCTGCCTGTCAGAACCGGTCAGTTCAGGCAGGCCATGCTCCTCATCGAACCCCTGCGCCTGGATCAGTTGGTCCTGGTTGTGCTTGTCGAACTCATCGCGTCGAGACGCCTTGAAGCACCGGAAACAGACGAAGTTCCGCCCCAGCCCGAAGGCCTTGGCCTTGCGTTTACCAGGAGGCGTGGAAGAGAGGCCTTTGGCCTCGGAATGCCCACATTTGAACTGGACCGAGGGAGTTGTCGCGATTGCCACGGGTTGTCCTTTCATCGGATGACCGTAGTTCGCCCAACCAGACCAGCGCGTGTGTCCGAAAGATCCAACGAGTACGACAGACAGGACTACTACCGTTTGCGGGGCAACCAGCTCACGACGCCCTGGACCCGCGTAGCACCAGGGTCAACAGCCAGACGCCCCCACCTCCACCGATGTACCAGAGGAATATCGGGTCCGGAAGAATGATGAACCAGCCGAAGAGTCCGAAAGCCAGGGCAAGAAAGGACAGAGTCTGGATGAGGCCCAGCGCGAAACTGATGGGTCGAGTGGCGAAGGCGACCAGGATGGCGACGGCCGCCGCTAGAGCGATGATGTATAGCCAGATCATGATGAAGTTCCCTCCTTCGTTTTCCTGGTCTCTACCGTTGCACGGGTAGGGGACAAGTTTGATATGAGTTGTGTTGTCGCATGGGGGAATGCCTACTCGGTTTTACTCGCAGTCCTCACTCTCGGAACGAAGGAGTGACGTGACATGGCCTATCTGGTCCTGTGTCAATGGCGGAGCCATGGCGACGACGCTTGACACATAGGCTGCTCTTAGCTCGGAGGAATCCACGGTGCCAAACACCTCGGTCGCTTCAGCCTCAACGTAACGAATAGATTGCTCCGTTCCGTAGGCATCGAGCTTGCCTCGCCTCATCCAGGGTTGGACGATCCTGACGCGATGCGCCGAAGCCTCAGTCAAATGTCGAGACGTAAGATATCGGTAAGATGCGGGTTCCCCCACAGCAGGAGTCTGGCGGGTTGGATCGTCCACCAAGCACCTTCTTCCTCGTCTGTTCGGAGCACACGCTTAGCCAACCGCCTGCTTCCGGTTTCGGCTCATGAAACTCCTCGTTGACCTGCACAAGGAAATACGAGCGCCCTGATCCGTACCGCGCAAATTCTGGTAATTGCAAGTATGCGAGAAGTACGAGGTGAAGGAGCCCGTGCAGAGCTGCACTGTGCATAAACTCGCCTATTTGGAAACCTGTGGAGGAATGGAGTCTTAGCTGAACGAGTGATTGGGCCAAGCAACTGGCTCGTGATACCCGGCCATGATCAGACATGTAGTCGAATCAGTACACACAGGGTTCGAGTGCGACTAAGCGCGCGCATGAGGAGCACACGGTCGGAAAGCGCCAGACTGTTCACCGCGGATACCACCACGAAAGGTCGCCTCGTCGATGTGCATGGGTACCGCAGTCGACATCGGATACTCAGACCGGTCCCGTCGCCATCCAAAGCACTTTTTCTCGCAAGCCTCAGTCGGCCGAACCAGCTTTCCAATCGAAATGTATTGACTGAGGATCCAAGTAGGGCCCGCCATTCCAGCCTTTTGGGCGGCCGCGTCTGCCCGGGTGGACAGTAACTGTCACCAGCGCGTTCAAAACAGCGCGCTGTTTGCCGATCGCAGCGTTCAGAAAGGCGTCTCCCGGGTCCGGTGCCTTGACTACGTCCGCCAACGAACTGGTGGAGGCCTGAACTCCCAGTTCAGATACGGCTTCGGACAGCTGAGCATCAATTCGCTCTCCGGCTGCTTTCAATTGATGACCGTCCATGAGTCCGTCAGCATAATCCACGGGAAGCCGTTCCCTGCGGGCCCTAAGCCCAGTGATACGGTCCCGCAGGGCCTCAGCCTGCTGGTCTGTGGCCCGTCCAGATGACAATAAAGTCAAGCCGGCTTTGCGCAACCGAAGTACAACTACGTCACGGACAAGCTCATCAATGGGTTCCATTCGCCTGGCAAGGTGGGCGTGGTCCCTGCACCGGTAGACAAGATAGCCTCCAGATGACCGGGACGCCTTCAATTTGGCACCACACCGCCCGCAGCAATAGGTACTTGATCCGAGGTGCTTCAGGACACTCGACCCCGCGTTAGTCCGGCGAGACGGGTCCGTAAGTATGGACCGGACGGCTTGCCAAACACTCTCGTCAAGTATCGCGGGCCAAACGGCCGGCCCGGTGATCTTTCCACGATGCTCCATCAATCCGGCATTTCTGGCACGCAGGAGAATGTCACGTAACTGGATCGCGGACAAGGGCTTGTCCGTAGCACGAGTACCTGTAAACCCATGCGCAGTTAGGTCCGCAGCGATGGAACGCAGCGACTCCCCCGCAAGTAGTCGCCGAGATGCGTCGCGCACGGCATCTGCCTCGGTACCGTGCAGCTCCATACCGCCGTCTTGGTAACCAAACGGGCGCGGCCCGCCGCGGTAGGTTCCTTGTTCGACGTTCTGCAGCTTGGCGCGAGTGACCCGCTCTGAGATCCGGTCAGCCTCAGCAGCGTCGTTCGCAGCCAGATAGCGCAGAATCATCTTTCCATCAGCTGTAGCAAAGTTTGCGGACGAGGAAACGACAGTGTGCACTTCCAGTCCGTGGGACTCTGAGAGCTTCATAAGCTCTTCCCAGTCCATGGGCCGACGGGTAATTCGACTGTTGGAGTAGGCCAGCACCACAGCAACTTCTCCGGCACGTACCGCTTCTAACATGGCGCGATAAGACGGACGGGCCTTTTTGGACTTCACAGACGCGCCGATGTCGTTATCAGTGAAGACACGTACAACAGGCAACCCCATCCTTTCAGCTAGGGCTCGACAATCGGCCTCTTGCCGCTCTACGCCGGCTTCCGTTCCCTCAGCATCCCGGCTGATTCGCACATAAACCGCAGCTGATTTGTTGCACTGCTCCATGTGTCTACTCTAGGGTACTGACAGGTCGAAGCCCGGCCCCCGCTTGTGCAGGGCTGCCGGCACGAGGTTCACCGTGAGGTGGCGGCGCGTCAGCGGCAGTCCCGAGTTCCGGGCCGCCGCCTTGATCCGGTCCCGGCTCTCCTGCAGGGACTGGTCCGGCAGGCCGAGCAGCACGAATCCCGGCAGTGTCTGACCGATGTCCGCCTCCACCTCCACGAGGTGACCGTGCATGCCCGTCAGCGCCACCGCGAGAGTGCGTCCCATGACCGGAGTCCCGCTCATGGCCTGATGTCCTTGAGCACCTCGACGCTCAGTCCGCCGCCAGCGGGGAGCAGGACGGCGACCGCGTCCATCCGCCATCCGGCCAGGCGCAGTGACTCCGGGTGGGCGATGGCCCACTGCTGTGCCAGCCGGAACAGCCGGCGCAGTTTGCGCGGGGTGATGGCCTCGAGGGGATGGCCGTACCCGGTTCCACGGCGGGTCTTGACCTCCACGGCCACCCACCACCCCTGATGGATGGCGACCAGATCCAGCTCACCGTCCGGGCTGCGCCAGTTCCGGTCCACGATCTCGTAGCCCTGATCCTGCAGCCACCGGGCGGCCACGTCCTCCCCGAATCGGCCCAGTGCCGTGTGGGCTGATGATTCCTTCGGCCTCGTCCCGGCCGGTGTCGCATGCTCCATAGATGCACCTCCACCCACCATCCTGCGGGGATGCCCGCCGACGCAGGGCCGGCGTTGGTCCCGCTGTGGATGGGCACGGCGCGTCGGAGCACTGTGCAGGAACCGGCCTGGAACCTGGGCCGAAGATGCAGTCCCGAAGATGCGGCCCGAGGTGCGCGCCGGCCGGGTCCTTGCAGCCCCTCGGATGACCCCGCCCTCAGGTGACCGGCGGACCGTCCTGGGGCAGCTGCAGATCATCCCGCGGGGGAAGCTCCTCCACGTTGACGTCCTTGAAGCTGAGGACCCGCACCCGCTTGACGAAGCGGGCAGTCCGGTAGATGTCCCACACCCAGGCGTCCTCGAGCAGGACCTCGAAGAACACCTCTCCGCCCTCGGCGCGGGCCGTCACGTCCACTGCATTGGCAAGATAGAAGCGCCGCTCGGTCTCCACCACGTAGCGGAAGAGCCCCACCACGTCGCGGTACTCCCGGTAGAGCTGCAGCTCCATCTCGGATTCGTAGTTCTCGAGTTCGTCGCCGCTCATGCCGTCCATTCTGCCTGCTCCCCGCCCGGGGGCCTCCCCAGGCCGAGGTTCCAGCTCATCCGGTGGTAGGGACTCGGCCCCTGGTCCACGATCGCCAACCGGTGCGCGGAGGCCCCGTACCCCTTGTTGCCCTCCCAGCCATAGGCGGGAAAGGCCTCCGCGAGCCCACTCATCAGCCCATCCCGCTCCACCTTGGCCAGGATGGAGGCCGCCGCCACCGAGGCACACGTCGCATCGGCTTTGACCTGCAGGTGCACAGCTCCGGGCCCCGGGGACAGCGCCCCGCACAGGGCGGCCGGCGCCTTCGGCAGCCAGTTGTCCCGCCCGTCCAGGAGCAGTAGATCCGGGATTCGGCCCAGGTCCGCCGCCACCCGGTGCCAGGCACGTCGCCCCGCCAGGGCGAGGGCCGCGGTGATCCCGTACCGGTCGATCTCCGCCGGTTCGGCGTGCCCGACGGCGGACGCGGCACCCCAGGAGAGGATCTCCGGGACCAGCGCCGTCCGGCGCTTGGCGCTCAGGGCCTTGGAGTCACGCACGGCCGGATGGGGGCCGTCGTCGGGCAACTTGACCACCACCACGCCGACGCTCACCGGACCGGCCAACGCGCCGCGGCCGACCTCGTCCATGCCGGCGACGAGCAGCGCTCCACCCTCCGTAGCCATCTCCGCTCGCCGAGCCGCGGCGAGCGAATGCTCCAGCGCCAGATCCGGCATCACCGGAGCCGGCCGTGCTGTCCTGGCCGTCATTCGGACCCGGTCCGGGCCGCCTCCGGGTCCGGGACCTGCTCGAAGACGTCACGGTCTCCCCCGGCGTCCCCCCACCTGGAGAGCGGCCAGGCGATGACCTCGGCGCGTCCGGTGACGTCATCGAGGCTGATGAAGCCGCCACCGGGGCCATCCTGGTGCATGCGCGAGTCGGCCGAGGCGTCCCGGTGGTCCCCCATGACCCAGACATGCCCCTCGGGCACGGTGACGTCGAAGGGGATGTCGGACGGCGCTGAGCCGGGATACAGGTACGGCTCCTCGACCGGGGCCCCGTTGACGGTGAGCTCCCCCTCGGCGCTACAGCACTGCACCCGGTCACCCGGCAGTCCGATCAGACGCTTGACGAGGTGCTGCTCGGAGGAGTTGGGCATCAGGCCGATGAACTCGAGGGCGTCCCGGACGGGGTTGGACGCCACCGGCGCGGGCTGCCCGAGCCAGCCCTTGGTGTCCTCGAAGACCACCACATCACCGCGTTCCACCTCGAAGGGACCGGGGATCAGGAGGTTGACGAAGATCCTGTCATTGATCTGCAGCGTCTGCTCCATGGAGCCGGACGGGATGTAGTAGGCCCGGAACAGGAAGGTCTTGACCAGGAACGAGGCGAGGATGGTGATGAGGATGATCAGGACGATCTCGCGAACCGCCAGCCAGAGGCGGCGGCCCCCGGAGGGTTCGGCGACGCCCTGGGGCCGCGCCGGTCTCGCCGGGCTGCTGTCCTGCGTCATCCTGCCGTCCTCTCCGCTGGTCCAGCCTGTCACTCTACCGCCCGGACAGGGCATCGACCTGTTCCAGGTCGGTGCGTCGAGCCGGCGGCCACGCGATGGCCGTCACTCGCCCCACGACCGAGGACTCGGCGATCATGCCGCCGCCGGGGGCACCCAGCAGGGCTCGGGAATCGAGGGAGTGGTGACGGTTGTCTCCCAGCAGGAACAGCCGCCCCTCGGGCACGGTGGCCGTGAAGGGAACCGTGGAGGCCGGTAGCTCGGCCAGGTAGTCCTCCTGAACCGGCTCGCCGTTGACCTGGAGCAGACCATCCCCGGTGCAGCAGGACACGGTGTCCCCGCCAGTGCCGGCCACCCGCTTCACCACCGCTGTGGTGTCCGGAGCCAGACCGAGCCACTGCAGCGCAACGTCCACGGACTTCGCCGCGGCCGGGCGAGAGTCATAGGGCACAAAACTGCCCTCACCGTCCACCACCACCACGTCACCGCGGCGCACGGGCGCGGCGTCATAGGCCGACCGGTCCACGCTGATGCGATCGCCCGGGAGCAGCAACGGCTCCATGGACCCGGAGGGGATCCGATAGGGATCGGCCACCGTGCTGCGCACCAGGGCCGAGGCCAGGACAGCTGCAACGGCCACGGCCACCGCGGCGAACACCCAGGGGCCCCGGATACCACGACGCCGCGGGCGCCGGTCCCCGGTGGGGGCCCGGCGCCCGCGGCGCTGAGGATCAGGCGAGTCGTGCGGCATGTCCGCCCACCTCGGTGTGTGGCCGATCAGGCCTTCTTGGCCGACTTCGGCGTGGCCGAGAAGTCGCGCTTCTCCTTGATCTTGGCGGCCTTGCCGTGGCGATCACGCATGTAGTACAGCTTGGCGCGGCGCACGTCACCGCGGGAGACGAGCTCGATCTTGTCGATGACCGGGGAGTGCACCGGGAAGGTGCGCTCCACGCCCACGCCGAAGGACACCTTGCGGACGCGGAAGGTCTCGCGGATGCCATGGCCATGGCGGCCCATGACGAAGCCCTGGAAGACCTGCACGCGGGCGGTCTTGCCCTCGATGATGTTCACGTGCACCTTGACGGTGTCGCCGGGACGGAAGTCGGGAACGTCGCTGCGCAGCGCGGCGGCATCGACGGAGTCGAGAATATGCATGGTGATACTCCTGGTGAACGCCACAGGTCATTCACGTCATCTGCGGCTCGCCGGCCGGTGTCTCCGTGGCGGAGGCGTCGGGATGGGCGGGCCAGAAACCGGTGACCGGACAACCCCTCATGGGTGCCGGTTGGTCACACTGTTGACATCCGCCCCCTGTGGCAGGTCGGATGTCCAGTTGACACAGCTGTACATTATGCCAGAGGCGGGGCCGTCTTGTCTCCTGGGAGAAGATCGGGCCGGCGGGCCCGGGTGCGCTCCAGCTGCTGGTCATGCCGCCAGGCGGCGACCCGCCCGTGATCCCCAGAGAGCAGCACCTCCGGGACCTCGCGGCCGCGCCAGGAGGACGGCTTGGTGTAGACCGGGTACTCCAGCAGCCCATCGCTGTGGGACTCCTCCACGAGGGACTCCGGGTTGCCGACCACGCCGGGCACGAGCCGGCCGATGGCCTCGATCATGGCCAGCGCCGCCACCTCCCCACCGTTGAGCACGTAGTCGCCGAGGGAGACCAGGCGGACGTCGAAGTGCTCCCCGGCCCATTCGAACAGCCGCTCGTCGATACCCTCGTAGCGCCCGCAGGCCACCACCAGGTGATCCGCAGTGGACAGCTCTTGGGCCACAGCCTGCTGGAACAAGGTGCCCGACGGCGTCGGCACCAGCAGTACGGGACGTGCACCCTGCGGTGCGGTCGGGGCGGCGGCTTCCGCGCCGGCCACGGCGATCCCCTCCAGAGCCAGGGCCCAGGGCTCGGGCTTCATCACCATGCCGGCCCCGCCCCCGTAGGGCGTGTCGTCCACCGTGCGGTGGCGGTCCACGGTGTGCTCGCGCAGGTCGTGGATCCTGATGTCCAGCAGCCCATCCCGCCGCGCTTTGCCGATCAGGGACACGTCCAGGGCGGCCAGGTACTCGGGGAAGATGGTGACGACGTCGACCCTCATGCCGAGTCCCCCTGGCCCGGTGCGGCGCCGGACTCCTCGTTCAGGGTCAGCAGACCCGGCGGCGGGGTGAGGGTGATGACGCCCGCCTCCGGATCGATCTCGGGAACGATCTCGTCCACGAAGGGCACCAGCACCTCGGCACCACCGTCCACCCCGATCTCCAGCAGGTCCTGGAACTCACCGGTCTGCAGGCCCGTCACGGAACCGACGCGCCGGCCTCCCACCAGCACCGCCAGGCCCACGAGGTCCTCCTCATACCAGGAATCGTCCTCACCGGCCCCGCCCGGGGCGGCGAAGAGCTCCGTGCCGCGCAGCTCCTCTGCCTGGTTGCGCGTGAGGACTCCCTCGAAGGCCAGCAACAGGATGTCCTTGTTCCACCGGGCCCGCACCACGGTCAGCTCGCCGTCACGTCCGCCGGTTGTGCCGCCCCGCCGGCCGATGAGTCCGGCACCGGGGAGGAAACGCTCGCCCGGCTCGTCCGTGTAGACCTGCACGGTCACCTCCCCCCGGATGCCGTGCGGCTTGCCGATCCGGGCGACGCGGACCTGCTCAATCCCGTCGACGGACGGGCTCTGATCGCCTGGCTGGGGCATGGTGGTGGGGTCCTCTCCTGGGCACTGCCGGATGATCGGCGGGCTGGTCTGCGGGTGGTCTCAGACACCGATGGCCCGCGCCGGACAGTGTCCGGACACGGGCCATCATGTCATGTGCCGCGCCCACCGAGACCTGCAGGGTGGGGTGGCACGGTACAGCTACCGGCGGCGGTCGGTGTCCACCACGTCGACCCGCACCGGGTGGCCGGCGAGGCCGTCCAGCACGGTGCGCAATGCCGTGGCGGTCCGGCCCTGGCGGCCGATCACCCGACCGAGGTCGGAGGGATCGACACGGACCTCGAGGACCTCGCCCCGCCGGTTGGTGCGCAGGTCGACCTGGACATCCTCGGGGGAATCGACAATCCCCCGGACCAGGTGTTCGAGCGCTTCATTCAGCATGGTCACTCAGACTTCTCGTCAGCCGGGGCCTCGGAGTCGTTGCCGGCAGCCTCGGCGCCCTCTGCGGAGTCAGCTGACTCGGCCGGAGCCTCAGCAGCGTCCTTCTTGGGGGTGATGGCCTCGGGGATGATGACCGAGCCCTTCTGCGGGGCCACGAAGGCCTCCTTGGGCTGCTTGGTCTTCAGGGTGCCCTCTGCTCCGGGCTCCCCCTTGAACTTCTGCCAGTCACCGGTGATCTTGAGGATGGCCTGGACCTGCTCGGTGGGCTGGGCGCCCACGGACAACCAGTACTGGGCCCTCTCAGACTGGACCTCGATGAACGAGGGCTCCTCGGTCGGGTGGTACTTGCCGATCTCCTCGATGGCACGGCCATCGCGCTTGGCGCGGGAGTCCATGACGACAATGCGGTAGTACGGGGCGCGCATCTTGCCGAAGCGCTTCAAACGGATCTTAACGGCCACGGGTGTGGTAGCTCCTGGTTCTTGGTGGTGGCGCAACCTCCGCTCCGGCCGTGGGGTTGGCACGGAACGGCGGGCTACTGACAGAACGGCCGGCCGGAGGGATAGAGGGTCGCCCGGACGGCAGCTCAGTACCGTCCCATTCTGCCAGATCCCCGGCCAATTCTCCTAGTCGGTCACTGCACCGGACATCCTGACGGCAGGAGCCTCGGCCTCGGTCAGGACCAGCAGCGTGTTCCACGGGTCTCGCACCTCGAGGCCACGATCGGTGCGCTGCGCGGTCCGGCCTGCACTCGCGAGGCGTTCTTCCGCCGCGCCCAACCCCTCACCGCGAGGTAGGGTCACGTCCACGGTGCCCAGACCCAGGGTGTTGCGACGGGGCCCCACCCCGGTGGAGTTCCAGGTGTTCATGGCCATGTGGTGGTGATACCCGCCGGCAGACACGAACAGAGCCATGGTGCCCAATCCCGTGGTCTTCTCGAACCCGAGGTCCCGGACGTAGAACTCCTCCGCAGTGGCAACATCCCCCACCTGCAGGTGGACGTGCCCCACCGAGGCGGGCGCCGTGCGCAGCCGGGCGACGGCCTCCTCTGTGAGGTGGTTGTTGAGGTACTGGTCCCACGCCAGATAGATGGTGCCCATCGCGATCTGGCGGTCCTCACCCCACTGCCACTGATCTCGGGGACGGTCCACATAGAGTTCGATGCCATTGTGGTCCGGATCCTGGAAGTAGAAGGCCTCGGAGACCAGGTGATCGGAGCTGCCCACAAACCGCGTGGGGTCATGACGCACGGCCGAGTACACGGCAGCGGCCAGGTCGGCGGCCTGCTCGAACAGAATGGCCACGTGATACAGCCCGGCCTCTCCCTCGCCCGGCAGCTTGAGACCCCGGGCCTCCTCGATACCCACGAGGGGAACCCCGGCGCGCCCCAGGATCACGTTCGGCCCGTCCTGAGCCACCACCACGAGCCCGAGGGCCTGCTCGTAGTAGCCGCGTAGACGAGACACGTTGTCTGTCTTGAGGGTGACCATGCCCATGGTCAGCCCAGCGGGGAGCAGCTGATCCACCGGACGTCCACTGATGGACTGGTGATTCAACGAGGCTGCAAACGAGGCTGCAGCAGGATCGATGAGGTGATCTGCGGTGGCGGCGCTGGAAGTCATGGGAGGCTCCTTCAGGATCGGGAGAACTGTTGTGGTGAATGGCCTTCAGTACAGCACAACATGGTTGACGCTTCAACTATTCCCGGAGAGTTGTCCCTCCCATGCCACGGGCCGTCCCTCCGCAGGGGAGGAACGGCCCGTGGTGCAGTTCGGCTCAGTTGCCGCCGAGGTACTTCTCGAAGCCCTTGGGGAGGTTCAGCGAGGACGGATCGAAGCCGTCCGGGCCGCCTTCGGCCCCCTTCCCGAAGGCCGAGCCCTGCGGCGGGGCGGCAGGGCGTTTGCGGCGCTCCTCGAGCTCACGCATCTCCTGAGCTGCCTTGGCCGGGTTGCCGGACCGGGGTTTGGCCTTCTTGCCCTTGCCCTTTCCCTTCTTGGATCCTCCGGCGGCGCCGCCGCCTGGCATCCCTGGCATCCCTGGCATCCCCGGCATGCCCCCACCGGAGGCCATCTTCTTCATCATCTTCTGAGCCTGGCCGAACCGCTCCAGCAGGCCGTTGACCTCAGAGACCTGGACACCGGAGCCGCGGGCGATCCGGGCGCGGCGGGAACCGTTGATGATCTTGGGTGCCACCCGCTCATGCGGGGTCATGGACCGGATGATGGCCTCGATGCGGTCGATCTGGCGATCGTCGAACTGCTCCAGCTGCTGCCGCATGCCCTGGGCACCGGGCATCATCATGAGCAGCTTCTTCATGGAGCCCATGTTCTTGATCTGCTGCATCTGATCAAGGAAGTCGTCGAGGGTGAAGTCCTCCTGGTCCACGAACTTCTGGGCCATCTTCTCGGCCTCGGCCTTGTCCCAGCTGCGCTCGGCCTGCTCGATCAGGCTCATCACGTCGCCCATGTCCAGGATGCGCGATGCCATCCGGTCCGGGTGGAAGACCTCGAAGTCGGACAGGCTCTCGCCCGTGGAGGCGAACATGACCGGCTTGCCCGTCACCGAGCGCACCGAGAGGGCGGCACCGCCGCGCGCGTCGCCGTCGAGCTTGGACAACACCACTCCGGTGAAGCCGACACCCTCGTTGAACGACTGCGCCGTGGCCACCGCGTCCTGGCCGATCATGGCATCGAGGACGAAGAGCACCTCGTCCGGCTGTACCGCGGAGCGGATGTTCGCGGCCTGCTCCATGAGCTCCGAGTCCACACCGAGCCGGCCGGCGGTGTCCACGATCACGACGTCGTTGTACTTGGCCTTCGCCTCCGCCACGCCGTCTCGAGCCACCTGAACCGGGTCTCCGGTCGCGTCCTCGAACTCGCTGGAGACGCCCGGGTGCGGGGCGTAGACGGGAACCCCGGCCCGTTCACCGTTGACCTGCAACTGCTTGACCGCGTTGGGCCGCTGCAGGTCCGCCGCCACCAACATCGGCGTGTGGCCCTGCTCCTTGAGATGCTGGGAGAGCTTGCCGGCCAGCGTGGTCTTACCGGCGCCCTGCAGGCCCACGAGCATGATCACCGTGGGCGGGTTCTTCGCGAGGTTCAGCCGCCGGGTCTCGCCGCCCAGGATGCCGACCAGTTCGTCGTTGACGATCTTGACGACCTGCTGGCCGGGGTTGAGGGCCTGGCTGACCTCCTCGCCGAGAGAGCGCTCCTTGATGTGGGCGATGAACTCCCGGACCACCGGAACGGCCACATCGGCGTCCAGCAGCGCCCGGCGGATCTCACGGGCGGTGGCGTCGATGTCCGCCTCGGACAGACGACCCTTGCCCTTCAGGTTCTTGAAGGTGGCGGCCAGGCGGTCGGACAGGGAGTTGAACACTGCGGTGCTCTTCCTTCGGGGTTGGGGGGCGGCACATGCGAATCTACCGGTTTCCAAGGGTATCAAGTCAGACGGCGCCGGACCCCCGCACAGTTGCGGGGGCCCGGCGCCGTCCGGGGATCCCGGCGGGGAACGCCGTCAGGACATCACGGTGCCATCACTGCACACGGACCGCTTCGGTCTCCGGGGCGGGCTCGGCGGCACGGGCTCCGGCGATCTGCTGCTGCTCTCCGGTGTCCACGGTCTCGGCATAGGACGTCCCCATCCCACCGCCTCCGAACTCGTAGGCGATCTCGCTGTGCAGCGACTGGTCCAGGCCGAGCTCTTCCTCCTCGGCGGTGACGCGCCAGCCCATCGTGGCCTTGAGTGCGATGCCGATGATGAAGGTCACGATGGCCGTGTACACCACGGCGACCACCACGGCCACGACCTGGGCCATCAGCAGCGAGGCGTCGCCGCCGTAGAAGAGGCCGGCGCGGCCGTCCTCCATCGGCAGGCCCAGCAGGCCGATCATCACGGTGCCGAGGATGCCGGCCACCAGGTGCAGGCCCACGACGTCCAGGGAGTCGTCGAAGCCGAGCTTGTACTTCAGGCCGACGGCCAGTGCGCAGGCGGCGCCCGAGAGGAAGCCGATGATCAGGGCGCCCACCGGGTCCACGTAGGCGCAGGCCGGCGTGATGGCGACGAGGCCGGCCACGATGCCGGAGGCACTGCCGATCGAGGTGGCGCGCTTGCCGCGCACCCGTTCGGTGAGCAGCCAGCCGAGCATGGCGGCGGCCGGGGCGGCCAGCGTGTTGACCCAGATGAGACCCGCCTGGGTGGCGTCGGCCGCGGCACCGCCGTTGAACCCGAACCAGCCGAACCACAGCAGGGCCGCACCGAGCATCACGAAGGGGATGTTGTGGGGACGGTGGCCCGGGTCGACGCCGAAGCCCTTGCGCTTGCCCAGCAGCAGGGCCAGCACCAGCGCAGCCACGCCGGCGGCGATGTGGACGACCAGGCCGCCTGCGAAGTCGATGGCCTCCCCGACGGCTGAACCGATGAAGCCGTCAGCCGAGAGCAGGCCACCGCCCCACACCATGAACGCCAGCGGGCAGTAGACGGCGGTGACCCAGATCGGGACGAAGACCACCCAGGTGCTGAACTTGGCGCGGTCGGCGATCGCCCCGGAGATCAGGGCCACCGTGATGATCGCGAAGGTGGCGCCGAAGCCGATCCCGATCAGGTCCTCGGTCCCGAGGGCCCCGTAGAGGCCGAAGTCGGCGAAGGGGCTGGCGAACAGTTGGAGGATGCCCTCACCGCCGGACATGTTGTAGCCCCACAGCACCCAGACCACGGCGACCAGGCCGATGGACACGAAGGACATCATCATCATGTTCAGTGAGGCCTTGGCTCGCGTCAGGCCCCCGTAGAAGAAGGCCAGGCCGGGGGTCATCAGCAGGACCAGGCCGGCACACACCATGGTCCAGACATGGCCTGCTGTCAGTTCGATCGTTTCCACATTGATTCCTCTCGCCGAAGGACCAACCGCCGCGCCCGGACGGGGATGGCCCGGGTCATCGGCACGAGCCGCGACGGTTGCGACTGGTCCCGGTTAAGAGGATGCTCCCGCTGTGTTTCCTGACCCGTGCGGAGATGTTTCCGGTAGATGAGGTTCGCCCCGAGGGCGTTAACAGCGTGTTACGGGACCCGGCCCGGCAAATCCCTCAGTCCAGCAGGGCCTCCACGAAGCCCTCGGCGTTGAACGGGGCCAGATCATCCGGTCCCTCACCGAGGCCCACCAGCTTGACCGGGACGCCGAGCTCTCGCTGGATGGCCACCACGATCCCGCCCTTGGCGGTGCCGTCCAGCTTGGTCAGCACGATCCCGGTGATGTTGACCACCTCGGCGAATACCTTGGCCTGGGCCAGGCCGTTCTGGCCGGTGGTGGCGTCCAAGACCAGCAGGACCTCGTCCACCTGGGCCTGCTTCTCGATGACTCGCTTGATCTTGCCCAGCTCGTCCATGAGGTTCGCCTTGTTCTGCAGGCGTCCGGCGGTGTCCACGATGACGGCATCGGCCTCCTGCTCGATGCCGGTCTTCACCGCCTCGAAGGCAACCGAGGCCGGGTCCGCGCCATCCTCATGGGAGCGGACGGTGTCCACGCCCACACGGGAGCCCCACGTGGCCAACTGCTCGGCGGCGGCGGCGCGGAAGGTGTCCGCCGCGCCGAAGACCACGTGACGGTCCTCGGCCACGAGCACGCGGCCGATCTTGCCCACGGTGGTGGTCTTGCCCACACCGTTGACGCCGACGACCATCATGACGGCCGGGCGGTCCTGCTTACGGGTGGCATCCAGCCGGCGGTCCATGCTCGGGTCCACCATCTTGACCAGTTCCTCGTGGAGCATGGCCTTGACCTGCTGTGGGTCCCTGGAGCCCTCCACCGTGACCCGCTCACGCAGGTTGTCCACCAGCTCCATCGTCGGGGCGGTGCCGAGATCCGCCAGCAACAGGGTCTCCTCGACCTCGTCCCAGACCTCGTCCGTGATGTTGTCGCTGGAGAGCAGGGCCAGCAGACCCTTGCCGAAGATGTTGTTGGACTTCGCCAGGCGGGCCCGCAGCCGGGCCAGTCGGCCGGCGGCTGGGGCCGGGGTCTCCAGCCCAGGCGGGGCCTCGATGTCCTCCACGTCCGTGGCCGGCACGGGAGCGGCGACCGGAGACTCGGGTTCCGCGACGGCGGTGCCGGTCCGGCCGGCGTCGTCGGTCTCCGGGCGTTCGAGGAGATCGGTACCGGCCGTGCCGCCGGGCGCCGGGTCGTTGTCATCCCGCGTGGTCGGGTAGGTGCCCTTCGGCGGCTTGGGCGTGCGGTCGATGAACCCCAGCAGGGCCAGGCCGACGATGAGGACAGAGGCGAGCGAAATCAAGATGATCGGATCCACCGGACCAGTCTGTCACAGCTCCCGGCCGCCCCTGCCGGTCACAGCACGGTCAGCGCCCGGGTGGCAGGATGGGGTCATGGCACCTTCGAAGACCTCCCGGACTGCGCAGGTCCCCATTCCCCGGGAGATCAAGGTCCTCGTGGCGGCGGCCTTCATCATCGCCATCGGCTTCGGCATCATCGCCCCGGTGCTCCCCCAGTACGCCCAGTCGTTCAACGCCTCGGCCACCGCGGTCTCCGCCGTGGTCTCCGCGTTCGGCCTCACGCGGCTGCTGTTCGCCCCGTTCTCCGGCCGCATCACCAGCCGGTTCGGCGAGACCCCCGCCTATATGACCGGGGTGCTGATCGTGGCGGCGTCCATGTTCTTGATCGCGTTCTCGCAGGAGTACTGGCAGCTGCTGACCTTCCGGGCCCTCGGGGGCATCGGCTCCACCCTGTTCACGGTCTCCGCCATGGCCTTCCTGGCCCGCAAGGCGCCCCCGAGCATCCGCGGCCGGGTCTCCGGCGCCTATGCCTCGGCCTTCCTGATCGGCAACATCGCCGGACCGGTGGTCGGCTCGGTACTGGCGGTCTTCGGGTACCGCGTCCCCTTCCTGATCTACGGAACGGCGCTGGTGGCGGCCGCCGGACTGGTCTTCGTCCTGCTCCGCGACTCCCGGCTGGCCGACCGCGGCAAGCCAGACGTGCGGCCCGAGATGCGCGTGGCCGAGGCCTGGGAACACACCTCCTACCGCGCGGCCCTGACCTCCTTCTTCGCCAACGGCTGGGCCACCTTCGGCGTCCGCAACTCGCTGACCCCGCTGCTGGCGGCCACCGCCTTCGCGGGCACCGGCTTCTGGCTGGACGGCCCGCAGATCGCCGGGGCGGCGCTGTCCCTCTTCGCGCTCGGCAACATCGCCGCCGTCACGTTCTCCTCGCGGCTCTCCGACGCCCACGGCCGCAAGCCGCTCATCATCATCGGGCTGCTGGTGGCCGCGGCCGGCACCGCCTTCATCGGTTGGATGGACAACGCCTGGGTGTTCCTGGCCCTCTGCGTGCTCTCCGGGTCCGGGACGGGACTGCTCAACGCACCCCAACAGGCGGCCATCGCGGACCTCGTGGGGCAGGACCGCAAGGCCGGTCCCGTCATGTCCACCGCCCAGATGGCCTCTGACCTGGGAGCCATCTCCGGGCCCCTGATCGCCGGGCTCGTGGTGGATGCGGCCGGGTTCGGCTGGGCCTTCATGCTCACCGGGGGCATCCTGGCCGTGGGCGCCATCTCCTGGGCCTTCGCGGCGGAGACCAATCTGCCCGTGACACCGGGCGGGCCGCGCACCGGGGCCCTGCCGGCGGTCAATCCGCCAGAGCCGCCTCAGCCGGACGGCCACCGTCCAGACGCTGGCTGATCACCGTACTGACGCCATCTCCCCGCATGGAGACGCCGTAGAGCGCGTCCGCGACCTCCATGGTGCGCTTCTGGTGGGTGATGATGATGAGCTGGCTGTCCTGCTGCAGCTCCCGGAAGATCTCCAGCAGACGCCCCAGGTTGGTGTCATCCAGTGCGGCCTCCACCTCGTCCATGACGTAGAACGGGCTGGGGCGGGCCTTGAAGATCGCCACGAGCATGGCCACAGCCGCCAGGGACCGCTCACCGCCCGAGAGCAGGGACAGCCGCTTGACCTTCTTGCCGGCCGGACGGGCCTCCACCTCGACACCTGACTCCAGCAGGTTCTCGGGATCCGTCAGGAAGAGCCGGCCCTCACCGCCCGGGAACAGCGTGGCGAAGACATGCTGGAACTGGGCCGCGGTGTCCTCGAACGCGGACGAGAACACCCGCAGCACCGTGGCATCCACGTCCTGGATGATGGTCAGCAGATCCCGCCGGCTGGAGTCCAGGTCCTCGAGCTGACCGGAGAGGAAGCGGTGGCGTTCCTCCACGGCCGCATACTCCTCCAGCGCCAGGGGGTTCACCCGTCCCAAGGCGGCGAGCTCACGTTCGGCGCGGCGCAGCCGTTTCTGCTGCTCGGCCCGGTCGTAGGGCACGGACTCGGTCTCGGGCGCCTCGGCGTTCTCGGCCGCCGCATCATCCTCGACCACGGAGCCCGACGCCGGCCCCTCCGACGCTGGCCCGTCCACTTCCGCGGGCACGAGTGGGACGGGAACCTCCGGACCGAAGTGCTCCAGCAGGTACTCGCCGGTCATGCCCAGATCATCCAGGGCCTTGGCCAGCAACTGGTCCAGGGTGAGCTGCTGCTCCTGCCGGGCCATGCGCGCCGCGTGCAACCGGTCCTTGGCCTGGGCCACGGCCGAGCGGTGCCGTTCGGCGGCGCTCTGCAGCCGCTGCCGCTCCGCCGCGAGCTCCTCGCCCCGGCGCTCGAGCTCGGAACGGTCGGACTCGGCCCGGGCCACGGCCTGCTCCAGAGACGCCATCGCCTCCTGGAGGGCCTGAGAGACCGCGGAGATCCGCGCCAGCCACGCGCGGCGCTTCTGTTCGGCCCGCTCCCGCTCCTGATGGGCCACGGTGGCCGCAGACACCTGACGCCGCGACTGATCCGCCCGGGCCGTGAGCTGGGTCAGCGTGGACTCCGCGGCCCGCAGGGCCAGGCGGGCCTCGGTCTCCTCGTGCCGGGCCTCACCGGCCCGGCCCTCCGCGGCGTCACGCGCCGCCGGGTCCGGGGCGGGACCGACGTCCTCCGCCTCGGGGACCGCCCCGTCCCCGGCCGCCGCGGCGAGCCCGGTCTGCCGTTCAGCGGCCTCGACCGCCGACCCGACCGCGGTCTCCGCCTCGGCGAGCCGCTCCCGCAGTGCGATGAGTTCGGCCCGTTGCCGTTCGACCGCCTGGTCGGCATGGGCGAGTTGCTGGTTCAGACGCGCCAGGTCCTCCGTCACGGCGGTGAACCGGGCATCCGAGGCCTCCAGGGCCTCCAGGGTGGCCTGCTCTGCGGTCACCGCCTCCTCGACCCGGTGCACCAGCCCGGACCGCTCGAAGCGCAGCCGCTCGACCTCGTGCAGGGCCGCACCTGCCACCTCAGACGCCTCGTCTGCGGCGGCCTGCCGTTCCAGCCGGCTCCCTGCCCCGGCGCCCCGCCCGTCCGCCCACCCGGCCCCGAGCACGTGCCCGTCCCGGGTCGCCAGGCGGGCCGGTGCCCCCCGGTGACGCTGTGGCAACCGGCCGGACTCCCACAGGGCACGAGCCGTGGCCAGGTCCTCCACCAACAGGGTCCCGGCCAGCAGCGAGTGGACCGTACCGGCGATGCCGGGCCGACCCTGCCCCGCGGGGAACCGCACCATCGCCGCCGCGTCCGTGACGCCCTCGGGCAGCGTCACCGGCAGGTCATCGGCCCCGTCCCTGCCGTCCACGCAGTCGTCGGAGGGGTTGCCTGCCGAGCCATCTGCCGAGCCATCTGGGGAGTCGCCTGACCAGGCGAACAGCAGTCGTGCATCGGCAGCGCCGGCCTCCGAGAGCCGCTCTGCGGCCCGAACCGCAGGTTCCAGCCCATCCACCACGAGCTGTTCGGAGGGACCCCCGAGGGCCGCGGCGATGGCCGCCTCCCACCCGTCCTGGACGGTCAGCGCCTGAGCCAGGGTGGTCGGCTCAAGATCCCCGAGCGCTGACGCTGCGGCGCCGGCCTCGGGCTCCAGGGCCTCGATCAGTGCGTCCCGCCGGGCCATGGCGGCCCCGTGGGCGGATTCGGCAACGGCGAGCGCCTCGTCGAGGCGGGCGAGCCGGTTCCGCAGCCCCTCGGCCTTCTCGGCTGCTGCCTCATGGTCGGCGTCCAGTGCCTCCTCGGAATCCAGGGACCCGGCCAGTCGGTTCTGATAGTCCACGAGTTCCGCGCGCAGGTCCTCGGCGGTCCGCTCGCTCTCGGACAACCGGGCGGTGGACTGTTCCCACTGTCCTCGCAGGGACCGTTCGGTGGCCCGGGCGGCTTCGATCCGGCCGGCCGCCACGGCTGCGGCCTGACGGCGGTCCGCGGCCTGCTGCATCAACCGGGTGTATTCCTCGGTGGCGGCGCGGGCGGACAGTTCGGCCTGCTGCCGTTCAGCCGCGGTCCGTTCCAGGTCCTGGCGTGCCGCCGTCACGGCCGCCTCGGCGGCGAAGGCCTCGGCCTCGGCACGTTCGGCCAGCTGCTGTGCGGTCTCCGGATCCGGGCCTGAAGGAGGAGGCACGGGATGGCGCCGGGAACGCTCACGTTCAGCGGCCACTGCTCCCAGGGAGCGGTACCGCTCGGCCAGCGTGGAGAGCCGGTACCAGTGGTCCCGGGCGGCCGCGGCAGCCTGGGACGCGGTGGCGAGCTCGGCGGCCATCGCCGTGGCCGCCTCGGCGGCTCGGTCCACCTCGGCCTGGGCGTCTGCCACCGCTTCCTCGAGTTCCTGGTCCCCGGCCCCCAGACGATCCAGCGCCGCCTGCTGACGAGCCACGTCGTCAGCGAGCAGCCGGGAACGCGCGTCCCGCACGTCGTGTTGGATGCGCTGCGCCTTGCGGGCCGTCTTGGCCTGCTTGGACAGCGGCCCCAGCTGCCGCCGCACCTCCTCGGTGAGGTCGCGGACCCGATCCAGGTTGGAGCGCATGGACTCCAGCTTGCGGACGCTGCGTTCCTTGCGCCGGCGGTGCTTGAGCACGCCGGAGGCCTCCTCGATGAAACCGCGGCGCTCCTCGGGGCTGGCCTGCAGGATCCGGTCCAGCTGCCCCTGGCCCACGATCACGTGCATCTCACGGCCGAGCCCGGAGTCGGACAGCAGCTCCTGGATGTCCAGCAGCCGGCAGGAGCCGCCGTTGATCGCATACTCCGATCCCCCGCTGCGGAACAGCGTGCGGGAGATGGTGACCTCCGAGTACTCGATCGGCAGGGCGCCGTCCGTGTTGTCGATGGTCAGGGAGACCTGGGCGCGGCCCAATGGTGCCCGGCCGGCGGTCCCCGCGAAGATGACGTCCTCCATCTTGCCGCCACGCAGGTTCTTGGCGCCCTGCTCCCCCATCACCCAGGACAGGGCATCCACCACGTTGGACTTGCCCGAGCCGTTGGGACCCACCACGGCGGTCACGCCGGGTTCGAAGTGGAACGTGGTGGCCGAGGCGAAGGACTTGAAGCCGCGGGCAGTCAGGGTCTTGAGGTACATGGTCCTTGTCTGGGGCGATTCTGTGGAGATCGGTGGAGTCGAACCGGACGGTGGCCCTGAGGTTTCCGGGGCCGACGTCCCCACTGCGCACTATATCGCGGGGCTGCCGGTTCCCAGGGCTGAGATCGCCCGGGACAGCGCGTCGGGTAGGCGCCTGACTGCTCCGGGCCTAGCATGGCCGGTGCCCGACGTCGGCCGGCCAGTTCCGGCGGACGGCCCCTCGGAAGGGGTGACAGCGACCAACCGAGGACCTCCCACCATGCATCCCATCACCCCGACGGCATCCCGCATGACCTGGATGGACACGTACCGGGGCCTGGCCATCTTCCTCGTGGTGCTCTTCCATGCTGCCGGCAATTTCAAGAGTGCCACCGGGCGAGAGTCGGTCCCGTTCCTCGACCCGATCACGATGTTCTTCGATCCCTACCGCATGCCCCTGCTGCTGATCCTCTCGGGATTGCTGTTGCACCGTGGCCTGGCCAAACCCCTGGGCGCCTATCTTGGTGGCAAGTTCCGCAAGATCCTCTGGCCCCTGGTCCTCTGGAGCAGCGTGCAACTCATCATCAGCGCACGATACGACGACTTCTTCTCACCCGTCGAGTGGGTGGACGGAACCTACCAGTGGTTCCTGGTGGTGCTGATGGTCTGCTTCATCGTGGCTCCCCTGAACCGGTGGATTCCCGCTCTGGCGCTCTCTGTGGCCTTCATCCTGATTCTGATCATGGTCAAGGACGAGGTGCCTGAGGCCGCCCGCATCTTCTTCTACGGATCCTTCTTCTTCATCGGCGCGGCCCTGGGTCCCTGGGTGCCCCGCATCCAGGCGCTCCCGGTCTGGGCTCCGATCCTGCTGGGCCTCATCGGGATCACGATCGGCGTCGGCTCCGCCACGGAGCTCGTGGTCGTGACCCGGGCCCTGCCCTGGACCGTCCTGTACCCGCTTCCGGGCCTGGTGGCCCTGCTGTGGTTGGGCCCCCGCCTCCCCACGTTCCCTCCCCTGGACCAGATCGGAAGAAATTCCATCATCTACTACACCGTCCACACCGCGGTCCTGCTGGTTGCCAGTCAGGTCTGGGGTGCAACCGGCTGGCCGGACACCAAGATTCGCTTTACCGTCCTGTTCATCATCGCGCTTGCGGTACCCGCCTTCCTCACCCACCATCGGCAGCAGTGCAACCTGCTCTTCGAATTCCCTGCCCGGCGTCAGCACACCACCGCCCCGTTGGCCACGGGGGTCACTGCCCGGAGATCATGAGGGCTTCCGCACCCGGCGAGACAGTCGCGCCGCTGCCACCCACCTCGTGGTTCGGTGCACCCGAGGCCATATGATGGTCCGGGCTCGGCGACCGCATCGGCCGCGCCTTGAGCCACGCCCAGAGGACCTCCCACCGTGTCAATCTCCGAACGTGAAGCGGCCCGCGGGGCAGCCGATCCTGCACCCGCCCGTCGTTTCCGCAACCGTCAGGACCGACTGACCCGGCACCTGCCGGAACGCCGCTACCTCCCGGAGCTCCACGGCGTCCGCGGCCTGGCCCTGGCCGGCGTCGTGCTCTTCCACCTGTTCGGCAACGGCCGCACCTCCGGCGGGCTCGACGTGTTCCTGGCGATCTCCGGCTTCCTGTTCACCGGCATGCTGCTGCGCGAGGCCGCGACCTCCGGCGGCCGGATCGACCTGCTCAGGTACTTCGGCCGACTGGCCCGCAGGATCGTCATCCCGGCAGCCCTCGTGGTGTTGGTGACAACGGTGGTGGGCCTGTTCGTGCTGCCGTCCACCCAGCGCGACCAGCTCCTGGCGGAGTCCCGGGCCTCGCTGCTGTACTTCGAGAACCTGGAGCTGGTGAACTCCCAGCTGGCCTACGGCGCCGCGGGACCGGAGACCTCTCCGTTCCAGCACTTCTGGTCGCTGTCCGTCCAGGGGCAGTTCTACCTGGTGTGGCCGCTGGTGGCGGTCATCGCCGTCCTCGTGGCCAAGGCCCTGAGGGTCCCGGCCGCCCGGGTGATGGGCGTGTTGGTCGTCGTCATCATCGGGGCCTCCCTGGCCCGCGCCATCGTGGTGGGCGGATATGACCAGGACGCCGCGTACCTGCTGAGTGTCCCCAGGTTCTGGGAGCTGGCCTTCGGCGGAATGCTGGCCCTGTCAGTCGGCCTGGTCCACCTGCCCCGGTGGTCCCGCGCTGCGGCCTGCTGGTTGGGCCTCGCCCTCATGGTGTCCAGCGGTTTCGTGCTGGACGGCGGGCAGCTCTTCCCCGGTCCCTGGGCCCTGTGGCCCCTACTGGGCCTGGCTCTGGTGATCTTCGCCACGGCGGCGGGCAAAGACCGGAAGGTCGATCAGGACGAGCCGGTGGCCGGGGCCGCGAGCAGGATGCTCTCGGGCCGGGCGCTCGGCTGGGTCGGCAACCACGCCTACGGGCTCTACCTGTGGCACTGGCCCCTCCTGATCTACTACCTGGAGATCCGTGGCCGGGAGTCGGTGGGGCTCCTTGGAGGATTGGGCGTCCTGGCCGTGGCTACCGTGCTGGCCATGGCGATGTACCGCTGGATCGAGCAGCCGCTGGCCGCGCTGCCGGGAGGACGTGACCCGAAGCGAGTCAAACGGGTCAATCTCGTGGTCATCGGCACGACGACTGCGGCGCTGGTGCTGGGAGGAGGCGTGGCCACGGCGGCCAACCAGATGGAGGCCCCGCTCGCCACCGTCTTCGAGGACTGGGACTGGGACACCTACCCCGGTGCCGCGGCCATGGCTGAGGACGCGCCGACCCCTCCGGAGGCCGATTTCGTCCCCGCAGCCGAGCAGCTCGCCGACGACAGGCCGGAGGTCTACGACTGGGGCTGCGTGCAGTCCTACCGCCACGATCCGGGCACGGATGAGGTGCTCGTCTGCGAGGACCCGGAGAAGCCGGACGACCCGACGGCGACCGTGGTGATCGCCGGCGGTTCCCATTCCGTGATGTGGGGCCCGGCGGTGCGGGCGCTGGCTGCTGAATACGGCTGGGAGCTGCTGGTCGTCAACAAGTCCGGCTGTGTGTTCAACACCATGACCGCGGAGGAGGACGGCACCTGCCCCGCATGGAACGACAACTTCATCGACTGGGCGGACGAGCGCTCCGTCGATCTGGTGATCACCCCCGGGACGCGGGCGATGAGGCGCCCCGACTCCGAGATGATCATGACTGGCGCGCCGGACCGGTGGAAGCAGATCACGGAGACCGGTGCCGAGCTGCTGCTGGTGCGCGGCACCCCCCGTCCCGCGGAGCATGCCGCAGACTGTCTGGCCTCCGGCGGTGATCCGATCGGGTGCGGCGCAGACCCGGACCAGATGTCTCCGCAGGATCCCCTCATTGCCCTCGACCTGCCGGAAGGGGCCCACACCATCGACGTCGGGGAGTATGTGTGCCCCGGCGGTCGTCAGGCCGAGGTGTGCCCAGCCGTGGTGGGAAACGTGGCGGTGTGGAATGACGAATCGCACCTGAGCACCACCTTCGTGCGCACGATGACCCCCCTGCTGGGGGACGCGATGCGGGAGGAGCTCCCGCAGTACTTCAACTGATCAGCCACACCAGAATCGTGGCATGCTGAAGCGATGTCGAACTACCTGACAGTGGTCGTCCCCCCGCGCTACGAACAGCGGTTCATCGAGTGGCTGCGTCCGCACCTGCCGGAGAACGGTTCCTCCGGGCACCAGCAGACCGGCGCAGGTCATCCGGAGCACGTGGTCGTGGAGTTGCCGGGCACCACGGCGCGATTGCACCACGTCGCCCGGTCCGCGTCAGTTGACCTCCTCGGATCCCCCCGGGGGATGCCACCGCCGGACTCCAGGAACACCGGCGCACTCTTTCGTGGGTTTGCGCAGTCCCACCACGGCGAGCAGGTGGTCTACGGCGCCACCGGCGCCAAGGCGCTGGCGGCGTCGCGGGGACCCCATGCCGACCCCGTGCGCAGCTCGGGGCTGTTCGCGACGTCCCCCGGACAGGAATGGGACGGGTCCCATCTGGCGGTCCGATGGGACCGAACACATGTGCGGGCACACACGGACTTCTTCCGCACGCTCCCCCTCCTCTACACCTCCGGAGGAGGGATGGCGGCATTCTCCGATTCCTGGCAGCTGCTCGTCCGGCTGCGAACCGCCCTGGGGCTACCCGTCTCCCTCTCGCCCGAGGCACTGTTGACCATGCGGATCGACCGGGCGATCACCGAGCATCCGATGGACACCCAGACCGTCTGCACCCAGGTCCGCCTCGCGAGCGTGGCCACGCACGTCATCGCACCTCTGGAAGCAGACGGCGCTGGACCGGCGTACATCGAGCAGACGCCGTATCCGGAGGCCTTCGGGGCTCCAGACGGCTCGTGGAGCGACGTGGTGCGCCAGGCGGCCATCTCCATGGCCTCCACCCTGAAGTCCTTCGCAGCTCAGCCGGGGATCACCCTGCGCCTCTCCGCCTCCGGCGGGGCCGATTCGCGCGCCGTCCTCGCCGCCATGCGCCGGGCGGATCCCGATCAACTCGTCAGCGTGATCTCCACGGCCAATCGCGGCGGAACCGACCAACGGGACTACGAGGTGGTCCACGACATCGCCCAGCGCACGGGGCTGCTCATCGGTCACAACCCAGCCGCGCCGATGCCGACCGTCATCCCCTATCCACACCCCTTCGCCACCTACCTCATCGGCTCCCTGGGGATGCATCAGCGCATCAACATCTTCCCGGGCAGGGTCGGCGGAGCCGGCCACTTCACCCTGACCGGACATGGGGCCGGCATCTTCAAGACCTCCTACGGTTGGCGGCCGTTCTGGAGGGTCGCCCGAGACCTTCGGCAATTCGATACCGCCTGCGGCCCGGTGGCAGGGTCCCTGGGGATGGACTTCCTCAGGTCCGTGGGTATCGATCCGAATTCACCGGATGCCAGCGAGTGGCATTTCATCGGGCTCCGCAATTCCCTCCACGGTGGCCGGTTCACGCTGACCAACCTCCTGGGGCATCCGCCCTTGATGCAGCGCGAACTCACCAGCCTCGCGCATCTGCCGGCCGACGCCGAACGGTCGATGCCGGCAGAACTGCGCCGTGACCCGGAGTTCAACGCACCACGTCCGAACACCACCATGTCCGCGGTGTTGCTGACGCTGTTGGACCAGGAGCTGTCAGCCATCCCCTTCGACGACGCTGCCAAGGACATCGACCCAGAGACCCGGGAGACCATCCTCAGGGCCGCCGGTGGACCACTCCACGACTCCGAGATCCCCACGGCCGAGGCCTTCGGCACCCCGACGGACGTCGTCAACGGTGTAGCTGAGACGTTCCTGTCCCTCGCCGAGTCCTGGGGGCAGTGCGTGGAGTTCAGCCACACGGGCATCAGCCCCCTCGTCCGCCAGGGAGGCGAGATCGCCGCTGATCTCGGCCTGGCCGAGTGGTACGCCCCACTCACCCGTAAGGCCGAGCACCTGTTGACCACGGACACCCACCTCGCCCACCAGCCCGGGGTCTTCGGCCGCCTCATGACGTTCCTCCCCCTGTCCGGTGCCTCGATCGACGGGGACCTGCCCCGTCCCGCGATGATCGGCCCCCCGACGAAGCCCGGCACGGAACCGGCCCGAACGGCGAAGGCGGGAACCTCGACGACGAGTGCGCCCGACGACTCACTCATCCAGGGCGCCACACACGGGCTCCGCCAGCTGGGGTCACGGATCCTGGGACGGCTACCGAGCCGGCGTCGCGACGGACGTGGGCGGTGAGGCACCCGCCAGGAGGGCGTCAGGTGCGTTGGACCGTGACGTTCCGGTATGAGGTCCGGAACGAGTTCACGTGCTCCTCGGCCTCTTTGAGCCGTTGCTTCGCCAGAAGGAAGTTGTACCGCGCGTAGCCTTCGAGGACCTCGTCGGGGTCGCCGTCTGCCAGCGGGAAGCCATTGTCCAGCCACAACACCCGGGAGCAGCTGTTCTCGATGGTCTTGCGGCTGTGGCTGACCAGCACGACGCAGCCGGCCTGGTCCCGCAGCTCCTTCATCCGCTCCTGGGACCGCTCACGGAATCTGGCGTCGCCCACGTTGAGGGCCTCGTCGATGACGAGGACTTCAGGGTTCCGACTCGTGGCGATGGCGAAACGCAGGCGCGCACTCATCCCTGAGGAATAGGTGTCGATCGGCAGGTGGATCGCGGTGTCCAGCCCCGTGGACTCCTCGATCTCGGGGAGCCGCTCGTCGATCTCAGCCCGGCTCATGCCCAGGGCCAGACAGCCGAGGATGATGTTCTGCCGCCCGGAGATCGCCGGGACGAGGGCTGCGTTGACGCCCATCAGCATCGGGGTCCCGCTGGACCAGACCTCCCCCGTGGTCGGCATGAGCTTGCCGGAGATGACCTTCGACAGGGTGGACTTGCCGGAGCCGTTGCGCCCGACGATTCCCAGTGACTCCCCCTCGCCGACGACGATCGACAGCTCACGCAGAGCCCGGACCGAGACTCGCGGTTGGCGGCGGACCAGCCCATAGACGGCCTTCTTGTACCACGGAAGGTTGTCCGCCACCTCCTCACGGGTGGACGGCACCTTGTAGGTCATGGACACCCGGTCCAGCACCAGGGCCGGCCGGTTGGTGCGGTCCAGGGGCCGTGCGTGGTCCAGCGTCACCGTTTCCCCGGCGTCTTCGATGTCGTCCTCCTCGAGGAGAGAGTCCTCGCTGTTCCGTCCCTCGGCCTGGGCCCTGTCCTCCGGTGCCGCGCTCATCGGCTGGCGTCCCGGCCGAGGGACTCATCGGCCCGCCAGAAGACCACGGTGCCGATGATGAGCAGGCCGATGGCCCAACTCGCCAGGATCAGCCACTGACTCCACTCAGGTGTCACACCGTAGAGAAGCGAGTTCCGGGTGATGTTCAGAACCTGGTGCATCGGGTTGAACTCCAGGATGGCCAGCACGGCTGGATTGCTGACGATGTTCTCGAAGGAGTAGAAGACCCCCGAGCCGTACATCCAGATGCGCAGGGCGAAGGTGAGGACCTGGGCGAAGTCCCGCACCTTGGAGACGACGCGGGCGAACAGCAGGACCAGCCCCACGATCAACACCAGTTGCAAGACCACCACGGGGATGATGAGCAACCACCGCCAGGTGATGACCTCCAGGGGAGGGATGGCGAGGACGAGCACGAGCATCGTCACGAGGGTGATGGCGTACGTCAGCGTCTCCTTGAGCACTGAGGAGACGGGCAGTGCGATGCGCGGGAAGTTGAAGGCCTCCACCACGTTGTTCTTGCTGTTCAGCGCATTGGCACCCTGGATGATCGTCCGGCTCGTGAACATGAACATGAACACGCCGATGGTCAGGAAGCCCAGGAAGTTCTCCACACCGCGAGAGGTTCCCAGCAGCACGCCGAAGATCAGGAAGTAGGTGGCGCCGTTGAGGATGGGAGTGAGCACCAGCCAGATGTTGCCGAGGCGGTGCTCCCGGTTCTGCGCTCCCACGGACACCCTGGCCTCGTAGGCGATGAAGTGCCGGACCTCCCAGAGTCGGCGCAGATAGTTGCCGATTCCCGGACGGGCCCCCACGCGGCGTAGCCCGTCCATCCGGACCGAGACCGTCCCGGCGGACGATGCCGCCGTGGTGTCCGTGACATCCGGCCTCGTGCTCTTCGCCAAAGGTAACTCCAGTTCCGGCGCGGAACGCCGTGTTGTCCGGGGTGCCGGTATCCACCGTCATCCTGCCGATTACTGCCCAATAGTATAGATCCACCCGGGGTTTCACGTTATCGCGGCCCAGCCGCGCCACGGTAGCATCGACACGAGTGTCCGCCACCCCAGACCACCCCTAAGGATTCCTCCCGATGACTGCCCTGAAGATCATGCCCATCTACGGCACCCGCCCCGAGGCCATCAAGATGGCGCCGATCGTTCGGGCCCTGCAGGCTGATGACCGGTTCGAGTGCTTCACCACCGTCACCGGCCAGCACCGGGAGATGCTGGACCAGGTCAACGAGATCTTCGGCATCACCCCGGACGCCGATCTGAACATCATGCGCCCGAACCAGACCCTCAACGGGATCATGGAACGCACCCTCGCCGGGCTGGACGCCCTGATCCAGGAGCAGAAGCCCGACGCCGTGGTGGTCCAGGGCGACACGACCACGTCCACGGCCGGTGCCATCGCCGCCTTCTACCTCGGCGTGCCCGTGATCCATGCCGAGGCCGGACTCCGTTCGGGCGACCTGTTCTCCCCGTTCCCCGAGGAGGCCAACCGGAAGATCACCTCCCAGGTCGCTTCCCTGCACCTGGCTCCCACCTCCACCTCCAAGGCCAATCTGCTGGCCGAGGCCATCAACCCGGACGACATCGTGGTCACCGGCAACACCGTGATCGATGCCCTGCTCACCACAGTGGAGAAGCGCATCCCCTTCACCGATCCCGCCCTGCGGGAACTGGCCGAGCGCGCTGAGACCGGCGACGGCAAGGTCCTGTTGGTGACCACTCACCGCCGGGAGAACCAGGGAGATGCCATGCGCGGCGTCGGCCGAGCCCTGGCCCGACTGGCTCGGGAGATCCCGGGACTGACCCTCGTGCTCCCCGCCCACCGCAACCCCGTGGTCCGCGAGGCAGTGCTCCCTGCCCTGGAGGGCCTGGACAACGTCCTGGTCACCGAGCCCCTGGCCTATGGCGAGTTCACGCACCTGATGAACGTCGCAGACCTGGTGCTGACGGATTCCGGCGGCGTCCAGGAGGAGGCGCCCTCCCTGGGCAAGCCCGTCCTGGTCATGCGGGAGAACACCGAACGCCCCGAGGCCGTCACCGCCGGAACGGTGCGGCTGATCGGCACCGACGAGGAGCGGATCGTGGCGGAGTCCACCGCCCTGCTCACCGACCGCGCTGCCTACGAGACCATGGCGCACGCCGTGAACCCCTATGGTGACGGCCGCGCCGCCGAGCGCACCGCAGCGGCGATCGCAGGTCTCCTCGGCGTCGGCGAACGCATCGACGAGTTCACCCTCTGACCGGCTGAACCGACCCACTGGCGGGTTTGGCGGGCCTGTCAGGCGGGTCTAGCCGGCCAGGCGGAGCATCCGCAGTAGGAGTCCAAGCTGTTCCGACTCGGACAGCAACGACTCCGGCCTCCGGCTGACGGCGCCGTCCGGCTGGCTCACCGGCAGGGCCGTAGCCACCTGGGTGGGGACGATTCTGCGGTCGTGCAGCCGGGCGACGTCCTCCGCCGCCGGTGCCAGGACGGCGTCCACTCGTCGCGCCAGGTCCAGGTGCGGCTCCAGCTCCGGCACTCCCGAGCACCACAGCCCGATGGGGATGTTGTAGCGCCGGGCCTCGGTGACCACCCGGTCCAGCACCGTGGTGCCTCCGGAGACGAGGTCGTTCCACTGGGCCTGGTCCAGGGCCGTTCCCGCGACCACCAGGCCGTCCAACCCGGCCCGGATCTCACGCTCGGCACGCGCGGCGTCCAGACGTACCGGTTCCATCGCTGTCCCCAGGTCCCCGACCGCCGGCCCGGATCCGATGACGCCGATCCGGGCCCGGCGCGCCAGACGGGGGCGCTCCACCCGGTCCTCGATGGGCCACCGGGTCCGCACAGCGGCGGCGTCCAGACCGATACAGTGCCCGGAATGGCGGGCAGCCATCAGGGCCACGGCACCGCGGTCGGTGGCACGGTCCGGGTCCGCAGCCGCAGACAGCACCCGCCCGTGGGCGTCAGGGTCGGCCGCGAGGTCCCAGGCCGTCCTCAGTCCCAGTCGACTGGCGGCAACCGTGCAGGCCAGCGCCGTCAGCTCATCCCCGAGCGCGTAGATCCCGTCCGCGCCGGAAGCCAGCGCCCGGCGGCAGATCGCATCCACCCAGTGGTCGAAGATCGCGTTGACGTCGTCCAACGCCTCGGTCAGCGTCAGCGTGTCCACCAGGGGCGCCCCGAAGGAACCGGTCGCCTGATGTGGACGGTTCGAGCTGCCGCAGACCAACAGCTCTCCCTGCGCTCGGCACAGGGGGACCTCTGGAGCCGAGGCGTGAAGGCGGTGGACTCGCTGGCGGAGGGCCGGGACCCCGAGCACCTCGCCAAGCAGGAGCCTGCGGCCGTGTCCCAGGGTCCAGGGCCGGCCGCCCAGCGTCCCGATCAGACCGGCGGCCAGGGTCAGCTGCCCGGTGGCAGCGAGCGATGCGGCCTCATGCCACCGATCGGTCTCGGCAGGATCCTCCGGGGACGTCCTGACCGGTTCGCCGGCGGAGGAGGCCGGCCCCGTGCCGTCTGCCGGCCCTTCCACCAGGGTGCGGAGCCAGCGGGCGGTGACCGCCCGCGCGTCGTACTGTTCAGCGAAGCCGGCGGCCTGGACGGACAGATCGTCCATGGCAGCGGCGTTCCCGCCGGCGGCGAGGACCAGGTCTGCCGCCTGACGGGCGGAATCCACGTTCCACTGCTCGGGGAAGATCTCCTCGGAGCCCTCGCGCCGCCAGACCAGGGGCACGGCGCCGGAGGCCATGCCCTCCACCGGGGCCAGGTGGAAGGTCTCACGGGTGCTGGGCGAGAGCACCCAGCCGATGCCGCGGAACCAGTTCCCCATGTCCGGGCCGAAGGGGTCGAACACCACCGCCTGACGGAGCCGCTCGTCGCGCCGGAGCCGCTCGTAGAACGCCAGGTAGGCGTCTCGCCGTAGTGGTTTGTCCCACACGAACGGATAGTTCCACGGCGAGTGCCCACGCAGGTGCAGCACATAACGCTCGTCCTGCTCCAACAGCAGCTCCAGGAGGTCCAGGGCCCGATCCGGCCGCTTGAGCTCCGGAACATAGCCCGCCATGCCAAGGTGGAACCGCGCGTCATCCAGCTTGGCGCGCGCCAGGTCCACCGTGTTCACCGGATTGGAGATGACCGTGGTCTTCTCCCGCGGCCAGCCGGTGGCCGTCAGGGCCTTCTCCCGGTAGAACTCCGAGGCGAAGACCACGGTCTCCACGGCGTCGATCTTGATCTCATGGATCGGCGGTTGGCGCAGTTCGTAGCCGTGCAGGTGCAGCACCAGCCGTTGGCGGGGGCTCACGTGGTGGCTATACCAGACGGCGTTGCGGCTGGCGAACTCGCAGAGAACGACGTCGGCCCAGTCCAGCAGCGCCGCGTTGTCCTCCGGGACGGGGCCGCCGTTGGTCTCCCACAGGTCCACCCGCAGTTCCACGTCGTCACGCTGTGCGAGGGCCTCCAGGAGATCGCCGGCGAACTTGAAGTCCGCTCCCACCAGGAGAATCCGCGTGGGACGGGCCTGGCGTGGCACGGCGTCGTAGTCCGCCAGGTAGGCGCCCAGCTGATGGCCCAGTTCCTCGGCGAGCGTGCGCACCGGAGCGGCACCGCTGCGTCCCTGGAGTGCCTGCAGGTCCGCCGTCAGGGTCTCGGCCCGCCACCGGCGGCCCTCGGCCAGTCGGGGCAACGCGGGCAGGGCCTGGGCCTCGGCGAAGACCTCGATGCCGCGTTCCTCGAACCACAGCCGTGCCTGGGACACCCGGTGTCCTTGACCGGGGCTGGCCTTGGGGAGGAGGCCCACGGGGCGGTGACCGCGCAGAGCCTCGGTGAGGGCGCCGTCGCCGGGAGCGACCGCCCGGGCTCCTGGTAGGGCGGCGAACTGCCGGTACACGGGGTGGATGCGCAGCTCCGCCTGGATCTCGGGCCCACACACCAGGAAGACCGGGGGCACCTCTCGTTCCGGCCGCATCCGCTCAGCGTGGAGCTTGATGGCCTCCAGCCCCAGCGGACCGGTGAGCTCGAGGTTCACCACGAGCGCGGTGGTCCCTTCAGCAGCGGCACGGAACCCGGTGGCCCCCGTCCCACTGGCGGCCGGGAAGAGCACCACCTGGCCCGCGGCTCGATCGACCGCCCCCTCGATGGTGCTCCGCGCGTCCTCGTCGAAGACGAGGATCTTCCGGGAGACGGCCACGGCCTGGCGGATGGACTCCTCGGACTCGTCGGTGACGTGCAGGGCGCGTCCGGGCCCGCCCTGCAGGAAGGTCCACAGTCGGAACCGCTCGAGCCCGGCGGAGTGCAGCGCGGCACCGATCGCCATCGACGTGGCCAGCACCAGGTCGGCCCGCTCCACGGCGGTCATCACGGCGTCGGCTGCGGCAGCCCGCACACCGATCACCTCGACGGAGGCCCCGGCGGAGCGCATGGCCTCCACTGCGCTCAGGCTCCAGTCCTGCAGGACCGGCTCGCCCGTGGTCTCATCGACGGGGACGGCCCAGGCGACCGTCCGGCCGGAAAACGGATTGGACTGGTCCATCTAGCCCTGGTCTCCTTCATGCGTGTAGTCCAGCAGTTCCCGCAGCAGCGCCGTCCCCGGGCTGCCCTCCGTGTCCGGGTCCCCGGTGTCCGCGTGGACCACGATGTCCACGGCGCGCCGCAGTGGCGCGCTGCCGCGGGCGGTGGCGGACGGCCCCTCACCCGGCACCAGATAGGACAGTCCACCCGCGGTGCGGACCGTTCCGAGCAGCTCCACCAGTTCGTCCATCAGATGGGACCGTGAGCTGGTCGCCGCACCGGACCACGGTCCGGCGTCCAAGGCCTCCAGCTCCACCACCACCGCGGCCAGCGGCCTACCCTCGATCTGGCCTGCGGTCAGCCCCGGAGCGGCGGGCAGCACCGAGGCCACCTGCCGGAGGCGATCACGCAGGGCCGTCGTGACCACCGCGAGCACCACCTCGTCTCCCCTGCCGGGCCCACCCTCCAGCAGCCGGTCATGACCGGCGAGCGTGACCACGTCCACCGAGTGGCTCTCGTGGTCCACCTCCGGCGTGGCGACCCGGCCGATCCTCTCGAGCAGCGCGGCGATCCCACCGCGGTCGGTGTCAGGCATCGATCCGGCCTCCGATCTTGCGTTCGACCAGCGACCACAGCATGTCGCGCGCCGCGTTGGGGTCCCCCACCGGCGTCTTCACCTCGGCTGGCTTGCCGCTCAGGATGCTGCCCTGCTCCACCAGCGCCCATGCGGACGTCGCCGAGCCGGCGTAGTCACTCCACTTCGAGGGTAGGAACGGGTTCACCCGGTGATTCGGACCGGAGTGGGCGTCATTGACGATGAGGTAGTCGAAGGCGGCCGTGACCCCGAGGAACTCCAGGTACGGCAGAGCGGCGTTGAAGGTCACCTGGTGCTCGATGCCGTGGGCGCCCACCCCGTCGCGGGCACGCTGGACCAGGGCCTTGAACTGAGCCGTGGAGAAGCCGGCAGGCTTGGCGGACAGACCGCCGACGGGCACGAAGTTGGTGAACACGTGCAGGTGCACGTGCTCCCTGACCTCCGCCGGCAACATCTTCAGGGCCACCGTCAGGTCGGTGATCCCCCGGGTCGCGTAGAACTCCCCGAAGTAGGCCAGGTTGAGCTTCTCCGGGTCCACCGGGTAGTCCACGCTCCGCGCCTGGTAGTAGACCGGCGGCAGGGTCGGGTGGTTGGACACCTCGGCATGACGTTCCACACGTGCCGCCAGCTCGGGGCTGTAGATGTTCTCCAGCATCGCGGCCATCTGGTGCTCATTGGTGAACAGGATCGTCTCGGCCAAGGCATACGGCAGGATCTCGGCCAGGCCGAAGATGGTGAAGTGGTCGTCAGGAATCCGCCCGTACTCGGCTTCAACGGGCGCGACGAGGCGGCCCAGTGCCGGGTTCGAGCGGTCCAGTGCGTCGCCACGGCGCTTGCCCTCCACGTCCAGGGACAGCGGGTCGGAGAACTCGGCCAGCCACTCGACGCCGGGGTGGCGCAGCTTGTAGGCGGTGGCGACGTAGTGGGACGGCGCCCAGTTGGCACGGCTGTAGAGGAAATCATGGTCCGCGCCCTGCGCCGCGAGGTAGTCGATCTCGTCGAGCGCCTCCCGGGTGAACTCCTCATAGGCCTCCCAGGACGCCCAGGAGGGCCGCATGTCCAGGTACCGCTGGGACTCCACGTACGGCCGGGAGAGGAGCCCGATAGTCGGATCGACCTTCTTGTGGTTGACCCAGGAGCAGGAGATCACGTCCATGGTGCGGGCGAAGTCCCGCAGGCGCTTGGACGCAACGGTCGAGCCGGTGTCCGCGAAGGGAGCGAAATTGTACAGGATCGCCAGCCCGCGGCCGGCGGGACGCAGTTGGCCCCAGTCGATCTCCGGCGCGTAGGGGGAGACGGCCAGGACATCGAACACCTCTCGCCGATAGTCCGCATCAGCAGTCGTGGCAACGGCCAGCGCGCGGTCTGTCTCCGCGGCGACCTCCTCCGCCCAGGCGACAGCCTCGGCCGGCCAGTCCCGCCGTGCCGAGGCCAACCGGTCACGGAAGTCCAGGTACCGCCGGGCGTCCTCGGTACCCGAGGACTCGCCGAAGCGGACCGTCGGCCCCGGGGCGGCCCGGCTCGCGGCCGCGGCGCCGGTCAGGTCGAGCCGGGCACCACCCACGAGGGTCCGCAGCTGGGCCATGCGCCGGATCTCGGTGCGCGGATCGTCGAGCTCCGTGTCTGACGACAGCAGGTCGGCGGGCCAGAGCACGTGGTCCATGACCCGCAGATCGGTGAGGTCGGCGGGGCCGGCGGTCGCGACCCGTGGGGTCAGGCCGGCCAGGTCCTCGGGGAGTGCGGACACCGGCAGCAGCCGTAGCTCGGACGGCGAGGTCGGGTGGAGTTGCCTGGTCATGGGTGAGCGGGTCACCGTTCCCGAGGCGAGAGCGCCTGCAGATCAGCCCGCACGGTGGTCCAGCCCTGCTCGAACGCCTGACGCAGTTCCACCTGTTCTCCTCGCAGGGCCGTCACCTCGCTGCGTAGAGACGAGACCTCGACGGCGAGCCCCGGCGATTCCGTCGTCCCGCCGGAATCCGAGCCGGCCAACGCGTCCACCCGCTCGGACAGCGCGGCGAGCTGACGATTGGTGCGTGACAGCATGGACACCATCTCCCGGATGGCCACGTCCGGTTGGCCGCCCTTCGCAGCGCCGGCTGCGGGGGCGGGGCCGCCGATCTGGCGCAGGGCCGCCTTGAAGGTCTTCAGCTGGCGCCGGGAGCCGATGAACGACAGCGGGGCGAGCAGGGCCAGTCCGAGCCCCAGGCAGACCAAGGACGCCGACTCCAACGAGAACGCCCCCAGGATCGCCGCGGCAAGTCCGAGGAGACCGAGCAGCGCCAATCCGAGCAGGTAGGCCACCCGTTCCAGACGGGGCACACGGCCGGGGGTGTTAGACATGATTACTCACCTTTCCACAGACTTCACTGACATCGCGGCGATCCGCCGTTGATTCTGTCACGCATCCGGTGGTCCTTCCGGCATTTGCCTGCTCTCCACAGGGATTCGGGTACCGCTTCCCGGGCCGCTGCCATCCCTCGGACCGTCCTCGCCCTCGGGGCCCTCTGCCGAAGCGGCCTCCTGGAGCTGCCTGACCTCGCCCTGGCGCCGCCGCAGTTCCAGGGCCAGGGGCAGCGCCTGACGGGCAGTCCTCACCGGGTGTCTCAGCAGGTCGGCACCCACGTCCCCGGGAGCCAGCTGCAGGCGCATCTGCCAGACGAGCCGGTCCAGGGCGGCCCCCGCCGTGTCCACCAGCGCTTCGATGCGACGAGTGTCCACGGGTTCCTGGAGACGGGAGAGCAGGTCACCGCCGGAGAGCTCATCGCCGTCCGCGGCAGGCGCCGGGTCGAGGACCAGATCCGGTCGGCCGATCTGATGCAACAGGTTGCGGCTCTTCGTGTTGGGGGTCAGTGCCAGCGCCGAGAGACCATACATCAGGGCCACCACCAGCCCGTGGAACTTCATGCTGGCCATCACGTCCATCCGACCGATGGCCGCGGTGTCCTCCAGAACACCGCGGGAGGGGATGAACTCGTCCGGGGTGAAGGGCAGGTGACGGTAGGCCTGCCGATCGCGGCGGCGCTGACGGCCGGAGGAGAGCTCCAGGGCGGTGATCGCGTATCCGGACTGCCGCGCGGCCTCCACCAGGCGGTGCAGTGCGGAGTAGTCGTTCTCCTGTCCGTACAGGCCCGGCCGGACGGAGAAGCCCAGCCGGCGGGTGCCGTCGTCGTCGGCAACCGGTGGCAGGTCCAGGGCGAAGACCAGATCGGGGTGGACCACCACCGGTTGATGGGGACGCAGTCGATCCCGGATCCAGGCGGCCGATTCCTCGTCCCGGGCGCTGATGTACTGCACGTTCGGGTGCCGGAAGAACTCCGAGAGATGCTCCACGACCGATTCCCTCTCGCGGTGCTTCCACAGCGGGGCACCGACCCCACAGATGTACACCTTCTTCCGGAGCCATTCGGGCTTCCAGTAGAGCGTGGACACCTGGTTGGGCAGCAACAGGTCCCCTCCACCGATCAGGAAGGCGTCGTACGCCTCTGCCACCTCACCGGGGTCGCCGACCACATAGGGCGGCTGCAGCAGCTGATGGACCGGGTCCACCTCGAAATGGGCGGAGAGGCGCTGACGCCACAGCCGCAGGAAGAGCTCGTCACCGAAGTTGCCCCAGCCGAAGAAGCCGACCAGTCCCACCCGCGGGCGTTCCCCCCGGTGCTGCCGGGTGGCATCCCGCCGGTCGGCAGCCGGGGTTCCGGCCCAGGTCGGGGCAGGCCCGGTGCCGGGACTGAAGGCCGGTCCGCTGAGGTCAGGGCGTGGCGTCGTCATCGAGCCCGAGGCGTTCCCGGACGGTGCGCGCCAGCTGGGCGGACACGGTCAGGCTGTGGTGTTCCTCCGCGAAGGCACGGGAGGCCTTGCGTGCCTCGGCGGTGAGCAGGCGGTCCGCACGGCCCAGCGCGGCTGCCGTCTCCTCCGCGGAGTCCCCCGAGAAGAACTCGGTGAACTCTGCCGGGAGCAGCCCCGGCAGGACCCCGACCCGACTGGCCACCACCGGCAGGTCGAAGGTCGGACCCAGCAGGGCTCCGCCGGAGTTCAGGGCGCGCTCGTGGGGCAACACCATCAGATCGGCGGCCCGCAACAGGCGCTGTACCTCGTCCCCCGGGATGCGGCGGTCGTCCAGCAGGACGTAGGGGTGCATCCGCAGCCGGTCCAGCAACGCCACAGAGTCCGCGTCCGAGTCCGCCTTGCCGGCGACCACCAGCCGGCGGGGGGCGTCAGAGGTGGCCAGCAGCGCATCGAAGGCGTCCAGCAGCCGCTCGATGCCCTTGTAGGCCTTGATGGCGCCGAGGACCACGTAGACGATCTCATCGGACTCGATCCCCATCATGACGCGGGCCTGGTCCCGGGAGACGTAGTCCTCATAGGCCCCGAGGTAGGAGGGGTGCGGTGAGTTCATGACCTTCTCGGCAGGCAGATCGATGATCTCCCGGACGACCTCTGGGGTGTCCTCGCTCATCACGTGGATGAGATCCACCTCTCCGGCCACGGCCTGCTGCAGACGGAGCTCCTCCTGGGGGAACGCGGCGTCATGGCTGACCATGTTGTGCATGGTCCAGATCACCTTCCCGCCGTCCTTGCGGAATCGGCGCAACTCGGCCATGAAGCGATTGGACTGTTCCGCCGCCTTGCGGGCCGAGGTCATGCCCTGGTGGACGAACGACAACCAGTGCAGGTGATAGACGACCCCGCGGGTCTGGCCGCGCAGGTGTGTCAGCTCGGCGAAGGACCAGGGGTCCGTGACGGGCGTCAGCGCCAGCCCGTGGTCACCGAAGGAGCGGTAGAGCAACTGTTGATACGGGTTGCCTCGGACCACCGGGCCGTAACCGAAGAGCCACGGCTCCTCCGCGTCCCGCGTGGTGTAGTAGCGAACGGCTGCCAGCGCCTCGTGCACCGGTGTGCCCTCTTCCGGGAGGATTCCCTGATACCGCAGTTCCACGTGCCTATGCTCCCTCAGTCGATGTCTCTGTCCCGCGGATCTCCCGGTAGACCTCCCGGTACCGGGGCCCGGCTGCCTCCGCCGAGTGGGACTGTTCTGCCCATCGGCGGCCGGCGAGGCCCATCCTGACCCGTTCGTCCTCGTCCGCCAGCAGTCCGCTGAGGACTCGGGCCAGGTCCACAGGATCCTCTGGCGCGAAGACGCGCCCACGCTCCCCGTCCTCCAGCACCTCGGCCAGGGCCGGCAGGTCCGCGCCCACGACCGGGCGGGCCATCGCCATCGCCTCGAGGGCCTCGGACGGCGGCAGGTACGTGGCCGCGCGCTCGTGGACCCGTGGGACCACGAAGACGTCGATCAGGGAATGGTGCCGGGCCGGGTCCGCAGGGTCGGCCGGGCCGGTGAACACGACGCGATCGATCACGTCATAGAGCTTGACCAATTCCCAGAGTCCGTCCCGGCGCGCGCCCTCGCCGACCAGCACACACTGCACGTCCTGGCCACGTTCCTTCAGCAGGGACATCGCCTTGATCAGCACCTCCTGGCCCTCGCGCCGGTGGTCCATGGTCCCGACGCAACCGACGGTGGGACCGGTCAGTCGGAACTCGGAGGCAAGCTCCGCATCGCGTGTCCGTGGTGCGAACTCCCGGAGGTCCACCGCCTCGGGCACCAGGTGGATCCTGCCCGTCGGGATTCCCCGGGATACCAGCTCATCCCGCAGCGCGAGGCCGGGGACCATGACGGCGTCGGCCTCCAGCAGGCAGATCCGCTCCACCTCGAGGCGGCGCCGGTAGACCTCGGAGTCCTCTTCCAGCGCGCTCTGAGCAGTCCAGGCCGTCTCCAGCAGAGAGGTCACCTCGTAGACCAGGGGCAGCCCGGTCTTGGCCTTCAGGGCCAGGGCGACGAGGGCCGTCTCGAAGCCGCGGCGGCCCGAGGTGACGTGCAGGATGGCCGGGCGCAGGTCCATGACCCGGCGGTGGGCGTACCACGCGAAGTCCTCCAGCCAGCGGTCGGCGGGCACGTTCCCGTAGGGGATTCCGGGATCGAGGCGGTGATGGACGATCCCGTCGATCTCCTCGGTCTCCGGGAAATCCCCGCCCACGAGGTCGCGGGGAAAGCCGAGCTCGGTGAGCACCACCGGTTGCAGTCCGGCGGCCCGTTGTGCAGCCAGTGTGCGGCGGTGACGGGAGGTGGCGGCGTCCGGCCGGTAGGGACCGGATGCCGGGACGAGGTGGAGCACCACATCCGACCCGGCCGCCTCCACAGGCACCACGGGACCAGGCAGCCGCGGCACCCAGCCGGTCAGTTCCCGGGCACGGCCGTTCACGGTGGCCACGGTCCGGCGGACGCTGAGATCGGTCACACCCAGGCGGGAGGCCCACCGCAACTCCTCGGTGATGGCGCCCGTGCGCGTGGCCAGGAACAGGGCCGCACGCTGGAACCCGGGATCTGCGCCCATGTCCTGTTCGAGCAGGTCCTTCCACAGCACGCCCCGGCGATAGGCGGCCGGGGTCTTGGCCCCCCGCAAGGGCTGGTAGCTGCCGTACTGAGAGGTCGTCTTCGCCTCCCGCAGCGCCCGGTACCGGGCGTCCCAGTCTGGAGATTCCCGAGCGGACCCGTCGGAGCCGATCCGCAGCAGCTGGCCGGACGCCTGCCGGAATCCGATCTCGCGTTGCCGCAGCTGCCGCCGCAGCCGGGCGAGGTCCCGCTTGACACGACCGGCCCATGCCCGCGCCCCGCGGCGGGGAACGATGGCATTCCGCTCGTCCCACAGCGCCGCCAGGGCCTCACGCTCCTCCACGATCCGGGTGAGCTCGCGGTGCATGCCCACCAGCTCCCGGCGCATCAGCTCACGTTCCTCCGCGGCGGACCGTGCCGGGTCCTCGGTGATGATGTGGTGCTGGATGGCAGTGCTCCCGATTCACTCGACTCTCCACTGGTGGTGGTCCCCCGTGGAGTTTACCGGCCTTCTCCCACACCGTCCGCCGCGGTCAACCGCGTCCGGAGGGTCCGGGCGAGATCGTGGCTGACCGTCCTCGCATGGTGCTCTGCGGCGAAGTCCCGCGCCGCGTGCCGCGCGTCGGCTCCCAGCAGCCGGTCGGCGCGGCTCAGGGAGTCGGCGACGTCCTGCGGTGCCGCGGAGTCGATGAACTCGGTGAAGTCCTCCCCCAGGGTCCCGGGGAGCACGCCGACCCGGTTGGCGACGAGCGGCAGGTCGAAGCTCGGTCCCAGCAGCGCGGCACCGGAGTTCAGGGCCACCTGGTGCGGCAGCACCATGATGTCCGCGGCGCGCAGCAGGTACTGGACCTGCTCATTGGGGACCTTGACGTCATGGACCAGCACCTGGGGGTGCATCCGAAGACGCTTCAGCAGGGCCCGGGTGCGGCGGTCGCGGTCGGGGCCACCGGCCACCAGCAGCCGCCGCGGCACATCGGAGGAGTCCAGCAACCGGTCGAAGCCGGCCACCAGGGTCTCGATCCCCTTATAGGCCTTGATGGCGCCGAACACCACATAGACGACCTCGTCCTCGGACAGGCCCAGCATGGTGCGGGCCTGGTCCCGGGGGACGACATCCGGGTAGGCACCGAGATAGCTGGGGTGCGGGGAGGTCACGACCTTCTCCGGATCCAGGGCCAGGAAGTCCCCCACGAGGCCGGGGGTCTCCGGGCTCATCACGTGCACCAGGTCCGCCAGATCGGCCACCGACTGCTGCAGCGCCCGCTCCACGTTGAGGTAGACCGCGTCATGAGGCGCCAGGTTGTGCACGGTCCACAGCACCCGTCCGCCGGCCGACTGGAAGCGCCGCAACCGCTGCAGGTACCGTCCCATCCGGTCCTCGGCCTCATCGGCGCTCTTGGCACCCCGCAACACGGTGTTGAGCCAGTGCAGGTGGAGCACGATGCCCTGGGTCTGGTCCAGCAACGGCATCAGGGACTCGAAGGACTCGGGATCGAGCACCGGCGACACCACGAAGCCCTCGTCCCCGAAGTGACGGTAGGTGAGTGACTGGTACGGATTCATCCGCGCCACCGGCGTGTACGCGAGGAGCCACGGCGGCATGCCATAGCGGACGGTCCCGTTGCGCACGGCCGCCAGCGCCTCATGGACGGGCGATCCCGGTGCCGGGTTGAATCCCTGGATCTGCAGTTGCACGGTCATGCTCCTTCGGGGGTTCGGCCGGCGCTGACTCCACCTGCGGCAGCTGCGGGACGCACCTGCAGGCGCTCATAGACCTCGGCGTAGCGGGGCCCGTTGTGCTTCCACTGGCGTTCGGCCTCGATCCAGGCCCGTCCGGCAGCGCCCAGGCGTTCACGTTCCTCCGGATCGGCCAGCAGCGCCGCCACGGCGTCCGCGAGGGATTCCACGTTCCCGGCGGTGAAGGTGTGGCCACGCTCGGGCGCCTCGACGATCTCCGTCAGGGCCGGCAGGTCGCTGACGAGGACGGGACGTTCCATGGCCATCGCCTCGAAGGGCTTGAGCGGGGTGACGTACACGGCAGCGCGTTCGTGGATGCGTGGCACCACGAAGACATCGATGAGGTCATACAGGGCGGACACCTCGGAGTGGTCCACCGGTCCGGTGAAGACCACGCGGTCCTCGATGTCCCACCGGGCTGCCAGTCCCTTGAGGGTCTCCACGCGCGCTCCACCACCCACCAGGACACACTGGGCCTGGATGCCGCGCTCCTTCAGGCGCGCGGCCGCCTCGATCAGCAGTTCCTGACCCTCGCGCCGGTGGTCCATGTTGGAGACGTAGCCGAAGGTCGGCATCGTGATCCCGAAGCGGACGGCCAGCTCCGCGTTCCGCGGTCCCGGAACGAAGTTCTCGAGGTTGACGGCATTCGGGACCAGACTCACCTTCTCCGCGGGGACCCCACGGGAGATGATCTCGTCCCGCATGGCGGTGCCCAGGGTCAGTACGTGGTCGGCCGCGAGCATGCACCGGGTCTCGACCTCCATCCGCCGGCGGAAGATCTCCCCCGACTCCTCCAGTTCGAGGTCCGGGGTCCAATTCGCCTCGAAGAAGGAGCGCACCTCGTAGACCACGGGGATCCCGGTCTTCTCCTGCAGGGCGAGTGCCACCAGCGCGGTCTCGAAGCCCCGGCGTCCGGAGGAGACGTGGATGACGTCCGGACGGATCTGCCGCACCTGCTGCCAGGCCAACCAGGCGAAGTCCTCCTGCCACCGGTCGGCTGGCACCGTCGAGTAGTCGAGCCCGGTGTCGAGGCGGCGGTGTTCGATCCCGTCGTAGACCTCGGTCTTCTCGAAGTCGTTCCCGACGACGGCGCGCGGGAACCCCGGTTCGGTCACCACCACGGGGGTCCAGCCGGCGGCCTGCTGGGCCTTGAAGTTCTCGTGGCTGCGCGAGGTGAAGCCGTTGGAGAAGTAGGGGCGGGACTCCTTGACGAGGTGCAGGACCACACGCTGGCCGGCCGGCTCCACCCGCTCGAACCCGCCGGGGATGCGGGGCAGCCACCCGGAGAGCTCTGCGGCCCGGCCGTTGACCTTGGACAGGGAACCCTTCAGCCGGGGGGTGCCATGAGCCTCTTGCGCCACCGCGTCGAGGGAGGAGGAGATGGCACCGGCCGGTGACGCCAGGCGGCGCAGCTCCGCCAGATAATTCCGGTAGGCGCTGTCCTCCTCCCCGCGGGACGCGTAACGGTCCGCCAGCAGGTCGAGCCACAATTGGGCCCGCGGCCCGTCGAAGTCGGCGGGGTCGATCGCCGTCAACGGACCGGCGCCGGCCAGCTGCCGCCCCTTCCCCTGGCGGCGGAGCCGCTGCATCTCGGCCAGGGCCTCGCGGGGAACGCTGCCGAGCTGGTCGAAGGCGATCCGGGCCGCAGCCCGGGCGGCCGCCGTCGGGCCGAGCCGGCCGGACAACGCATCTTTGACCACCGTGACGCCGCGCCGCCGGATCTCCCGTGCGCGGCCCTTCAGCGAACCGGCCACTCCGCCGGGGAGGTCGAGGGTCAGTGCCTCGAATCGCCACGAGGCGGCAGCGCGCTCGGCCGTCAGCTCCGTGAGCTCGTCGTGGACGGCCAGCAGTTCCGATCGCAGCAGTTCGACCATGGACTCGGCGTCCTCAGCGGCGGGCCCGGCGTCGATGGGCTGCCTGTTCGGCTGTTCAGATGTCACGGTGCGCTTCCGTTCCCTTCGGTCGGGACGATTCCCAGGTCGGCATAGAGTCGAGTGTAGGTCGCGGCATTCTGTTCCCAGGTCCGCGTGGACAGTGCCCAGCGGCGCCCGGCCTCGCCGAGCCGGGCCCTCAGCGCCGGGTCGTCGAGCAGTCCCGCCAGCCCCGCGGCCAGTGCCTCGACGTCATCGGGGGCCACCAGGGTGCCGGTGACCCCGTCCTGGACCAGTTCGGACAGTGCGGGCAGGTCGGCAGCAAGCACGGGGCGGGCGGAGGCTGAGGCCTCGATGGACTTCATCGGCGTGACGCTGCGGGTGACCGGGAGGTCTCGGCGGGGCATCACGAAGACATCGAGGGCGGCGTGGTTCCAGCGTGCCTCGGCGCTAGTCACGCGGCCCGTGAACTGACAGCGATCCGCGATGCCCAGTTGGGCGGCCAGCACGCGCAGTCCGGGCAGCGCCACGCCGTCGCCCACGATCCGCAGTTTCAACCGCGGGTAGTGCGTGGCCAGCCGGGCCACTGCCCGCACCAGCAGGTCCAGGCCCTCGTAGTCCACCACGGAGGAGACGGTTCCGACCAGTAGGTCCGCCGGGTCGATACCGAGGTGGTCCCGGGCCTGTTCCGGAGAGACCGGCGGGGCCAGGAAGGCCGGTGCCACGGCATTGGGGCAGACGTACAGCCGTCCCGGGGACACGCCCTGGGACGCCAGCAGGCCACGCATGTTCTCCCCGAGAGTCACCACGGCGTCCGCGTCCTGGGCGAGTTCGGCCTCGCGGGCGGTGAAGGAGAGGTAGTACTCCGAGTCCCGCGCCTCGGGCGCGCGGGTGGCGGCCCAGCTGTCCGCCCGTTGGCCACGGACCTCATAGACCCACGGCAGGCCGAAGGCCTCCGCCACCGCACGGACCACGAGGGCGTTCGTGAAATGGGTGGTGGTGTGCAGTGCGGCCGGTCGCAGCCGCTCCACCTCCCGGGCGAGGAGCCTGGCGTACTGGTCCAGCCGTCCGGCGGCGTCGCCCGCCAGACGGCGAGGCAGCAACCTGGTGTAGAGGATGCCATCCACCTCGTCACGGCCTCTCGCCCAGGGGATGCCCACCTCCACGGGGTATGCGGGCCGCGTGAGGGCAGGGGTCTGGAAGCCGGCATCCCTCAGCGCCGTCAGCACCCCGTGGCTGCGCTGGGCATAGCCTGAGGCGGTGTGCGGCAGAGAGCTGTTGAGCACATGCAGGATGCGGCCGCTCTCGGCTGGGCCCCGGCGGACCGGCCCGACCTCAGGCCGGTAGCCGTTCAGCACCCGCCGCTCGGCCTCGAGGCGGCGAGCCAGCCGACGGTTGCCCGGATGCGCCTCGGCGTGGGCCAGTGCCGAGCCGAGGTCGCCGCGGTACAGGTCGAGCCGTGCGGCGGCGGCGTACCAGCCAGCATGGCGATCTGCTGCCGGAACGCCGGTGAGCCACTGCCCGGCCCCGGCGTCGTCGTCCGAGCCGAGGGCCGCCGTCGCCAGCATCGCCCGCGCCCTGGGCCCGGGCTGCGCACCCGGCCCCCCGGGCCCGCTCCGGCGAGCGGCGTCGTCGTCCCCGAGGATCTGATGCCCGACGGCGGCCGGCACGCCCCCCGCGAACCCTCCGGTCCGCGTCAGCAGACGAGCGGCGGGCCCGGAGAGTGAGTTCGGCAGCCGACGGGAGACCTGCAGTGCGAACTGGACAGGGTCCTGCACCACCTCGTCACGGACCGTCTGCAGGGTCAGCAGGGCGTTCCTGGCCCAGGGGGTCCCCCGGGTGTCACTGACGCCGTCCCGGCTCACTTCTCGCGCCACTGCCCCCGGGTGTCCACCACGTACTTGCCCTCGGCCAGCGGCTTGAGGTCGGCGAAGGCGGAGTGGTCCACCAACAGCACCACGATGTCCGCGGCCTCGATCGCGGCCTCGGGGGCCACCAGTTCCACGTGCTCCAGCCCGGACAGTGCAGCGGGCAGCTGCTCCACGTGGGGCTCCACGGCCAGGATCGTGCTGCCGGTGAACTGCCGGGCCATCTCCGCGGCGATGTTCAACGCCGGGGACTCCCGCAGGTCATCGATGTTCGGCTTGAACGCCAGACCCAGGGCCGCGATCACGGGGGCACGGCCGGTGGCCTGCTGCACGTCGAAGGCCTTGGCCTTGACCTGATCGATCACCCACTGCGGCTTGGAGTCGTTGATCTCCCGGGCGCTGCGGATGATCCGGGCCGTATCCGGGGCGGCATCCACGATGAACCAGGGGTCCACCGCGATGCAGTGCCCACCCACGCCGGGGCCTGGCTGCAGCACGTTCACCCGCGGGTGGTGGTTGGCCAGCTCGATCAGTTCCCAGACATCGATGTCCAGCTCCTGACAGATCATGGACAGCTCGTTGGCGAAGGCGATGTTCACGTCCCGGAAGGAGTTCTCCACCAGCTTGGCCATCTCCGCGGTCCGCAGGTTGGTCAACAGGATCTCGCCCTGGCAGAACGTCTCGTACAGCCCCTTCGCCACCTCCGCGGCCGCCGGTGAGGACCCGCCGACGATCCGGTCATTGGTGACCAGCTCGGTCATCACCTTGCCCGGCAGCACCCGCTCGGGGCAGTGCGCGAACAACAGGGTCCCGGCCTCCGCCAGATCCGGACGCGCCTCGTGGATGACCTCAGCCATCCGCTCGGTGGCCCCGGGGGGCGAGGTGGACTCCAGGATCACCAGCTCGGAGCCACGCAGCTGCGGGGCCAGGTTCCGGCCCGCGGCCTCGATGTAGGACAGATCCGGGGACTTGTCCGCATGGAACGGGGTCGGCACCGCCACGATGTACGCGTCCGCCTCCGGGGTGTCCTTCGAGGCCGAGAGCAGTCCCTCGGACACGGCCTTGCTGACGTACCGGTCCAGATCCGGCTCCACGAACGGCACTTCCCCGGCATTGACCGCATCAACCGTGCCCTGGTTCACGTCCACCCCGTGGACGCGTAGGCCATGGCCCGCGAGGATGGCCGCCGTCGGCAGGCCGATATAACCCAGGCCGATCACGGCAACGCTGGAGATGTCAGTCATGGAATACGTCCTTAAATTCGAGGGTGGCCCCGCGGTGGTCGTCCGGCCACACCGCTGAGTGGAGTTCTCAGCGAAGGGCTCGGGGCAATCACGGCCGGGGGCACATCCGGTCAGTGGCGATTATAGGGGGTGACCGGGGTCCGAGTGGCGCAGCACGGTGTCCCGGGCACGTTCCACGAAGCGCCGGCCCAGCTGCGGAAGGTCCGCGTGGCGGCCTACCCATTCCCGTCCGTGGCCGTCCACGTTCGTGGCGTCCGGCTCCTTCGCCAGCAGCCGCCAGACCTCCACGAGGGCCTGTGGCGAGGCCGCGACCAGGGTCGCTGCCCCGGACGACTCCAGAATCCGGGCGGCCTCCCCCGTGACGATCCCGGTGACGTGCCGGCCCACTGCCAGCAGCTCGTAGGTCTTCGAGGGAACCGTCCATTCGAAGCTGGGCCAGTCCGGACGCAGGGTCACCAGGCAGGTGTCCGCCCACGCGTACTGTTCCTGCAGATCGGCCCCGTGCGCCGGAGGGAGCATCTGGACCGGTGAACCCAGTGAGGCGTTCAGTTCCGCCAGAGCGGCGTGTCGCGTCCCCGAGCCGACGAACCGGACCACGATGCCTTCGGGCCCCCCGTGGACGAGACCCGCCGCGCGGATGACCGTCTCCAGCCCCTGGCTCTCCCCGTGGTTGCCCAGGTAGAGCACGTTGAGCTGTCCGGGTGCCCGCGTTCGCGTGGGCAGGAGGGGGATGTCCGCGAGGGGGACTCCGTTGCCGACGACCTCCACCCTGTCCAGGCCGCGTTCCCTCAGGCGTTCCGCGAACCCCTCCGTCACCGTCACCACCAGGTCCGCGGTGCGCTGTGTCCCGGTGACCAGGGCCTCCATGACCCGGCTCAGCATCCCGGTGGAGACCCCGGACTCGCGGGCCAGGTCCGGCCAGGCGTCCCGCATCTCGATGATCAGGGGCACCCGGCGGAGCCGGGAGAGGGTCCAACCCGCCACCACGGTGGGCAGCGCCGGGACGGTGATGACGATGACATCCGGCCTCTGGGCCCGCAGGCCCACCGGGATCGCCGCCACGGCGTGGACGATGTGGCCCAGGAACCGGCCCTCGCGGGTGCCCCGCAGCGCCGGCCACCGGAGCGTTCGGTGGATCCTCTCACCCCAGGGGCCCCGACGGTGCACCTCCCCGCCGGTCGGCCGTGCTCCGGGGACGTGCCCGGGATCTGCCGGCGGCACCACGATGTCCACGTCCCAGCCTTCGGCCCGGAAGGCCTCCACGAAGGCGGCCCACCTCCGCTGGGGCGGCGTGCGCTCCGGGAGGTAGGAATGGGTGATCAGCTGGACCCGCATGGGCTAGGCCCCGGCGCAGACGGCCTCGGGGACAGCCGCCTCGTCGGAGGCACTGGCGGAGGCACTGCCGGAGGCGTCCGAGCCGGTGGCATCGGCCGAGGAGGACGCGGAGTCAGAGCCCGGCGCCTGAGTCTGGGCTCCGTCCTCCTCGGTTCCCTGGGCCTCGGTGGACTCCGAGGTTCCGGCGGAGCCCTCCGCCGAGTTTTCCGCTGAGCTCCCCGCTGTGCCCTCCGCGCCGGGGGACGGCTCGGCATCGTCCGGGGACAGGTACTCGCCCAGCCGGTCCTGCTGCAGGGCCCGGCGCAGCTCCGGCAGGGCCTCTTCGTCCTGGAGCACGATCGAGGCCCCGCCCGGGCCCTCGGCCGGCGGCCCATGGGGGATGGTGAACGTCTCGATGTCGTCCGAACGGATCCCGTTCAGTTGCAGCCCGTACCCGGCGATCGTCCCGGCGTCGAGTCCCTCATCCACGGAGATGAACGGCACGATGCTGTCCACCACGGCCATCACCCGCTGAGGGTTGGCCAGCGTGTCCACGGTGAGGATCTGATCCACCATGGCGGACACGAAGCGCTGCTGGTTGGCGACCCGCTCGAAGTCGCCCCCCAGGAAGGCCTTGCGTTCGCGGACGTACCGCAGGGCGTCTGGACCCTGGAGCAGGATCTCCCCCTCGGGGAAGTAAGACGGATTCACCTGACCCGAGGAGAAGGCGTTCGGGTTGCACACCTCCACGCCCCCGAGGGCCTCCGTCAAGCCGTTGAAGCCCTCGAAGTCGATGACCGCCAGGTGGTCGATGTTCACGCCCAACAGGTTCTCCACCGTGGCGGTCACCAGGGGGTAGCCGCCCAGTCCGAGGGCGGAGTTGACCTTCCGCTCCCCCTCCCCCGGGATCTCGACCCAGAGATCGCGCACGATCGACATCACGTAGACGTTCTGCCGGTCCTCGGGGACGTGCACCAGCATCATGGTGTCCGAACGCTCGCCGTCCTCACCCTTGTTCTCCGCGGTGTCCATGCCCTCGCCCCGCGAGTCGGAGCCCATCACCAGGACATTCAGCACACCATCCGAGGCGGCCTCCTCGCTGGCGATGCCCGCGTCCACGGTCTGCCGCTTGTCATTGAAGGCCGAGGCGATGGAGCCCACGTATACCGCCACGAAGACCAGCACGATGACCAGCAGCGCCGCCACCACGATGAAGGCGTTTCGGACGGTGTGGCGCTTCCGCGAGGCGCGGCCACGGGAACGGCGCGGCAACGGCTCGTGGTTCTCAATGTGAGACAAAGGGGTTCCCATCCATGCAGAAAGTTCCACACCATCTTAGACCGCTACCAGCGGGCACGCCGTGGCACCGGCTGGCACCGAGGGCAGTACGCCGAGGAGCGGTTCATGAACCGGTCCTTGACGATCACCGTGTCACGGTGCTCGGCGGCGCAGCGGGGGCACGGCCGGCCAGCCTGGCCGTAGACGTTGAGGGACCGCTCGAAGTAGCCCGACTCCCCGTTGACATTGACGTAGAGGGAATCGAAGCTGGTGCCTCCCTGAGACAGCGCGTCCTCCATCACGTCCCGCACGGCAGCCAGCAACCGAGCGGACTCGCCGCGATTCAGGGTCTCGGTGGGCCGGGCGTAGTGCAGCCGGGCCCGCCAGAGGGCCTCGTCCGCATAGATGTTCCCGATGCCGGAGACCAGCCCCTGGTCCAGCAGTGCCCGCTTGATCCCGGTCTTGCGGGCCCGCAGCCGCACATGGACCGAGTCCGCATCGAAGTAGGGGTCCAACGGGTCCCGGGCGATGTGTGCCACTGAGGCCGGCAACAGCTGATCCGCCCGGTCCGCGGACGGCACGAGGGGGTCCAGGAACAGTCCGCCGAAGATGCGTTGGTCCACGAACCGCAGTTCCAGGGCGGGTTCCGCGTCCGGCGCATCGGGGCCCTGGCCTACCGGGTCCTCCAGCAGGACCCGGATTCTCAGGTGGCGCTGCGCCGGAGTCTCGGGGGAACTGATGAGCAGTTGTCCACTCATCCCCAGATGCGCCACGAGGGCCATGCCGCCGGGCGCGGCCAGGGGCACCCACAGGTACTTCCCGCGGCGTTCGGGAGCCGTCAGACGGCGGCCGGTGAGCTGGGATTCGAAGGCCGCCGGGCCGCCGTCGTGCCGGCGCGTCGAGCGGGCGTCCAACACCTCGACCCCGGAGACCGGACGCCCTGCCGCCCAGCGGGCCAGGCCTCGGCGCACCACCTCCACCTCGGGCAGTTCAGGCACGGGGAGTCGATCCGGCCGCCGCGGCCGCCTCCCTCACCTCGTCCCAGGAGAGGGCTGCGGCCTGGCGCTCCGCCTCCTTCTTGGACGGGCCCGTGCCGGTGGAGTAGGCCACGGAACCGATGACGAGGGTGGCCGTGAAGACCTTGTCATGGTCCGGGCCGGAGGACTCCATCCGGTAGTGGACGGCGCCGAGTCCGCCGTTGGCCGCCGCCTCCTGGATGAAGGTCTTCCAGTCCGTCCCGGCACCCATGGCCAGTTCGTCCTCCAACAGCGGCACCACCAGGAGGTGGACCAGGTCATGGGCCGCTGCCAGCCCGTGGTCCATGTAGGTGGCGCCGATCAGCGACTCCATGGTGTCCGCGAGGATGGAGTCCTTGTCCGCCCCGCGGGTGCGCCGTTCGCCCTCACCCAGCAGGATGGCCGGGCCCACGCCGATGGAGCGGGCCACGGAGGCCAGCGCTCGGGTGGAGACGACGGCGGCACGCATCTTGGCCAGGTCGCCTTCGGACCGGTCGGGATACGTGCGGTAGAGGTGGTCCGTCACCACGAAGCCGAGGATGGAGTCGCCGAGGAACTCCAGGCGCTCGTTCGTGGGCAGTCCGCCCTGTTCATAGGCGTAGGACCGATGCGTCAGGGCAAGGACAAGCGTCTCGGGGTCAATTCTGACCCCGAGACGCTGGTTCAGGTCTTCAGTTGACTGAGGCGCCACGGGCACCTCAGGCGTCAGCGACCTTGCGGCCCTTGTACTCCAGGAACATCGGCGTACCGGCGGAGTCGGTCACGACCTTGGCCTGATGCGGCAGGCTGTAGGTGACGCGGCCGTTCTCCACGGTCTTCACCAGCGGGGGCACGGTGGCCTTCCACTGGGAACGGCGGGCACGGGTGTTGGAACGGGACATCTTCCGCTTCGGGACTGCCACGGCTATCTCTCTTCTGTCTCGTCGGATGAGGTCTTCGGTTCCGGCCCGGTGGCCCCGGGCTCGGAGGTCTTCGTCAGCGCGGCCAGGGCCGCCCAGCGGGGATCCAGCTGTTCATGGACGTGGTCTTCGCCAGCGTCCTCCAGACGGATCCCGCAGTCGGCACACAGGCCCTGGCATCCCGGCCGGCAGACCGGCTGGAAGGGCAGGGCGGTGACCACGGCGTCCCGGAGCACGGGCTCCAGATCCACGGTCTCCTGCACCACCAGGCGCTCTTCGTCGCTCCCACCCTCTGGGGCAGCCGCGAGGAACAGTTCCTGCAGGTCCACAGTGATCCCGTCCTGAATCGGGTCCAGGCATCGACTGCACTCCCCCATCAGCTCGGCGTGAGCCTCACCGGTGATCAGAATGCCCTCGTGGACCGACTCCAAGCGCAACTCGACGTCCACGGCTGAACCAGCCGGGATGCCGATGAGCGGCGTGGACAGTGCCTCAGGGGCTGCCCACTGCTCTTCCAGGGTCCTCATGGACCCCGGGCTGCGCACCAGGTCCCGGACGGAGACCACCCAGTCTCCCGCCGCACCGGCTGGGACGTGGGACGATGACGCGGACATCAGCATTCCTTCCTCAGCAGACAGTGGTGGCGGTGAGGACCCCGACCTCCGGCGTGTGCCGAAGAACTGGGATCCGGGCAGGGCAGAAGCCTCAGGACCGACTCACCAGTCTAACCGCTGGGACCCCGCGGACCAAATGGCTGGGCCGTGGCTCGCCATGGTTCACAGGCCCGCGGCGAATTCCTTCAGCCAGGGACGCAGTCCCGGGCCGAGGTCCTCGCGCGCGCTGGCCAACTCGATGACCGCCTTGAGGTAGCTCAGCTTGTCACCGGTGTCATAGCGCTTCCCGCTGAACACGACGGCGTGCACCCCGAAGCCCACCCCCTCGCCCTGGGCCAGGACCTGCAGGGCGTCGGTCAACTGGATCTCATTGCCGCGGCCTGGCCCGGTACGCGCCAACACGTCGAACACCACGGGATCCAGGACGTAGCGGCCGATGACGGCCAGGTTGGACGGAGCCTGGTGCGCCGGCGGCTTCTCCACCAGCCCGGTGACGCGCACCACGTCCTCAGGCTCCCCGGGCACCGTGGCGACCTCGGCCACACCGTAGGAGGAGATGTTCTCCTGCGGGACCTCCATCAGCGCGATCACGGAACCGCCCTTCTCCTCCTGGACGTCGATCATGCGCTCGAGCAGGTCGTCCCGCTCGTCGATCAGGTCATCACCGAGCAGCACGGCAAAGGGTTCCCGGCCCACGTGCTGCCGGGCGCACAGGACCGCGTGTCCCAGTCCCTTGGGATCGATCTGGCGGAAGTAGTGGATGTTGCCGAGATTGGTGGCCTCCTGGATCTTGTCCAGCTTGGTGAAGTCTCCCTTCAACTCCAAGGTCCGTTCCAGGGCAGGCACCCGGTCGAAGTGGTCCTCCAGGGCCCGCTTGCTGCGTCCGGTGATCATCAGCAGGTCGTCCAGCCCAGCGGCCTTGGCCTCGGCCACCACATACTGGATGGCCGGCTGGTCCACCACCGGGAGCATCTCCTTGGGCATGGCCTTGGTGGCGGGCAGGAACCGGGTCCCCAGGCCGGCGGCGGGGATGACGGCCTTCTTGGTGCGGGTCTTCTGCGCGCGTTCAGTCATGTGGGCAGGATAACCGCTCGACCTGACGATCAGGACTCGTGCAGCCGGCGCATGACGGCGCGCGGGACGAACTCGGAGACGTCCCCACCGAGTTGGCTGACTTCCTTGATGAGGGTGGAGGACAGATGCGCGTACCGACCGTCCGTGGGCAGGAACACGGTCTCCACCCCGGTCAGATGCCGATTCATCGCGGCCATGGGCATCTCGTACTCGAAGTCTGCGGTGTTGCGCAGCCCCTTGATGATCGCGTTGGCCCCCGCCTTCCGGCAGAACTCGGCGAGAAGCCCCTCCCCCATCGGCACCACCGAGATGCCCTGCAGGGAGGAGATGGTCTCCCGGATCATCTCGATCCGGGTGTCCACATCGAAGCGGTACTTCTTGGTGTAGTTGGTGGAGACCGCCACGATGACGTCATCGAAGAGGTTGGTGGCCCGTGCGATCACCTCGACGTGGCCGTTGTGCAAGGGGTCAAAGGATCCAGGGCAGACGGCTCGGCGCATATCCTCGAACATACTATGGAGCCCATGCCCTCCGCACCACAGCCCTCCCGTCCCCGCGTCACACCCCTCCATCCACCCAACGTCTTCGAGACGATGACCCGGTTGGCCTTGCGGCACGGGGCGGTGAACCTGGGCCAGGGCTTCCCGGACACCGACGGCCCGCCGTGGATCCGAGCGCTGGCCGCGGAGGCCATCCGGTCCGGTTCCGGTCCCGCCGGGACACCCGCCAACCAGTACGCACCCGGCCGCGGTGATCCCGGGTTGCGCCGGGCCGTCTCCGCCCACCAGCACCGTCATCACGGCCTCTCGGTGGACCCGGACCGGGAGGTCGTGGTGACCACTGGCGCCACGGAGGGTATCGCCGCCGCCCTGCTGTCCCTGGTGCGGCCCGGCGACGAGGTGGTGGCCTTCGAACCGTTCTACGACTCCTACGCAGCCATCACCACCCTGGCCGGAGCCCGCCTGGTGACCGTCCCGCTGGCGGCCCCGGACTTCCTTCCGGAGCCGGCGGCCCTTGAAGCGGCGATCAGCCCGCGCACCAGGATCCTGCTGCTGAACACGCCGCACAACCCCACGGGTGCCGTGGTGCCGGCGGAGCTCCTCACCCGGATCGTGGAGGTCTGCGCACGGCATGAGGTGTTGATCCTCAGCGATGAGGTCTACGAGCACCTGGTCTACGACGGCACTCACCGGCCGGTGGCCTCCGTGCCGGGCGGCTGGGACCGCACCCTGACGGTGTCCTCTGCCGGGAAGAGCTTCTCCCTGACGGGGTGGAAGGTGGGCTGGGTCACCGGGCCGGCGGATCTGGTGGATGCCGTGTACTCGGTCAAGCAGTTCCTCACCTACTCCTCCGGCCCCGCCTATCAACCGGCGATCGCCCGGGCGCTGGAGGACGGCGCAGGATTCCTGGCCGAGCAGCGGGGGGCCTATCGCGCGGCGCGCGACGAATTGGTGGCCGGCCTGTCCTCGGCCGGCCTGCATCCCGTGGTGCCCGCGGCCGGGTACTTCACGGTCACGGACCTGGCGCCGCTCGGGGTGAGCGACGCAGCGGCCGCGGCCACCGAGCTCGCGGAGCGGGCCGGCGTCGTGGGCATCCCGGTCAGCGCCCTGTGCCGCCCGCCGGCGACCCCCGGAGAACCGGCGCCCCTGGCCTCCTGGATGCGTTGGGCCTTCTGCAAGTCACCGGCGGTCCTGGCTGAGGCGGTGTCCCGGCTACAGCGGCTGCCCGCGGCCCTCGGAGCCTGATTCCTCCGCCTCCCCAGCGGCCTTCAGGCAGAAGTACAGCGTGGTCTCACCGTACCGCCGGGCCTCGAGGGGTTCGATCACGGGCGGCCATTCGGGCTCCGGAGAGCGCGAGGACCGCTCCAGCACCAGCAGTCCCTCCGGCGCCATCACGGCCGCCACACGCTGCAGTGTCCCTGTCAGCGCGGGGCCGGCGAGAGGGTATGGCGGGTCCGCCAGGACGAGGTCCCACGGGCCGGCCCCCGCCGGGGAGTCCAGCACCCGGTCCACGTCACCGGCACTGACCCTGACCACCGGCCGTCCGAGCCGATGGTTGACGGCCTCCGCGTTGCTCCGGCAGACGGCGGCCGCACGCCGGTCCCGCTCCACGAGCAGCACACGCTCGGCGCCGCGACTGGCGGCCTCCCCTCCGAGGGCACCGGACCCGGCGAAGAGATCGACGACGGCGGTCCCCTCCAACCAGCCCCGGCTCGCCAACCAGGAGAACAGGGCCTCCCGGGTCCGGTCCGTGGTGGGACGGGTGGCGTCCCCGGGCACGGACTGCAGTTTCAGCCCCCCGGCGTGGCCGGCGATGATCCTCGGCATGCTCGTCCCCTCAGCCCTTCTCGATGTAGTCGCCGTTGTCCTCGTGCCCGGCCTCCCAGTCCGCAACGGACTCGGCCAGCGGAGGGTGGTCCAGCGTACCGTCCGCGGCGAGGTGGACTCCGATCCAGTCCGCCGCGAGCTCGATGAGGTCGGCGTGCCGCAGCACCCTCAGGACCTTCAACCGGCTGCCACCGTGCTGGCTGGCCCCGAGCACGTCCCCCTCGCCGCGCTGCTGGACATCCGCCCGGGCGATCTCGAGGCCGTCCTGCGTCCCGGCGAGAACCTCGAGGCGCTCCAGGGCGGGATGTCCGTCCGCCAGCCGCGTGGCCAGCAGGCAGACCGCGGGGGCGGTGCCCCGGCCGACCCGGCCGCGCAGCTGGTGCAGGGTGGACAGGCCGAAGGACTCGGCGTCCAGGACGGCCATGACCGTGGCGTTGGGCACGTCCACGCCGACCTCCACCACGGTGGTGGCCACCAGGAGGTCCACCTCACCGGCCACGAACCGGCCCATGGTCTGGGCCTGCGTCGGCTGGTCCTGACGGCCGTGGAGCCCGGCCATCCGCAGTCCGGCCAGTGCCGGGATCGCGCCGAGGCGGGGCAGCATGTCCTCCACCGCTGCGGCGTCACCTTCCCCCTGGTCACCCGGCTCGATCTTCGGACACACCACGAACGCCTGGTGACCGGCGGCCACCTGTTCGGCGATGACCTCCCAGACCCGGGCGATGATCCGCGGCCCGTGGGCCATCCTCGCCACGTGGGTGGCCACGGGCTGGCGTCCGGACGGCAGCCCCGGCAGGAGGGTGAGGTCCAGGTCTCCGAAGACGGTCATGGCCACGGACCGCGGGATGGGGGTGGCGCTCATGACGAGCAGGTGCGTGCCGGGGTTGGCGCGGCGCAGCGATTCGCGCTGGTCCACGCCGAAGCGGTGCTGCTCGTCCACCACCGCCAGCCCCAGGTCCGCGAACTGCACGGAGCCGCCGAACAGCGCGTGGGTGCCCACCACCAGGCCAGCCTGCCCGGAGGCGATCTTCAGCAGGGCCTCCCGGCGCTGGGCGGCATTCAGGGAACCGGTCAGCAGGACCACCTCAGTGGACGGCCCGTCCGGGGCGTCCAGCCGACCGGCCTGCCCCAACGGCCCCAGGATGGCCGTGAGCGAGCGATGGTGCTGCGCGGCCAGCACCTCCGTGGGGGCCACGAGGGCCGCCTGGCCTCCCGCGTCCACCACCTGGAGCATGGCCCGCAGGGCCACCAGGGTCTTGCCGGAGCCCACCTCACCCTGCAGCAGTCGGCTCATGGGCCGGTCCCGCGCCAGGTCCGCGGCGATCGCCGCCCCGGCGGAGACCTGCCCCTCTGTCAGCGTGAACGGCAGCTGAGCGTCCAGGGCGGACAGCAGCCCCTTCCCGACGGCGGCGCGTGCCACCGCCTCCGGCAACGCCGCCGCATGGCGTCGCAGCGCCAGGGCGCCCTGCAGCACGAGGGCCTCCTGGAGGGCGAACCGGCGCCGGGCCCGCAGGGCATCCGCCACCGCGGCTGGACGGTGGATGTCCGCGTAGGCGGCGGCCAGGGACGGTAGGGGTACCCCGTCCGTGCTGGCGGCCTCGAGGAGTTCGGCGGGCACCGGATCGGCCAGCGGCTCCGGGCCCAGGGCGTCGAGGACCGTGCCGATGCTGGCACGGAGGATCCAGCTGGGGACCTTGGCCGTGGCGGGGTAGAGCGGGACAGGGGCCAGATCATCCTGGCCCGGGGCCTCGGTGCTGTCCAGGACGGAGAAGTCCGGGTTGTTCAGGGTCAGGGCCCCCCGGTACAGGGCGGTCTTCCCGTGGAACATGGCCCGATGTCCCGGTTGCAGACGGCGCAGCGCGTCATAGCTGTTGAAGAAGGCCATCTCCAGGGTGGCGGGGCGGTGGGAGGCGTCTCCGTCCCCGTCCTCGTCAGCGGTGACCGTGACGTCCACGATGAACCCACGGCGCGAATGCATCTGACGGCGCTCCACCGAGACCACACGGGCCACCACGGTGACCTGCTCGCCGACGGGCAGGTCCGTGATCGGGGTCAACTCCCCCCGTTCGATCCAGCGCCGGGGGAAGTGGTGCAGCAGGTCCGCCACGGTCCTCAGACCCAATTCACGGGCGAGGCGTTGGCCTGTACGGCCACCCAGCAGCCGCTCGACCGGTTGCTGGAGGTCCGCGCTCACGCCGACGCCTCCGGCCCGGACACCTCGCCGCCCGGTCCGGCTCCGTCCTGACCGGTGCCATCCTGCCCGGTGTCGTCCTGTCCGGTGTCGTCCTGTCCGGTGTCGTCCTGTCCGGTGTCGTCCTGCAGAGAGGCGACCACCAGGTTCTCGGGGGTGCCGGCCCGGCGCACGAGCGCCTCGGCGGCCTCGTGGTCGTCCACATGCACGTGCAGCCGCCACCGCACCGCTGCGCCGGCCCCGCCGTCCGGCTCGGCCGAGCCGAGGGGGCTCATGATGACGGAGTCCCCGATCTCATTCAGCTCGAACCGCAGCGTGGCCGCAGCGAGCGGATCCAGGTCGATGCTGCACATCAACTCGTAGCCCACCGTGGATTCGCGGTCGGTGTGGATGTGTGGGGCGGAGGCCGCGAAACCGTGCAGCCCGTCCAGCAGTCCCGGGTCGATCCGGGTTCCCTTGACGGTCGCCCGGAGGGAGTCCAGGAACAGCATCAGCCCCACGCCCCCGGCGTCCACCACGTTGGCCTCGGCCAGAGCCGCCAGTTGGCCCTCGGTCTGGACCACGGCCTGCCACGTGGCATCCACCACGGCGTCCAGGGCGGCGCCGAGCTCGCGGCGGCTCATCACCTGGTCCTCCGGTTGACCCTGCAGTCCCGCTGCGTGCTCCCCCGCAGCGCGAGCCGCCGAGCCCAAGACCGTGAGCATGGTGCCGTCCTGGGGGTCGGAGAGGGCAGCCCAACAGCTGGTCTGGGCCCGCTCCAGGGCGGCGGCCAGGGTGGGGGCCGCCAGCCGCTCCTGGCCATGGAGGGGTTCGGACATGCCGATCAGCATCACGGCCAACAGGGTGCCGGAGTTTCCCCGGGCCTGGTCCAGCGCAGCACGCCCCGCCATGGACAGCAGCACGCCCAGGTCCTCGGCGTCCGAGGCGGCCACAGCGGCCCGCGCTGCACGCACCGTCCCATACAGGTTGCTGCCGGTGTCACCGTCCGGGACCGGGAAGATGTTCATGGCATCCATCCGATCCGAGGCGTTGCCGATCACGGTCTCCGCCAGTTCCAGCCACTGGTGCACCCGCGACGGCGCGCGTGGGGCTGTCTCGTGACTGGTCACTCCCGGCACCTCACCGGAATCGCATACCCATCAGGGCCTTCTGGTTGGACGGCTTGCCCCGGCCGGAGGAGTGACCGCCACCGTTGGACCGGCGGGCCGAGGTCGGCTCCACGGTGTCCGCCTCATAGGCGTACTGGTAGGCGTAGTAGGTGCCGCGCTTCTGCGGGACACGGGTCAGCACCAGGCCCAGCAGCCGGGCGTCCACGGACGTCAGGCTGTCCAGACCGCCCTGCAGCTGCTCGCGGTGCACATAGCCGTCCACGCGGTTGACGAGCATCACTCCGGAGGTCATGGCGGCCAGCACGGAGGGGTCCGTCACGGGCTGCAGCGGCGGGGCGTCCAGCAGGACCACGTCATAGCGGCCCTCCAACTGGCGCAGCAGCCGGCGCATGGCCTCGGAGCCCAGAAGCTCCGAGGGGTTCGGCGGGATCTCACCGGAGGTGATGACGTCCAGCTCGCCGTCAGGTCCCCAGGACTGGATGGCGTCCTCGAGGTCGATCTGGCCGGACAGGATGGTGGAGAGCCCCACTGCACCCTCCATGCCCAGGGTCTTGGCCACGCGCGGTCGGCGCAGGTCCGCGTCGATGACGACCACGCGGCTGCCGGACTCGGCCAACATGATGCCGAGGTTGCAGGAGGTGGTGGTCTTGCCCTCACCCGGGATCGAGGAGGTGACCACCACGGACTGGGTACCGCCGTCCACGTTGGTGAACTTCAGGTGCGTACGCAGCTGACGGTAGCTCTCGGCACGCGGATCGAACTGGTCGTCGATCGAGATGAGGGGCTCGTCCTCGGCCGACTTGTGGTCAGCGAAGGCGCCCAGCACGGGGGCGTCCGTGATGCGTTCCACGTCCTCGCGGCTGCGGATGCGGGAGTCCAGCAGGGTCCTCAGCAGGGCGAAGGCCACGCCGAGGGCCGCGCCGACCACGAATCCGAGGGCCAGGTTCAGGGCCACCCGCGGACTGGAGGGAGACAGCGGCACGGAGGCATCCTCCACCACGGAGAGGTCCACGAGGGGGTTCCCCTCGCCCTCGGTGCTCTCCACCTCGTACACGGTGGAGATGAGTGAATCGGCCACGGCATTGGCGATCTCGGCGGAGCGGGCCGGGTCCTGGTGGGTGGTGGAGAGGTTGAGCAACACGGTCTGCGGAGGGGCCGTTGCCTCCACCGTCTCCGCCAGGCTCTGCACGCTGACGTCCAGACCGAGGTCGTCGATGACCGGCTGCAGGACCCGCGGGCTGGTGGCGAGGGTGACGTAGGAGGTGACGCGCTTCTCGGAGAAGCTGGACCCCTGCAGGATGTCACTCGCGGAGTCACCGGAGTTCACGGCCACGAAGATCTGTGTCCGGGCGGTGTAGCTCGGCTTCGTCAGCGCCGTGGCTCCAGCGGCCACGGCGACCCCCAGAAGGGTCACCAACACGATCGCCAGCCAGTTGTTCCGCAGGATCCGGATGTAGTCGCGAAGGTCCAAGTCGCGTCCTTTCGAGTGTGTTCCGGTCACCGACCGGAATGATACGAGGCCATGTCGTCGTGGCTGAGGGCGGAACCGATCTCCGCAATCGCCTGTTCGTCCGGCCAGACAACAGACTGGCCCCTCGCGCGGCCCACCCCGTCGGTGGGCACCGTGAACATCTCCAGATCATCCGATCGAACGTCGGTCATCGTCCGTCCGATGGAGACCAGCTCCCCTGAGTTCAACGTTTCATCCAGTGTCAGATATGGAGACAACCCGCTAACCATATCGGAGATCCTGCCCGGATTTGTCAGCGTTTCAGGGGTCATCACCCTCTGGGCCACGGCCTTCAGGAAAAGCTGCTGGTTCTGGACCCGCGAGTAGTCTCCGTCGGAGAACGCATACCGCTCCCGGACGAAGGACAGCGCGGTGTCACCGTCCATGTGCTGGGTGCCGGCCTGGAACGACTTGCCGCCATTGCCGGACTGGAAGGACTCCGGGACCGTGATGTCCACGCCGCCGAGCGAGTCCACGAGTCCCTCGAACCCGGCCATGTCCACGGCGGCCACGTGGTCGATCCGGGTGCCGAACATGGTCTCCAGCGTCTGGACGGTCTTGGGCACGCCGCCGAAGGAGTAGGCCGCATTCACCTTGTGGGTGCCCTCCCCGGGGATCTCCACCCAGAGATCGCGCATGACGGACATCACGTAGACCTTCTCCCGGTCCCCCGGGATGTGCACCCACATCATCGTGTCCGAGCGTCCCGCCTGCGGCACGTCCGCGAGGTTCTCGGTCTCGCCGGAACCGCCGCCGGAGTCAGAGCCCAACAACAGGATGTTCAGCGGCTCCTCCCTTCCCTCTGAGGCCGGGGCCTTGGTGGGGCGGGAGTCCTCCTCCGGGAAGCTCGTCTCGAAGCGCTCCGTGTCGTTGTCAAAGGTGGAGGCAAGGTTCGTCAGATAGGCCACGGCCACCACGGCAGCGCCGACCACCAGGACCAAGAGCACGCCGAGCGTCCACCAGACGGCCTTGTTCTTTCGCCGGGGACGCCCGTCACGGCGCGAGGCTGACGCGGAAGGACCGTCCCCCGGGGATCCGAGGACTTCGGTGGGGCGTTCAGACACGTCGGTCCTCCGTGGTGTGGGCAGTGGGCGGCTGGTCAGGATGGGCGGCTGCGGATCCGGCCGACCTGACCATGACGGCGGTCACCGGTCCACAGGCCATCAGGGAACCTGTCCGATCCGGCCCCTGGCCGCGAAGCGCTCGTCCCATGGTACGGCAACGGCAGACCGAGTCATCGTAGGCTGTTCCCATGATCTCCCCAGACCTGAAGCCCCGGACCAGCCCTGCCCACAGGGGGTCCGGGACATCGGCTGCGGGTCGCCGTACCAGGACCGTCGTAGCGGTGACTCTGGCCGGCGCCGTCCTTGCTGTCAGCGGCTGTGCGAGCCCCGTGGCGGACGTGGAGCCTGCTCCAGAGGCTACCGATCCTGTCTGCGCCGAGACCATGGTCGCCCTTCCTGACGTCGTCGCCGGACTCGAACGCCGTGAGACGGACAGCCAGGCCACGGCTGCTTGGGGGGAACCCTCCGCCGTCATCCTGCGGTGCGGCGTCCCTGTCCCCGGACCCACCACGGAACACTGTGTCACGGCCAACGGCGTCGACTGGGTGACCAGGGATGACGGGGAGTTCTGGACCCTGACCTCGTATGGCCGTTCCCCCGCCGTGGAGGTGCTCTTCGACGACACGCAGGCGGGCTCGAGTTCGGTCATGGTGGACCTGGCCTCTGCCGTCAGCCGCATCCCCGCCACCGGCGGATGCACCACCACAGCCCCCACCCAGACGCCGATCCCGCAGACGGACCAGCCTGCCCCATAGTGCTGACAGTCCTGCCGGCAGTGACTAGTGCAGCCCGGTGCCGCGCTCGAGAGCGAGCGTGAGCAGTTCATCGATCAGTTCGCTGTAGGGCAACCCGGACCGCTCCCACATGGCCGGGTACATGCTGATCGGCGTGAATCCCGGCATGGTGTTGATCTCATTGATCACGAACTCGCCGTCCGGCGTGTAGAAGAAGTCCACGCGGGACAGCCCCTCCCCACCCACGGCGTCGAAGGCCTCCACGGCCAGCCGCTGGACCTGCGCGATCGCCTCCGGCGGCAGGTCTGCCGGGCAGGAGAGCTCGGCGGCGGTGTTGTCCTGGTACTTGGCCTGGAAGTCGTAGAAGTCGTGTTCGCCGGATCCGTCATGCACCACGATCTCCCCGGGCAGGGACGTCCGTGGCGCCGAGGTCCCGTGCCCGTCCAGCACGGCGCACTCGATCTCACGGCCCTCGATTCCGGCCTCACCACGACCTTCGGGTCGTAGCGCCGGGCTTCCTCGATGGCCGCGGCGATCCCCTCCGGGGTGGACACGCGGGTGATGCCGAAGGAGGAGCCCGCACGGGCCGGCTTGACGAACAGGGGCAGGCCGAGGGCCGCCACGCGTTGCACGGCTGCCTCGGGGTCGGCACGCCACTGGCGGTCCGTGACGGTCTCCCAGGGCCCCACACTCAGCCCGGCGGCCTGGAAGGCCAGCTTCATGAAGTGCTTGTCCATGCCCACGGCTGAGGCCAGCACGCCGGCGCCCACGTAGGGCACGGCAGCCATCTCGAGTTCGCCCTGCAGGGTCCCGTCCTCACCGAACGGCCCGTGCAGCAGGGGGAAGACCACGTCCACGGCACCGTACGAGGTGCCCCGCGTGACGGAGACGAGCTCGTGGAGGCCGGCGGAGGTCAGGTGCAGCGTCAGCGGGTCCGTGGGTTCCGGGACCTCGGGCAGATCCCCGCCGGGCAGTTTCCAGCCCTGCGGGTCCGCATCCAGGCCGTGCCACTGCCCGGTGCGGGTGATCCCCACCGGGACCGCCTCGTAGCGCTCCGGGTCCATGGCTCCCAGCACGCCGGTGGCGGTGATGCAGCTGATCGGGTGCTCACTCGAGCGCCCTCCGAACAGCACCAGTACGCGCAGGCGGCCGTTGTCTTCCGTGGTCACGTTCGTCCTTCCGATTTGAGGTCCCGGGACAGCAGCAGTCCGGACAGGGTGTCCACATCGAGGCTCCCGGCGATCACCGCGTTCATCGCCTCGCTGATCGGCATCTCCACACCGTGACGCCTGGACAGGTCCACCACCGCCGAGACCGATTTCATGCCCTCCGCCGTCTGCTTGAGCCGCGCGGTGGCTTCCTCCACGCTCAGCCCCTGGCCGAGGTACCGCCCGGCCGTCCGGTTCCGGGACAGCGGCGAGGCGCACGTGGCCACCAGGTCGCCCAGCCCGGCCAGCCCGGCCAGGGTCTCCGCCTGCCCGCCCAGGCTCTCGGCCAGCCGCGTGGTCTCGGCCAGCCCGCGTGTGATGACGGAGGCCTTGGAGTTGTCCCCGAAGCCCAGGCCGTCGCAGATGCCCACGGCCAGGGCGATGACGTTCTTGACCACGCCGCAGATCTCCACGCCGGTCACGTCCGTGTTCGTGTAGGGCCGGAAGTATGGGCCCGCGGTCCGCGTGGCGATCCACTCGGCGGCAGCAGGATCGGTGGAGGCCACCACGGTGGCGGTGGGCTCGCCTCGGGCGATCTCCAGCGCCAGGTTCGGCCCGGACACCACGGCGAATCGCTCAGCCGGCAGATCCAGCTCCTCGGCGCACAGCTCGCTCATCCGCGCATCGGTGCCGCGTTCCAGCCCCTTGATGAGCGAGAGCACGACGGCGGCCGGGCCCAGGTGGGCGCGGATGGCCGGCAGGTGTTTCCGGACCTCCTGGGCCGGGATGGCCAGCACCACGAGTCCGGCCCCGCTCACGGCGGCGGCCAGGTCCGTGGTGGCGGTCAGGCATTCCGGCAGGGCGATCTCCGGCAGGTAGTCCTCGTTGCGGTGCTCCCAGGTGATGGACTCCGCGATCTCGGGGCGGCGGGCCCAGATGACGATCTCAGGCTCGGGGACCCCCCGTTCCAGGGCGGAGTCGGCCAGAACCTTGGCGAAAGTGGTTCCCCAACTGCCGGCGCCCACCACCACCAGCTTCTCGGGCCGGCCCGCCGCGTTCACAGGGTCCCCCGCTCGGTGCCGCTGCCGCCCGGGTCCTGCCGGCCGGAGATCAGTTCACGGCGTGCGGTGCGTGGATTCCACCGTCCCTCGGGGGCCGGTTCGCCGCGCAGGGCCTCGAGTTCACCCGTGATGGCGGACATGATCCGTTCGCTGGCCGCATCCAGGACGTCCCGTGTCAGGGCGGAGGCACGCAAGTCCTCGAGCGGCACAGGGGTTCCGATCCGGGCGCTGGCGGTACGCCGGGGCCACAGCCTGGGTGCCTTGGCCTGACGCGGCATGACCTCGTGGATGCCCCACTGGGCCAGGGGGATGACGGGCACGCCGGTCTTGAGGGCCAGCCGCGCGGCACCCGTCTTGGCCTTCATGGGCCAGAGGTCCGGATCAAGGGTCAGCGTGGCCTCGGGATAGATGATGATCGCACCGCCGTCCGCCAACACCTGGTTCGCCGCCAGCAGCGATTCATTGCCGCCGCGGGCTCGGTCCACGGGGATCTGGCGCATCCGGGTGAGCAGTCCGCCCACCACGGGGAGCTGGAAGAGTTCGGCCTTGGCCAGGAAGTAGGGCAGGTGCCCCTGCGAGTAGACCAGGTGCCCAACGGCCAGTGGGTCCAGGTTGGAGACGTGGTTGGCACACAGGATGAACCCCCCTTCCGGGAGGTTCTCGGTCCCCTGCCACTCCTTGGCCATCAGCGCGTTGAGCGTGGGACGCACCGCGGCGGCCGCGGCGAAGTATCCGGCACGCAGTCCGGCGGATTCGGTCACGGGACTCCCCTACCGGCTGATGGCGGACAGCTCGACATCCGCGCCGAGGCCGGTGAGCTTGTCCATGAACTTCTCGTAGCCGCGGTTGATGATCTCGATGCCCGTGGCGCGTGAGGTCCCCCGGGCCGCCAGGGCGGCGATGAGGTGGGAGAACCCGCCGCGCAGGTCTGGGATGTCGAAGTCCGCTCCACGCAGCTCGGTCGGGCCGGAGATCACGGCGGAGTGCAGGAAGTTGCGCTGACCGAACCGGCACGGCACGGAGCCCAGGCACTCGCGGTGCAGCTGGATGGAGGCACCCATCCGGACGAGGGCGTCGGTGAATCCGAAGCGGTTCTCGTAGACCGTCTCGTGCACGATCGAGACCCCCACTGCCTGGGTCAGGGCCACCACGAGCGGCTGCTGCCAGTCCGTCATGAACCCCGGGTGGACGTTGGTCTCCAGCACTAGGGGCTTGAGGTTCCCCCCACCGTGCCAGAAGCGGATGCCGTCGTCGTCCACCTCGAACTCGCCGCCGATCTTGCGGTAGGTGTTCAGGAAGGCGGTGAGGTCGCGCTGCATGGCGCCCTCCACGTAGATGTCACCCTGGGTGACGAGTGCCGCCGAGGCCCAGGAGGCTGACTCGTTGCGGTCCGGGATGGCGCGGTGGTTGAAACCGGAGAGCTCGTTCACACCCTCGATCCGGATGGTCCGGTCCGTCTGGACCGTGATGATGGCGCCCATCTTCTGGAGGATGTGGATCAGGTCATGGATCTCCGGCTCCACTGCGGCACCCTTGAGTTCAGTGATGCCCTCGGCCTTCACAGCCGTCAGCAGCACCTGCTCCGTGGCACCCACGGAGGGGTAGGGCAGCTCCAGCTTGGCCCCGGTGAGCCCCTTGGGCGCCGAGATGTGGATGCCGCCGGGGCGCTTCTCCACCACGGCCCCGAAGTTGCGCAGCACGGTGAGGTGGAAGTCGATCGGGCGGTCGCCGATCTTGCAGCCGCCCAGATCGGGGATGAAGGCCTCGCCGATCGAGTGCATCAGCGGACCGCAGAACAGGATCGGGATACGGGAGTCGCCGGCGTGGGCGTCGATCTCCGAGCTCGTGGCGGACTTCGTGGCTGCGGGGTCCAGGGAGAGGTCACCGGTCACCGGGTCCTTGGAGACCTTGACCCCGTGGACGGACAGCAGCCCGGTGACGATGTCGACGTCCCGGATCTCCGGGACGTTGCGCAGCACCGACGGTTTGCTGCCCAGCAGCGAGGCCACCATGGCCTTCGGTACCAGGTTCTTGGCACCGCGGACGGTCACCCGTCCCTCGAGCGGCTTGCCGCCGTTGATCGTCAGCAGATTTCCCATAGGCAGTGGCATTCCTCCGTGGCCCGCCGGGTCGGGCCGTCGCTGGTGTGTGGATCCGCTGGGGAGCACAGCCCGGGCGGCGCGGATCCGCACACCAGCATACGGTGCCGAGACGGACCCGTTGGGGATCAGCCGGTCCGGGCGGGCAGCGTGGCGGGCTTGAGCGCCGGCCGCCGCGCCTCGAAATCGACGATCTCCTGCTCGCTGCGCAGGGTGAGCCCGATGTCATCCAGCCCCTCCATCAGGCGCCAGCGCGTGTAGTCGTCCAGCTGGAACGAGGTGCTGACCGAGCCGCAGGTCACGGTCCGGGCCTCGAGATCCACGGACACCTCGGTGCCCGGGTGGTTCTCGATCTCCTTCCAGATCAACTCGATGTCCTGTTGGTCCACCTCGGCGGCCACGAGCCCCTGCTTGCCGGAGTTGCCCCGGAAGATGTCCGCGAAACGGGCGGAGAGGACCACCCTGAAGCCGTAGTCCTTCAGGGCCCAGACGGCGTGCTCGCGGGAGGACCCGGTGCCGAAGTCGGGGCCGGCCACCAGAACGGTCCCGTGGGCGTAGGGCTCTCGGTTCAGGATGAACTCCGGGTCCTTGCGCCAGCCGGCGAACAGGGCGTCCTCGAAACCGGTGCGGGTGACCCGCTTGAGGTAGACGGCCGGGATGATCTGATCGGTGTCCACATTGGACTGCCGCAGCGGGACACCGATTCCGGTGTGGTGGGTCACGGGTTCCATGCTCAGGCCTCCTGCAGTTCGGATTCGTGGGCCGTCAGGTCGGACGGCGAGGACAGTGTGCCCCGGATGGCAGTGGCGGCGGCGACCACCGGCGAGACCAGGTGGGTGCGCCCGCCCTTGCCCTGGCGTCCTTCGAAGTTGCGGTTGGAGGTGGAGGCGCACCGCTCCCCCGGGGCCAGCTGGTCCGGGTTCATGCCGAGGCACATGGAGCAACCGGCGAAGCGCCATTCGGCGCCGAAATCGGTGAACACCCGGTCCAGGCCCTCGGCCTCGGCCTCCAACCGGACCCTGGCCGAGCCGGGGACCACGATCATCCGGACGTCCTCGTCCTTGGACCGTCCCCTGATGATCTCCGCGGCCGCGCGGAGGTCCTCCAGGCGGGAGTTGGTGCAGGAGCCCAGGAAGACGGTGTCCACGCGGATGTCCTTCATCGGCGTGCCGGCGGCCAGGTCCATGTACTCCAGGGCCCTTTCGGCCGCGGCCCGGGCGTTCGGGTCATCGAAATGCTCCGGGTCCGGGACCGCGTCGCTGAGGGAGATGCCCTGGCCGGGATTGGTGCCCCAGGTGACGAAGGGCTCGAGCGAGTCGGCGTCGAGGAAGACCTCGGCGTCGAACTCGGCGTCCTCGTCGGTGGGCAGGGAGGACCAGTAGTCGACGGCGGCCTCCCAGTCATCGCCCTCCGGCGCATGGGCCCGGCCCCTGATGAACTCGAAGGTCGTCTCGTCCGGTGCCACCATGCCCGCTCGGGCACCGGCCTCGATCGACATGTTGCAGATCGTCATGCGCGCCTCCATGGACAGCGCACGGATGGCGGAGCCGCGGTATTCGAGGACGTAGCCCTGACCGCCGCCCGTACCGATCTTCGCGATCACGGCGAGGATGATGTCCTTGGCCGTCACGCCGTCCCGCAGGGTGCCCTCCACGTTGATGGCCATGGTCTTGAACGGCTTCAGCGGAAGCGTCTGGGTGGCCAGGACGTGCTCGACCTCGGAGGTTCCGATGCCGAAGGCCAAGGCACCGAAGGCCCCGTGGGTGGAGGTGTGCGAGTCGCCGCAGACCACGGTCATGCCCGGCTGCGTCAGGCCGAGCTGAGGGCCGACCACGTGCACGATCCCCTGCTCGGCATCCCCCAGGGAGTGCAGCCGGATCCCGAACTCGGCGGCATTGTCCCGCAGGGTCTGGATCTGCTTGGCGGAGACCGGGTCGGCGATCGGCCGGTCGATCTCCAGCGTGGGGGTGTTGTGGTCCTCGGTGGCGATCGTCAGGTCCGGACGGCGGACGGGCCGGCCCGCCAGGCGCAGACCCTCGAAGGCCTGCGGGCTGGTGACCTCGTGCATGATGTGCAGGTCGATGTAGAGCAGGTCCGGTGTCTGGGCCTCGCCCAGCCCCTCTCCGGGGACCACCACATGGTCCCGCCAGACCTTCTCCGCCAGGGTCAGCGGTACCGCCCCTGCCGCCGTCGTCCCTATGGTGGTCTCGGCCGTGTTCTCGGCTGCGCTGTCTGCCATCTCGTGTCCTTCCGCCAGTGACACCCTTACTCTGGCACCGCCGGATCGCGCGTGGCTATCAGGGACGAGGTTGTCTCGCATACTGAGACGCTAGTATCAGAGTATGGACACTCCCCCGAACGACGGACAGCCCGAGCTCCGGACCCCCAGCGGGGTCGGGGTGGTGGACAAGACCGCCGCCATCCTGGACGCACTCGAGGCCGGGCCCACTTCCCTCGCCCAGTTGGTCTCGGCCACCGGCATCGCCCGGCCCACCCTCCACCGGCTGGCCTCCGCCCTCGTGCACCATCGGTTGGTGGCCCGGGACCTGCAGGGGCGCTACATCCTGGGGACCCGGCTCTCGGAACTGTCCGCCGCCGCCGGGGAGGACCGGATGACCTCGGCGGCCGGCCCCGTCCTGTCCCGGCTGCGCGACTCCACCGGGGAGAGCTCCCAACTCTTCCGCCGCCAGGCCGACGCCCGGGTCTGCGTGGCCAGCGCCGAGCGGCCCGTGGGGCTGAGGGACACGATCCCCGTGGGGACTCGCCTGTCCATGAAGGCCGGTTCCGCCGCCCAGGTCCTGCTGGCCTGGGAGGACAACGAGCGGCTCGTGGAGGGCTTGAACGGATCGGTGTTCACTCCCACGGTCCTGGCAGCCGTCCGCCGCCGGGGCTGGGCGCAGTCCCTCGGGGAACGCGAGCCCGGTGTGGCCTCGGTCTCCGCCCCGGTCCGCGGTCCCAGCGGACGGGTGATCGCGGCCATGTCCATCTCCGGACCGATCGAGCGGCTGACACGCCAACCCGGTCGCGTCCATGCGGAGACCGTGATGCGCCACGCCCATCACCTCACCGAGCTCATCCGGGCCACGGGGGTCTCCTCCCCCGCGCGCTGAGCCGCCAGAGACCAAGCCGGGAGCCGTGCCGGGGCCGAGCCTCAGTCGTTCAGGATCTCGTCCACCCTCTCCCCGAGCATCGGGGTCAGGGTCCGCGCATAGGTTGCGGACATGTGGGCTGCCGCATCCCGATACACCACGGCATGCCCGATCACGGACGGGCAGAAGGACTCCGAGCAGAAGTACTCGCCCAGGTCCACCACCTCTGCCCCCGGCACTCGGGACGCCGCCTCGGGCAGCACATCCGGCTGACTGTAGGCCTCTGCCCGGTCCATGCCGCAGTCGTTGTCCGCGGCGGAGAAGTCGAATCGCGTCAGGCACTGGAGGGACTCCTCCGTGGAGGCGGGGAGATCCTCGATCACGATGATCTGCGTCCCTCGCTCGGCCACCGGCGTCCAGGCATCCACGTAGCGGTCAATACGGTCGGGCACGGGGCGGACGCGGTCGTACCGGGAAGACGTCACCAGGACCGCGTCATAGGGATCCCCCGTGAGCATGGCCTCGTTGGCGTCCTGCAGCGGTCCGGAACAGTTCTCCCCCTCGTCACGGGTGTACCAATGACAGGAGTACCCGGTGTAGACGTCGAGTGCCCAGTCCCGCTCCTCCGCGACGGCCTCCACCGCCGGAAGCAGCGAGGCCGCATGGCTGTCCCCCAGCAGCGCCACCCGGAGTTCCCCGTCCGGATTCCCGAGGTGACACTCCGGGTAGGCCGGTTCACCATTGGAACGCCAGCATTTGAACTGGCCGTCGGCGTCCTCCGCGAAGGTGTCGATGGACGGTGAGACAGTGTCCTCGAGTATCCCCTCACAGGCCTCTCCGGTGGCCACGGCGGCCGCCCCGAAGCAGGCTTCCGGTGGGGGCCCGGATCCGAGGGGATCGGCTGCGGGGACCGGTACATCACCGGACTGGGCTTGGGCTTGGGCCTCGGCTTCTGCCTGGACAGTGCCCCGATGGGCGAGGGCGGCCAGGGAACCCGCCAGGACCAACATCACCACCACGCCGGTGGCCACCGTCCACCAGGAGGCGACGACGGCGGCGCGCCGCAGCTGGGACCGTCCGGCTCCCGTCTGACCCCGGGGACGGACCCAGGTGGCCTTGCGCAAGGGGTTCTCCACCAGGTGGTAGCTCGCGATCGACAGCCCCAGGGCCAGCACGAGGGCCAGCGCGTAGTACCGGATCCCCTCGACGGCGACCACCGACGGCAACAGGACGACGACCGGCCAGTGCCAGAGATACAGGGAGAAGGAGATGTCCCCCAGATAGCGGCTCCCCCGGTTGGTCAGGGGCCACAGGCCCCGAGCCGGATGCCCGCTCCCCGCGGCGATGACCAGGCCCACGGACAGCACGGGGGCCAGGGCCCACGGAGCCGGGAACCCACCCGTCTCCGGGACCACCAGGATGGAGGCCACCATGCCGGTCAACCCGAGCCAGGCCAGGACGGGACGCAGTCCCGCCGGCAGGCGTTCCAACAGCGGGGCCGCCACGGCCAGCAGTGCGCCCAGGCCGAGCTCCCAGGCGCGGGTGAAGGTGGAGAAATAGGCCACGGTCGGGTTCGAACCGGTCTGGACGAGCGACCAGCCGAACGAGACCAGGATGATGACCCCCATCGTCAGGCCCAGGACGTGGCGTGCCCCCGGCTGCCGGCTGGGTGCCCTGCCCGCGGCGGCCCGCCGTCGTGCCCACCAGGCAGCCGCGGTCACCACGGCCACCATGAGCCAGGGCCAGACCATGTAGAACTGCTCCTCCACCCCGAGGGACCAGTAGTGCCTCAGGGGCGAGGGCAGCGTCCCCTCCTGGAAGTAGTCCGTCCCCGTGAGGGCGAACCGCCAGTTGCCGGCGAAGAAGATGGACCAGATCCCGTCCACCAGGGCTCCGGTCGAGCGGCTGCCCGGCAACAGCATGAGAGAGGCGGCACAGGTCGCCACCAGGGCCAGCAGGGACGCCGGCAGGATGCGCTTGACCCTGCGCTCGTAGAACGTGCGGAAGGAGATCCTGCCTGTTCGCTCGTGCTCCCGCAGCAGCAGCCCGGTGATGAGGAAACCGGAGATCACGAAGAAGATGTCCACGCCCACGAATCCACCGGAGGGCCAGCCCAAGAGGTGGTCCAGGAGCACGGCCACCACGGCAAAGGCCCGCAGGCCCTGGATGTCCGGACGGAAGGAGCTCCCGGCCCGGGGATGGCCAGCCAGCGGTTTGGGGTCCGTTGTCTTGGTGTTCAGGGTCGCGGTCACGGATCTCCAGGATGGGGCTCAGAAGGACCTCGTCATCATAAGGCCTGCTGCCCGGTCGGCGGTGGTGGCGGCCAACTCCCCGACACGGTGCGCCCGTGGAATTCCCATGCCGTTGTCCCACCGTTCTCCCCGTGCTCAGACACCGGTGACCACAGACGGCAACGATGCCCACCATGACCGTCTTCACACCACTGCCTGCTGAGCACCCCGGAACACCCATCGGTGGCGGACCGGAGAGACCGAGGGTCTCGGTGATCGGGACGGGGTATCTGGGGGCCACGCATGCGGCGTGCATGGCGGAACTGGGTTTCGAGGTGCTGGGCCTGGACATCGATCCGGCCAAGATCGAGGCCCTGACCCGCGGTGAGCTGCCCTTCCACGAGCCCGGGCTTCCGGAGTTGCTGCTCAAGCACGTGCAGTCCGGCCGATTGCGGTTCACCACCTCCTATGAGGAGGTCGGGGCGTGGGCGGATGTGCACTTCATCGGCGTCGGCACCCCGCAGAAGCCCGGCGAGACAGCGGCGGATCTGCGCTTCGTGGACGCCGCCGTGACCTCCCTTGCCGAACACATCACCCAGGACGCCCTGATCGTCGGCAAGTCCACCGTCCCGGTCGGTACCGCCGCACGCCTGAGGGACCTTCTCGCCGAGACCCGCGCCACCGCCGGGCTGGACGGTACGGTCGAGTTGGCGTGGAACCCCGAGTTCCTCCGCGAGGGCTACGCGGTCAAGGACACCCTGACCCCCGACCGGCTCGTGGTGGGCGTCGAATCAGCCCACGCGGAGGCCCTGCTGCGGCAGGTGTACGCCAAGTCCCTGACAGAGGGCACCCCGTGGATCGCCACGGACTTCGCCACCGCGGAACTGGTCAAGGTCGCCGCCAACGCCTTCCTGGCCACCAAGATCAGCTTCATCAACGCCTTCAGTGAGATCACCGAGACCGTCGGCGGGGACATCGGCACCCTGGCCGACGCCATCGGCCACGACCCGCGGATCGGCCGGAGGTTCCTCAACGCCGGGGCGGGTTTCGGCGGCGGTTGCCTGCCCAAGGACATCCGCGCCCTGCAGGCCCGGGTCTCCGAGCTCGGCCTGGACCGCACCATGCGCTTCCTGGCCGAGATGGACGACATCAACCTGCGTCGGCGGGACCGCGTGGTCGACCTCGCCGTCCAGGTCCTCTCCCACCACCGCGACGGGATCGCACGCTCCGCCGGTGACACCGCCAGCCCGGTGCCCTCTCCCGCCACCGTCGAGGTCCTCAACGGCACCAAGGTCGCTCTGTTGGGGGTGACGTTCAAACCACACTCGGACGATGTGCGGGACTCTCCCGCCCTGGATGTGGCCAACCGGCTCTTCACAGCCGGGGCCGACGTCGCCGTCTATGATCCGCAGGGCAATGCCAACGCCGCCCGGCGCTTTCCGCGCCTGGGCTACGTGGACTCCCTGGAGAAGGCCCTGGTGGGCGCGGACCTGATCATCCTGCTCACCGAATGGGACGAGTTCCGCCAGATGGACCCGGAGTACGTGGGCCGGCTGGTCGATCAGAAGCTCCTCATCGACGGCCGCAATGTCCTCGCCCCCCGGCCCTGGCAGGACGCCGGATTCACCCATGCCGCCCTCGGACACCGCTTCAGCCCAGCCCAATCCGCCACCGAAGGATCATGACAGCGCCAGCCGTCGATTCGTCCGGCGTGTCCCTACCTGATCTGCGGCCGTGATCTGAACGGCGCGGAGAAATGGTCCCAGCCGTCAGGGCCGCCGTTGGTCTCGGCGCCGCTCTGCTCCTCACCTCCCGCCGTCTCCGCCGCCGCCCGGGACACCAACCGCCCGATCCTCCGGAACCCCGCGGGCAGCCGCGAACCGGCGGATCCACCGGCCGGCAGCACCGCCAGGAGACCGTAGTCCTCGCCGCCGGCACGCACCCAGTGCTCCGCGTCCCGGTCCAGTGCCTGGGCCAGGGGCCTCAGGGCCCGGGCCTCCGCCTGGACCCACTCCGGGTCGAGCTCTGCGTGCAGTCGATTGGCTGCGGCGAGCCGCCCCGTGTCCTTGAGCAGACCGTCGGAGACATCCATCATGGCCAGAGCCCCGGACTCGGCGGCCCGCTGGCCGGCCCCCAGCGGAGGCCGCGGGCGCAGTTGTGCACTGGCGGCCAGGGCGGCGGCCCGGCGGACCCCGGGCAGCCCCGCCTCCTCGGCAGCCTCGAGCCGTCTCAGCAGCTCGTCCCGGCCGGTGTCCAGCACATCCAGTCCCGCAGCGGCCCAGCCGGCCTGCCCACTGAGGATCAGGTCGAGGCCCGGGTCGCTGCCCTCCGGCAGATCCTGGCGGCCCACGCTGAGGGTACGCCGGCTCGGGGCGCGTCCCTGGAGGTCTCCCGTGGCGGTGACCGCCAGGGTGATGCGGTCATCGGAGCCGAGGTCTCCACCCACCACGCGGCAGCGGGACGCCCCGAGGTGGATCACGGCAGCGGCGAGACCGGCCGCGAGTCCCTCGATCCACGCCAGGGAGGTGGAGGAGGGCATGGTCAACGCCAGCAGGAGCCCCGACGGTTCGGCGCCCATCGCATTGATGTCAGAGAGATTCTGGGCCGCCGCCTTCCATCCGGTGGCGTACCCCCCGGCGAAGCTGCCGCCCGCCCGCGTCGCCGCTGTGGCTCCCGGCGAGGACGCCGCCGGCCAGGTCATCCTGAAGTCCCGGTCCTGGGCCATGGCATCCGTCGTGATGACGAAACGACCATCCGGGGCGGCCACCACGGCGGCGTCATCCCCGGGTCCCACGGTCCCCTCGGGCCAGTCCTGAGATGCCGGCACCGCGGCGAATCGGCGGTTCAGGATCCGCAGGATCCCCGCCTCACCCAGGCCGCCCACGGTCAGGGGACCGCCGCCGGTCGACATCGTGCCGTCAGGCACCATCCCACGGCCAGTCAATGGCGTCCGCTGGCGGCTGCCAGCGCCTCCCGGAAGGCCCCGTAGCGTTCGATCTCGGACTCCACGGGTTCCACGATCCGCGCTCGGGCGACCGCCGCGATCCCACTGCGCAGCCGTCGCCTGGCGTGGCGGGCGCGGCGGCTGGCCCCGAGACGCACCAGTGGCGCCGTGAGCAGGGCGAGGAGCACACCGAAGGCCAGGCCGCCGGCCACGAGCAGGGTGGGAATCGGGAACCCCTCCACGTCCGGTGCCGGTGGCAGGTCGAACTGCAGATACGCGGCCAGGGCGAGCACTCCCAGCCAGGCCAGCCCGGCCACGGCGGCAAGCAGGGCCATCCACTGCAGGACATTGATCACGTGCCACCACCAGGACCCGTTCCCGGCTCGGAGCTCAGCTGAGGAGACCGCCTGGTCCAACTCGTCCGGGAGCTGCTGTTCATGGCTGCGGGCGGCACGGCGGATGGCGGCACGCCAGTTCTCCGGCGCGCCCTCACCGGCGCCGACGGCCACCGCCCGGATGGCGCCGTCGGCCTGGGCCCGCTGGGCGGGGCTGCGCTCCGGCAGCGAGGTCCGGTGCACCCGAGGATCGTCCGTTCCGAGGGACTCCCCCCGGGCCTGGTCCCTGCTGTCCCCGCGGCGCAGACCCAGCCGACGCAGCGGGTCCTGCCGGACGCGGGCCATCCACCGGACCACGGGCCAGCCGGTGCGGCGGCCGGCCTCGAGCCGATAGGACTGTTGCACGGCCCGCACCACGGTGTTGACCCCGGAGGCCTCGGACAAGGCGTCCACCAACCTGGCCTCGGCCCGCCTCCCGATGCCGGCCGGCACCCCGCCAGCGTCCTCGGCACCGAGGGCCTGCGCCGCCGTGCGGACGTCGGACAGCAGCCGTTCGGTCGCGGCGCTCCGCCGCTGCGCCACCTCAGCGACAGCCTGACGCAGCGCCTCGACTCCCTGACCGGTCTCGGCGGAGGCCGCATGCACCGGAACGCGGCCCAGTCCGTCCGCGGCCAGGATCTGACGCAGGGAGGCCAGTACCGTGGCCACGTCCGCCTCGGAAAGCCGGTCCACCTGGTTCAGCACCACCAGGGTCACGCCACGGTGGGCGGACAACGGCTCCAGGAACTCCCGATGCAGGACGGCATCGGCATACTTCTGCGGGTCCACCACCCAGACCAGTACGTCCACCTGGCCGCTCAGCCGTGCAGCGACCTGACGGTGGTGCACGGCGATCGAGTCAACGTCCGGCAGGTCCAACACGATGAGTCCACCGGAGGACTCGCTGCCGCCCCGGGACCGGCCACGCCACGATCCCAGCAGTCTCGCCCAGGTGTCCTGGGAATCGGCGCCGGCCAGAGGGCCCTGCAGGTGGTGGCGCTGATCCACCTCGAGCCAGTCCAACAGCGGACCGGAGCCCTCTGCCCCCCAGACCGCCGCCATCGGCTCCGCTGTGGTGGGCCGGGTGGCCGCGGCCCGGGCCAGGTCCTGACCGGTGAGGGCGTTGAACAGGCTGGACTTCCCGGAACCGGTGGCCCCGAAGAACCCGACCACGGTGTGGTCTGCGGAGAGCTGGCGCCGCTGCCCGGCACGCTGGACGACCTGCTCAGCGGAGGCCAGGGCCTCTTCTGCCACGCGCCCCTCGCCCAGCTTCGTGGCCGCCTGCAGGGCCGCCAGTTTGTGGTCCAGTGGACTCTGTTCGTTCTTCGCCATGGCTCAGCCCTCCCGCCGTCCGGCCAGTCGACGCAGTTCGGGGACCAGTGCCTCCAGCTGCGCCGAGGCCCCTTCATCCGGCACCTGGCCCAGCAACTGCGTGAAGCGGCTGGCCTCGGACTGCAGCAGTTCGGTGACCCGTGTCACGAGATTCTCCTGGGAGCGGCGGGCCAGCCGGCGGACGGCGTCCTCACCGAAGATCGACTCGAGCAGCTTCTGGGCCACCACGGCCGTGCCTCCCGCGATCCCCACCTCGATGCCCAGTAGACCTCCGGTGGAGGCGAAGGAGACGATCATCAGGGTCACGGCGACCCCATTGATGCCGAGGGCGGAGACCCGCGCCATGGTCCGCTTGCCGGCCCCCTCCTGCTGGATCAGGTGGATCAGGTCCTGTTGCCAGCCGCGGATCTGGGCGGCGGCACCCTCGGAGAAGTCCTCCGGCAGTCTGGCCAGGTCCCGGCTCTGCACGAGTCCCCGCCCGGCGGCGTCCTGCCGCCACCGTTGTTCGGCCTCCTCCGCGGCCGCAGCCGCCTGCTCCACGATCACGGCATGCAGGCCGGTCTCGATGGCCGTCTCGACCTCTTCCGGCGGCGCCGGCCTGCCGGTCAGGAAGGCGGTCAGCCGGTCCCTCAACCGGCCGATCCCGGATTCCAGGGAACGGAAGAACTCCCCCGTGCCCACGAAGTCCTGCCACCGGGAGAGGACCTCGCCACGCAGGAGGGTCCCGTCCTGAGTTGAGTCCAGGACCTCCTGCAGAGCCCGCTCATAGGCCGAGTCCACATCCGATCTCAGGCGTGCGGCGGCCCGGCGCTGGTCCTCCTCTGCCTGCGCCAGACCCTGCACCATGTCCGCCAGCTGACGGACCACGCCGTGCAGGGTGCGGCGCGCCACCGCGGAGCGGACTGCCGCATCGGTGGCGATAGACGTCAGCCAGTCCCTCAACGGGTCCGCGGCGCCGGCCGGGAGCATGCCGTCAGCATCCAGGGCCGACTCGGTGACCACGAACAGCTCGGCCGAGCCCAGGCCCTGCCGTGCCAGCAGGCCGCGCAGGTCGGCGCCCACCTCGTCCTGGACGCCCTCGGGGACCCGGTCCAGCACGACCGCCACGGTGATGTCCCGGGCAGCGGCGTCCAGCAGCAGCTCCCAGGGCACGGCGTCCGCGTAGCGATTGGCCGTGGTGACGAAGATCCACAGATCGGCGGCGGAGAGCAGTTGCCCGGCGAGCCGGCGGTTCTCGTCCGCGATGGAGTCGATGTCCGGGGCATCCAGCAGCGCCAACCCGGAGGGCAGGGCCGGCTCCGGCACCATCACCAGTGTTCCCATGGCCTCTGGGTCCGGTTCCGCGAGGATGCCGGTGGTGCGGGACAGGTGGGGCAGCACCCGGTCCGTGGAGAACCAGGCCGCGTCCTCCGGGTGGTGCAGCAGGATGGGCTGGCGGGTGGTGGGGCGGATGGCCCCGGAACGCGTCACCGGATGACGGACGAGCGCATTGACCAATGTGGACTTCCCCGCCCCGGTGGAACCCCCGACGACGGCCATCAGCGGGGCGTCCAGGCTGCGGTACCGCGGCAGGACGTAGTCATCCAACTGATCCACTGCGGACCGCCGGGCACGCTCGGCCTCCGCCGCACCGTCGATCCCCAGCGGCAGGCTGACGTGCGTCAGGCTCAGGCGCAGCCGACCCAGCAGGTCCACGGCCTCAGCCGCGACGGTGGTCAGCGGTTCCAGCGCCGAGGCGTCATCTTCGGAGGTGCTCACGCACCCCATCATGACATCTGGGACGCAGCGTTCCGGGGCCGGACACCCGGGAACGACGAAGGCCCGGTCCTGATGGACCGGGCCTTCTGAGTGGTGACCCCAGCGGGATTCGAACCCGCGTTACCGCCGTGAGAGGGCGGCGTACTAGGCCGCTATACGATGGGGCCGTCACCGTTGCCCATCCGTCCCGCCAGTGGCGGATCCGTTTGGGCAACCCCAGAAGTGTTTCACACTCTGGGGGCTTCCACCAAATCGATGTTCATCACTGCTCATCATCTTCGGTGAAACCGCTGGGGTACCAGGACTCGAACCTAGAATGACGGTACCAGAAACCGTTGTGTTGCCGATTACACCATACCCCAATGGCTGTCAAGGAGTTCTTCCGGTCACCCGAATTCCCTGAGCCATGCGTGCCGGACTCTCTCCGGCACGGGTGTTTACTATACCGGCGTTCGGCCCCGAAGACAAAACGGAGCCGAACGCCCCCACATCAGGCCCCGCCGTCCTGCTGAACGGCCTGTTCTGCCGCGAATCGGTCCAACCGTGCCAGGGCCGATTCCCGGCCGAGGATCTCAAGGGACTCGAACAGCGGTGGCGAGACCTTCTTGCCGGAGACGGCCGTCCGGACGGGCCCGAAGGCCTGGCGCGGCTTGAGGCCCAATCCGTCGATCAGCGCGGCACGCAGTGCCGCCTCGATGCCGTCCACGGTCCAGGAGGACGCGTCCAGCGAGGCGAGTGCCTCACGGGCCGCGGCCACCGCACCCTGCAGGTCGGCGGGCATCCCCTTGAGGGCCCCATCCGCCGTCGTGATCTGGCCGTCCTCCTGGAAGAGGAAGGCCAGCATGTCCACGGCCTCCCCCAGCAGGGCGACGCGCTCCTGGACGAGCGGCGCCGCCGCGTCCAGGATCCGCCCCTCGCGCTCGGTGAGCTCCTCCCCCACGAGGCCCGCGGCACGGAGGTAGGGCACCAGACGGTCGCGGAAGTCGGCACCGTCCAGCAGCCGGATGTGCGTGCCGTTGATGGCCGTGGCCTTCTTCACGTCGAAGCGGGCCGGATTGGCCAGCACGTGGTGGATGTCGAAGGCCTCGATGAACTGCTCACGGGTGAAGATGTCCTCGTCCGCGGACAGCGACCAGCCCAGGAGGGCGAGGTAGTTGATCAGTCCCTCCGGGATGAACCCGTTCTCGCGGTGCAGGAACAGGTTGGACTGGGGATCCCGCTTGGAGAGCTTCTTGTTGCCCTCCCCCATCACGTAGGGCAGGTGGCCGAACTCCGGCATGTACCGGGCCACGCCGACCGCGTGGAGCGCGCGGTAGAGGGCGATCTGCCGTGGGGTGGAGGAGAGCAGGTCCTCGCCACGCAGCACGTGGGTGATCTCCATGAGGGCGTCGTCCACGGGGTTGACCAGCGTGTACAGCGGATTGCCATCCGCGCGGACCACCACGAAGTCCGGGACCGAGCCGGCCCTGAAGGTGATCTCCCCGCGCACGGTGTCCGTGAACGTGAGGTCCGTGTCCGGCATGCGCAGGCGCAGCACCGGCTCCCGGCCTTCGGCGCGGAAGGCTGACTTCTGCTCCTCGGTGAGGGCGCGGTCGAAGTTGTCGTAGCCGAGCTTCGGATCACGGCCGGCGGCCCGGTGGCGGGCCTCGACCTCCTCGGCGGTGGAGAACGCCTCATAGATGTAGCCGCCGTCCCGCAGCCGGGCGATGACGTCCTGGTAGATCTCCGAGCGCTGCGACTGGCGGTATGGGCCGTGGGGGCCGCCGGCCTCCACCCCCTCGTCCCAATCGATGCCCAGCCACGCCATGGCCTCCAGGAGCTGCTGATAGCTCTCCTCGGAGTCCCGCCTGGCGTCCGTGTCCTCGATGCGGAACACCATCTTCCCGCCGGTGTGCCGCGCCCAACCCCAGTTGAACAGGGCGGTGCGGATGAGCCCGACGTGCGGGGTCCCCGTGGGCGAGGGGCAGAACCGCACCCGGACGGGGGCGTCAGCGGGGACGGCGGGGACATCGGCGGAGGCGGGAACGGGCGTACCGGGGAGGGATTCAGTCATGATGCCCTGAAGTTTACCGCCGGTTGCTCAGCAACAGCGCCCCGAGGAATTGAGGTCCTTCTCGCGGTGGATCATCCGCCAGAACTCCCCCTTCGGGAGCCGCTCGGGTCAGCGCCGGTACAGGGTCGCCAGCGTGCCGATCCCCTCGACCGTCGCCTCGGTCCGCTGGCCGGCCTCGACCAGTCCGACGCCGGCCGGCGTGCCCGTGAGGATGACGTCACCGGGCAGCAGGGTGAAGGCCTGCGAGACGGCCGAGACGATCTCCCGCACGCCGAAGACCATGTCCGCGGTGCGGCCGTCCTGGACGAGCGCGCCGTCCAGCTCCATCCGGATGCCGAGGTCCTCGGTGTCAGCGCTCTTCAGCCCGGTCTCGATCCAGGGACCCAGCGGGCACGAGCCGTCGAAGCCCTTGGCGCGGGCCCACTGCAGGTCCGCCTTCTGGGCGTCCCGCGCCGTGAGGTCATTGCCCACCGTGTAGCCGAAGACCACGTCATCCACCCGGTCGGCGGGAACGTCCTTGCAGATCGTGCCGATGACCACGGCCAGTTCAGCCTCGTAGGACACCTGCTCGGTCCAGGACGGCAGGGTCACCGGCTCGCCGGGACCCACCACAGAGGTGTTGGGCTTGAGGAAGAACTGCGGGCTGTCCGGGACCTCGTTGCCCAGCTCGGAGGCGTGATCGGCCCAATTGCGGCCGACCCCCACGATCTTGGACCGCGGGATGATCGGTGCCACGAGCCGCACGTCCGCCAGGCGGTGGCGGGTGGTGGTGGGCTGGATCCCCTGGAAGAACGGATCGCCGTGCAGGACCACGACCTCGAGGTCCTGTGCGGGAGCGTCCGGCTCCCCCTCGATGAGTCCGTACTGGGGTTCGGCGTCGACGACGAATCGGGCAATGCGCATGAGACCACCCTAATCCAGCGCGCGCGGTGGGACGGACCCGGCGAACCGGGACCGCCGGCTCAGGCCAGCCGGTACAGCCAGCCGTGCCGGTCGTCACCGTGGCCGGTCTGCAGGGCCAGCAGCTCCCGGCGGATGTCCATGGCCACCGAGGTGGCAGGGTCCATGGCCGGCGACGCGAAGGAGTCCTCGCCATCCACCAGAGTCCCGATCGGGGTGATGACGGCCGCGGTGCCGCAGGCGAAGACCTCCGAGATCCTCCCGCTGGAGACACCCTCGCGCCACTCGTCCAGGGTGACCGTCCGCTCCACCACGTCCAAGCCGCGGTCCCGGCCCAGCTGCATCACGGAGGATCGCGTGACCCCCTCGAGGATGGTCCCGGTCAGCTCCGGGGTGACGAGGCTGCCGTCCTCGAGGACGAAGAACACGTTCATGCCCCCGAGCTCCTCCACCGCGTTCTCCCTGGTGGGATCCAGGAACAGCACCTGATCGCAACCGTGTGCGGAGGCCTCCAGCTGGGCGGCCAGGGAGGCGGCGTAGTTGCCACCGAACTTGGCGGCGCCCGTTCCCCCGTGCCCGGCACGGGCCAGCTCCCGGGAGACCCAGATGGAGACCGGCTTCAACTCGCCACCGAAGTAGTTGCCCGCCGGTGAGGCGATGACCTTGTAACCGATCTCGTGGGCCGGACGCACACCGAGGAACTCCTCCGTGGCGATCATGAAGGGCCGCAGGTACAGGGACTGGCCGTCCCCATCCGGCACCCACGCCTCGTCAGCGGACACCAGCCGGGTCAGGGACTCGAGGAAGAGGTCCTCGGGCAACTCCGGCAGGGCCAGGCGGCGGGCGGAGCGGTTCAGCCGCGCGGCGTTGGCCTGGGGCCTGAAGGTCCACACACTGCCGTCATCATGGCGGTAGGCCTTGAGCCCCTCGAAGACCTCCTGGGCGTAGTGGAACACCGCGGCGGCCGGTGCGAGGTTCAACGGGCCGTAGGGCTCTACGCGCGCATCGTGCCACGTCCCGCCGGAGTGGGGCGCCGCAGCGCCGTCACCGGTGGCCCGGGTCCAGTCGATGGCGACCATGTGGTCCGTGAAGTGGTTCCCGAAGCCGGGGTCTGCCAGGATCTCCCGGCGCCTCTCCGCGGGGGTGGGAGAGGGATGGGGCTGTTGGACGAATTCCAGGCTCACGGCGACTACTTCTTTCTGATCGGGTCCGTCCATCATAGGACCGGGGTGGACTGCCTCACAGCCTCACAATCGGCCGGCGATCCCGTCCCCGATCTGAGCGGTGGAGCGGGGCGCTGCCTGCCCCCCTGCGGTGGCGCGTGCCGCCAGGTCCTGCCAGACGGCCTCGTTGATGCGCCGGGCGGCCTCGGCGCGGCCCGCCTGTTCGAGCAGCAGTGCTGCCGAGAGGATGGCCGCCGTGGGATCCGCCTTCTGCTGACCGGCGATGTCCGGGGCGGAGCCGTGGACCGGTTCGAACATGGAGGGGGCGGTGCCGGAGATGTTCACGTTTCCGGAGGCTGCCAGGCCGATCCCGCCGGTGACGGCGGCGGCCAGGTCCGTGAGGATGTCCCCGAAGAGGTTGTCCGTGACGATCACGTCGAAACGGGCGGGGTCGGTGGTCAGGAAGATCGTTGCGGCGTCCACGTGCATGTAGTCGTGGGTGACCTGCGGGTACTCGGAGGCCACTGTGTCCACGGTCCGGCGCCACAGGTGGCCCGCGTGGACCAGGACGTTGTGCTTGTGCACCAGTGTCACGTGCTGGCGGGGGCGTTCGGCGGCCAGCGCGAAGGCATGACGCACCACCCGTTCCACGCCGAAGGCGGTGTTGACCGAGACCTCGGTGGCGATCTCCTGCGGGGTTCCGGTACGGATGGCCCCGCCGTTGCCCACGTAGGGCCCCTCGGTGCCCTCGCGCACCACCACGAAGTCGATGTCCCCGGGCTGGGACAGGGGGCTCACCACGCCCGGGTAGAGCTTGGAGGGACGCAGGTTGACGCCATGGTCCAGGGAGAACCGCAGCTTCAGCAGCAGGTCTCGCTCGATGAGCCCGGACGGAATGCGGGTGTCGTTCGGGGCAGCGCCCACGGCGCCGAAGAGGATCGCATCGTGGCCCCGCAGCTGATCCAACACCTCGTCGGTCAGGGTCTCCCCCGTCTCGAGCCAGTGAGTGGCACCGAGGGAGTACTCCGTGGTGGTGATCTCGGCGTCCCCGGCCGAAGCGGTGGCGGCCCGCATGACCTTGACCGCCTCGGCCGTGACCTCCGGTCCGATGCCGTCCCCACCGATCACGGCGAGGTCCAGCACTGCCGCCGGACCAGTGGTCGGGACAGCGTTCGGGGCGGGGGTGGTGGCTTCGTTCTCCATGCGCTCAGGCTAGGTGGCAGGGCGATAGAACGTCCACCATGCGGTCCTCACGTCCATATTCTGGACACCACCTCGGGACACCCGGCTCAGCCGGCGGCGTCCTCGGGATCCTCGTGACGGGGGAAGACCGGGGTCGGCGCGGGAAGGACCGTACCGGGCACCAGGGCAGCGTCCCAGGCCGCGAAGGACCGGGCACCGGTGCCCGAGGAACCGGTGCGGCCGGCGTCGCCGCTGGCCTGGACGCCGAGCAGGTCGAGCAGCTGCGTGGCCGAGCCGGGCATGACGGGCTGGGCCAGGAGCGCCACCCGGCGCACCGTCTCCAGCGTCACGTACAGCACCGTGGACATCCGCTCCGGATCGGTCTTGCGCAGCACCCAGGGCTGCTGCTCGGCGAAGTAGGCGTTGGCAGCCCCCAGCACGGCCCAGGTGGACTCGAGCGCGTGGTGGAAGTCCTGCACGGCATAGTCCGCACGGGCGGTGGCCAGCAGTGATGAGGCGGCCCCCAGCAGGGCATGGTCCGCCTCCGTGAACTCTCCCGGCTCCGGCACGGCACCGCCGAGGTTCTTGGCCACCATGGACAGGGAGCGCTGGGCCAGGTTGCCCAGGTTGTTCGCCAGGTCCGCGTTCTTGCGGCCCACCACGGCCTCGTGGTTGTACGAACCGTCGGCGCCGAAGGAGAACTCGCGCAGCAGGAAGAAGCGGACGGCGTCCAGCCCGTACCGGGACACCCAGTCTGCGGGAGCCACCACGTTGCCCAGGGACTTGGACATCTTCTCGCCATTGTTGTTCAGGAAGCCGTGGATCATCACGCGCCGCGGAAGCTCGAGCCCGGCGCTGAGCAGGAAGGCCGGCCAGAAGATGCAGTGGAACCGGGAGATGTCCTTGCCGATCACGTGCAGGTCGGCGGGCCAGTGGCGGCGGAACTGCTCGGAGTCCGTGTCCGGGAAGCCCGCGCCCGTCAGATAGTTCGTCAAGGCGTCCACCCAGACGTACATGACGTGGTCCTGCGTCGGCCGGTTGCCGGAGGCCTCGGACGGGGGCGGGACCGTGATGCCCCAGTCGAAGGACGTCCGCGAGATGGACAGGTCCTCCAGACCGGACTCCACGAAGCGGATGACCTCGTTGAACCGGTACTGGGGGCCGGAGAAGTCCGGCCTGCTGCGGTAGAGATCCAGCAAGGGCTCTTGGTACCTCGAGAGACGGAAGAAGTAGCTCTCCTCCTCGGTCCAGGTCACCTCGGTCCCGGTCTCCGCCGCGTAGCGCTGACCGTCCTCACGAACCTCGGTCTCGTCCTCGGCGAAGAACCGTTCGTCCCGGACCGAGTACCAACCGGCGTAGTGGTCCAGATAGATGTCCCCGGCGGCCTCCATGCGCCGCCAGATCGCCTGGCTCGCCAGGTGGTGGTCCTGCTCCGTGGTGCGGATGAACCGGTCATAGGAGATGTCCAGGACCTCGTCGTCCATCCGCTGGAAGGCGGACGAATTGCGGGTGGCCAGCTCCAGGGGGGTGATCCCCTCGCGCTCGGCCGTCTGGGCCATCTTCTGGCCGTGCTCGTCCGTGCCCGTCAGGAAATAGACGTCCTTGCCGTCCAACCGCTGGAAGCGGGCCATGACATCCGTGCCCACCATCTCGTAGGCGTGGCCGATGTGCGGCTCGCCGTTGGGGTAGTGGATGGCGGTCGTCAGGTAGTACGGCTCCTGCGGCCGAGTCTGGTTCAGGGGGTCATTCACCGGAGAAGTCACCCATCGAATCTATCGCATGGCCGGTGCCCCGTGGCGCGTTGGGCCTCGCCCCCGCAACGATCCTCCGTCTCAGTCCCCGGTCTCAGTCCTCGAGATCGATCTCGGCCATCTTCGAGGCTCCGATCGCCTGGCCGAGCTCCTCGGCCACTCCTGCCGGCAGCGCCGCATCCAGGGTCAGCAGGGCCAGGGCCTCGCCGCCCTCGACCTGCCGGGAGACGTCCATGCCGGCGATGTTGACGCCGGCGTCCCCGAGGACCTTGCCGATGGTGCCGATGACCCCGGGACGGTCGGCGTAGCGGAACACCAGCAGGTGCTCGGCCAGCGGGACCTCCAGCTCATAGCCGTCGATCCCCACGACCTTCTGGACCTGCTTGGGCCCGGTCAGGGTGCCGGCCACGGAGAGCTGCGTGCCGTTCGAGGTGGCGCCCTTGACGGTGACCGTGTTGCGGTAGGCCGGGGACTCGGCGGTGGTGGTCAGCCGTGACTCCACGCCACGCTGCTCGGCCAGCACCGGGGCATTGACATAGGAGACCTGATCCGAGACCACGTCCGTGAACACGCCCTTGAGTGCCGCCAGCTGCAGCGACTTCACGTCCTTGTCCGCGATCTCCCCGGCCACCTCCAGCTCCACCACGGTGAGGGAATCCCCCGTGGACAGGGCGGTGAGGATGCGGCCGAGCTTCTCGGCCAGCGGGATCCCGGGGCGGACGTCCTCGTGGATGACGCCGCCGGCCACGTTGACGGCGTCCGGGACGAGCTCCCCGGCCAGGGCCAGGCGCACGGACTTGGCCACGGACACCCCTGCCTTCTCCTGTGCCTCGGTGGTGGAGGCCCCCAGGTGCGGGGTGACCACCGCCTGGTCATGGGCGAAGAAGGGCAGGTCCAGGGCGGGCTCGGAGGAGAACACGTCGATCGCTGCGCCGCCGATGCTGCCGGCGGTCAGGGCGCGGTCCAGCGCCTCTTCGTCGATCAGCCCGCCGCGGGCCACGTTCACCACACAGGCGGTGTCCTTCATGATCCGGAACTGCTCGTCCGAGATCATGCCGATGGTCTCCGGCGTCTTGGGCATGTGGATGGTGAGGAAGTCGGCCTCGGCCAGCAGCTCGTCCAGGGAGAGCAGCCGGGCGCCGATCTGCTGGGCGCGGGCGGAGGTGACGTACGGGTCGTAGGCCAGGATCTCCATGCCGAAGGAGCGCATCCGCTCGGCCACGAGGGAGCCGATGCGGCCCAGCCCGATGATGCCGAGCTTCTTCTCATACAGCTCGACGCCCGAGTACTTGGAGCGCTTCCACTCCCCGCCCTTGAGCGCCCGGTTGGCCGGGGCGATGTTGCGGGCCACGCCCAGGATGTGACCGCACGTGAGTTCCGCGGCGGAGAGGATGTTGGAGGTGGGCGCATTGACCACCATGACGCCGGCCTGGGTGGCCGCCTTGGTGTCCACGTTGTCCAGCCCGACGCCGGCGCGGGCGATGACCTTCAGGTTCGGGGCCGCCGCGATGGCCTCGGCGTCCATCTTCGTGGCCGAGCGGACCAGTACGGCGTTGGCCTCCGGCAGGGCGGCCAACAGCTGGGCCCGGTCCGATCCGTCCGTGTTCCTGATCTCGAAGTCCGGACCGAGCGCGTCCACCGTGGCCGGGGAGAGTTCTTCAGCAATGAGGACAACGGGCTTGGTCTCAGACACGGATCAGTCACCTTCGGGTAGTCAGGGATGCCGACCGCGCTGGATCGGGTCGGCCGTTTCGATTCTAGGGGTAGGCAAGGGGTGGTCGGCGGCGGGCCGCATGGCGGCCTGCGGACCGGCCCGAGGGACGATGGCGGCCCTCCGCCGACGCTTTCAGCCGACTTCGCGTGGGTACCGGGCTCGGTGACCCACGCGAAGTCGACTGCAAGCGTTCAATGGTGCCCGCGCGATCAGCGGGCCGCGGTGCCCTCGGTGTAGTCGTCGTCCGAGTCCTTGAGCCAGGAGAACATCTCGCGCAGCTCGCGTCCGGTCTTCTCGATCGGGTGGGACTCACCCTGCTGGCGCAGCTTCTTGAACTCCGGGGCGCCGGCGGCCTGGTCATCCATGAAGCGCTTGGCGAAGGTGCCGTCCTGGATGTCCGCCAGCACGGCCTTCATGTTCTCCTTGACCGAGGGATCGATCACGCGCGGGCCGGAGACGTAGTCCCCGTACTCTGCGGTGTCGGAGACGGACCAGCGCTGCTTGGCGATGCCGCCCTCCACCATCAGGTCCACGATGAGCTTGAGCTCGTGCAGCACCTCGAAGTAGGCGATCTCCGGCTGGTAGCCGGCCTCGGTCAGGGTCTCGAAGCCGTACTGGACCAGCTGGGAGGCGCCACCGCAGAGCACGGCCTGCTCGCCGAAGAGATCGGACTCGGTCTCCTCGGTGAAGGTGGTCTCGATGACACCGGCGCGGGTGCCGCCGATGCCCTTGGCGTAGGCCAGGGCCAGGTTCTTGGCGTTGCCGGTGGCGTCCTGCTCCACGGCGACCAGCGCCGGGACGCCGCGGCCGGCCTCGAACTCGCGGCGGACCACGTGGCCCGGGCCCTTCGGCGCCACGAGGGCGACGTCCACGCCGGCCGGCGGCTGGATGTAGCCGAAGCGGATGTTGAAGCCGTGAGCGAAGAACAGGGCGTCGCCGTCCTGCAGGTTCGGGGCGATGTGCTCGTTGTAGACGGCGCCCTGGACCTGGTCCGGGGTGAGGATCATGATCAGGTCGGCCTCGGCAGCGGCCTCGGCCACGGAGACGACGCGCAGGCCCTCGGACTCGGCCTTGGCGCGGGACTTCGATCCCTCCGCGAGGCCGATGCGGACATCGACGCCGGAGTCGCGCAGGCTCAGGGAGTGTGCGTGGCCCTGCGAGCCGTAGCCGATCACGGCGACGGTGCGGCCCTGGATGATCGACAGGTCGGCGTCGTCTTCGTAGTACTTGGTGGTCGACACAGGAGTTCTCCTCTTGTTGGGGGTGATATTGACGTTGGTCGGATCCGGAGGATCAGTTCTTGGGCAGGGCGCGGTCGGTCATCGACTTGCCGCCACGTCCCACAGCGATGGTGCCGGAGCGCACGAGCTCCCGGATCCCGAAGGGCTCCAGGACCTCGAGCAGGGCGGAGAGCTTGTCCCCGGCCCCGGTGGCCTCGATGGTGACCGAGTCCGTGGACACATCCACCACGGAGGCTCGGAAGAGCTCGACTGCCTGGACCACTTGGGACCTGGACGCGGCATCGGACCGGACCTTGACCAACAGGTGGTCACGCTGGACAGAGGCGTCGGCGGCCAGCTCGACCACCTTGATGACGTTGATCAGCTTGTTCAGCTGCTTGGTGACCTGTTCCAACAGGTCGCCCTCGGCGTCCACCACCACGGTGATGCGGGACAGGCCCTCGATCTCCGAGGTGCCCACTGCCAGGGAGTGGATGTTGAAGGCGCGCCGGGCGAAGAGGCTGGCCACGCGCGTCAACACGCCCGGGACGTCCTCCACCAGTACGGACAGTGTGTGCCTTGCCATGTCAGTCCTCCTCGTCCCAGTCCGGGGTCATGTCCTTGGCCACCTGGATCTCACTGTTGGAGACACCCGAGGGGACCATCGGCCAGACCATCGAGTCGCGGGAGACCACGAAGTCCACCACCACCGGACGGTCCGTGACGGCCAGGGCCTGTTCGATCGTGGCGTCCAGGTCCTCCTCACGTTCGCACCGGAGTCCGACGCATCCGTAGGCCTCGGCGAGCTTGACGAAGTCGGGCACCCGGATGGTGTCGTGCCCCGTGTTCAGGTCCGTGTTGGAGTAGCGGGACTCGTAGAACAGGGTCTGCCACTGACGGACCATGCCCAGGGACGAGTTGTTGATGATCGCCACCTTGATGGGGATCTGGTTGATCAGGCAGGTGGCCAGCTCCTGATTGGTCATCTGGAAGCAGCCGTCACCGTCGATCGCCCAGACCACGCGGTCCGGGTTGCCGACCTGGGCGCCCATGGCGGCCGGGACGGAGAAGCCCATGGTCCCGAGCCCCGCCGAGTTCAGCCACTGGTGGGGGCGTTCGTACTTCACGAACTGGCTGGCCCACATCTGGTGCTGTCCCACGCCGGCCACGTAGACGGCCTCCGAACCGGAGTGCGCCGAGAGCCGTTCGATGACCTTCTGCGGGCTCATCAACCCGTCCTCCGTGGGTGTGTAGCCCATGGGGTAGGTCTCCCGCACACGGTCCAGCGTGGTCCACCACGCGCTCAGGTCCGGGGACCCCGACTCGGTGTGGGCGTCCCGCACCGCATCGGACAGCTCGGGGATGATCTCCTTGACCGAACCGACGATCGGGACATCTGCCGCGCGGTTCTTCGAGATCTCCGCCGGATCGATGTCCGCGTGGATGACCTTGGCCTTGGGTGCGAAGCTCGAGAGCTGCCCCGTGACGCGGTCGTCGAATCGCGCGCCGAGCGTGATGAGCAGGTCGGACATCTGCAGGGCGGACACCGCGGCCACGGAGCCGTGCATCCCCGGCATGCCCAGATGCTGGTCATGGGAGTCAGGAAAGACGCCGCGAGCGGTCAGGGTGGTCACCACGGGCGCGCCGGTGAGCTCAGCCAGCTCGGCCAGCTCCACACTCGCGTGTCCACGGGAGACTCCCCCGCCCACGTAGAGCACGGGGCGCTCGGCCTGCTGGATCAGCCGTGCGGCCTCACGCACCTGCTTGGAGTGGCCCCGCAGCACGGGGCGGTAGCCGGGAAGGTCGATCCGCGGCGGCCAGGAGAACTCCATGGCCCCCTGCTGGGCGTCCTTGGCCACGTCGATCAGCACGGGACCGGGACGGCCCGTGGTGGCGATGTGGAAGGCCTCGGACAGGGCCTGAGGGATCTCCTGGGCGTCGGTGATGAGCCGGGAGTGCTTGGTGATCGGCATGGTGATGCCCACGATGTCCGCCTCCTGGAAGGCGTCGGTGCCGATCGCGGCCGAGGCCACCTGGCCCGTGATGAACACACAGGCCTGCGAGTCCATGTGGGCGTCCGCGATCGCCGTGACCAGATTGGTGGCACCGGGGCCGGAGGTCGCGATGGCCACGCCGGGCCGGCCGGAGGCCAGGTAGTACCCCTGGGCCGCGTGGCCCGCCCCCTGCTCGTGCCGGACGAGGACATGGCGGATGACGGTGGAGTCCATCAGCGGGTCATACGTCGGCAGGATCGCCCCGCCGGGTAGCCCGAAGACGTCGGTGACGCCCAGCTCCTCCAGAGCCCGCACGATCGCCTGGGAACCGGTCATCTGCACCGGCCCGACCACGTGGTTCGGCCCCGGGACCAGGCTGTCCGCCGTGGACTCGGTCTTGTCCCGCTTGTCACGGGCTGCATGGGATGGCATCACCGATGGGGTGACGCGTGATCCGTTACTCATGTGCTGTGCCTCTTCGTCACTGCTTGTCCGATGGCGGCTGGTGCGCCTTGGGTGCCGGCCCGGGTGTCCCCCGGTCCGCCCGCCTCACGGCGGGGAAACCTGTGGAGCCGATGTGGTGGCCGACCCCGTTCCGCTTCCCCAACAAAAAAACCCCGACGGCGGCCGGTCGGCCTACTCGGGGTCTGGCGCCTGGCGACGGGCGGACCCGCCGTACCGAACCGTGGTTCAGGCCAGGCGCTGGATAACGACGACTCGTCGCGTGTTGGACATGCATCCAGTATCCCCGAGGTGGTGCTGATGGTGTCAATCTACCGGACAGCCGTCTCATTATCTGAGACGGCTGTCCGGTCTGTGGACGTCAGCCGAGGTAGGCGCCCTCTGCGGCAGAGTGCACCAGCTTGGCGTACTTGCCGAGGACTCCCGTGGTGAACTTCGGCGGGATGGGCTCCCACCCGTCCTGGCGGGCCTCCAGCTCGTCGGCCGGGACCAGCAGGTCGATGGTCCGGGCCGCGATGTCCACACGGATGGTGTCCCCGTCGCGCACGAAGGCGATGGGGCCGCCGTCGGACGCCTCGGGAGCCACGTGACCGATGCACAGTCCGGTGGTGCCGCCGGAGAAGCGCCCGTCCGTCAGGAGCAGGACGTCCTTGCCGAGGCCTGCACCCTTGATGGCCCCGGTGATCGCGAGCATCTCGCGCATCCCCGGACCGCCCTTGGGGCCCTCGTAGCGGATGACCACCACGTCACCGGCCTGCAGCTCATCCGCCTCCAGGGCGTCCATGGCCTGGCGCTCGCGCTCGAAGACGCGGGCGGTGCCCTCGAAGACGTCGGCGTCGAAGCCGGCGGACTTCACCACGGCGCCCTCCGGGGCCAGGGACCCCTTGAGGACGGCGAGCCCACCGTTGTGATGCAGCGGGTCGTCCAGCGCGCGCAGGACCTTGCCATCCAGGCTCGGCGGGGTGATCTCCGCCAGGTTCTCGGCCACGGTCCTGCCCGTGACGGTCAGCGCATCGCCGTGGATGAGACCGGCGTCCAGCAGGGCCTTCATGACCACGGGCACACCGCCGACCCTGTCCACATCCGTCATCACATACTGACCGAAGGGCTTGAGGTCGCCCAGGTGCGGCACCTTGTCCCCGATGCGGTTGAAGTCGTCCAACTGCAGGTCCACGCCGGCCTCGCGGGCGATGGCCAGCAGGTGCAGCACGGCATTGGAGGATCCGCCGAACGCCATGGTCACGGCGATGGCGTTCTCGAAGGCCTTCTTGGTCAGGATGTCCCGGGAGGTGATCCCCAGACGCAGCAGGTTCACCACGGCCTCACCGGACTTGCGGGAGAACGCGTCCCGCCGCCGGTCCGCCGAGGGCGGCGCGGCGGAGCCGGGCAGGGACATGCCGAGGGCCTCACCGATGCAGGCCATGGTGTTGGCCGTGTACATGCCGCCGCAGGCACCCTCGCCGGGGCAGATGGCCCGCTCGATGGTGTCCAGGTCCTTCTCGCTCATCAGCCCACGGGCGCAGGCTCCCACGGCCTCGAAGGCGTCGATCAGGGTGACCTGCTTCTCGGTGCCGTCCTCCATCGTGGCGTAGCCGGGCATGGTGGAGCCGGCATAGATGAAGACGCTGGACACGTCCAGGCGGGCCGCGGCCATGAGCATGCCCGGCAGGGACTTGTCGCAGCCGGCGAGCAGGACGGAGCCGTCGAGGGCCTCTGCCTGCATCACGGTCTCCACGGAGTCGGCGATGACCTCCCGCGAGACGAGCGAGTAGTGCATGCCGTCATGGCCCATGGAGATGCCGTCCGAGACGGAGATGGTGCCGAACTCGAGTGGGTAGCCGCCCCCGGCGTGGACCCCCTCCTTGGAGGCCTGTGCGAGGCGGTCCAGGGAGAGGTTGCAGGGGGTGATCTCGTTCCAGGAGCTGGCGATGCCGATCTGGGGCTTGGCGAAGTCGTCGTCGCCCATCCCGACCGCCCGGAGCATGCCGCGCGCGGGGGCTCGCTCCATGCCGTCGGTGACCGCTCGGGAGCGGGGCTTGATGTCCGGGGCGGAGGCGTCGTTGCCGGCGGGCTCCCCGGGGAGGGTGCTGTCTGCGGTGGGGCTGGTCATGAGGTCCATCCTAGGACTGTCGCCCCCCGGACATGGCGCACGTGACATGGCGATGTCCGGTGGGCGGCTCCTCCGTAGACTGGGGCCATGGACGGCGAGGACCTCAAGTACCTGCTCCGTGGGGCCTTCGACTCCCGGGTCATCAATCACGGAGACTTCAACCTGGTCTACGGGCAGCCCTCGGGGGCCGGAAATCCCTGGACCATCGGCTACCGACGCCAGCCCCTCGAGTTGCTGCTGTGCCCCGTGGACCTCGATGCCCTCCCAGGGGCCCAGGACGAGCAGCCCATCGCCACGGTGGCCCTCGGCAATGTGGCGACCCTCGCGGACACCGGCACCGGGTACCAGGTGGAGACCGTCACCGGCTTCCGCACCTGGTTCGAGGTCAGCAGCACCCCTCGCGTGCCCCTGACCGAGAGCCTCCGGGACCTGCTGACCGGCAGGGTCCCCAGCGAGGACGACTCCCTCGTGATCGAGCAGGGGCAGGACGCCGAGGACTTCCACCAGTTCATGTCCTATTTCATGGACACCCTCGACTCGTACTACGAGGTGTAGTCGAGATGTAGTCGAAGAGGAGGGAAGGAGGGGCGTAGTCACGGCGAGGGCGGCGGACGGACCCCGACCTCTCCGATTTCGCATCCACCGGGATCCTCTGGTAATGTTTTTCCTCGTTGCACCGGCCGATTGCCGGTCCAGCAGGCCAGCACCTCTAGCTCAACTGGCAGAGCAATTGACTCTTAATCAATGGGTTCCGGGTTCGAGTCCCGGGGGGTGCACCACCGCAGCAGAACCATCAGGACCCCGGTCGTCGGACCGGGGTCCTCGTGGTTTCAACACCCTGCCGGCGCCCACCGCCTCACCTTGTGAGATACGACACGCCCGGCGCACCTTCCGTTCACCTTCAGGTCTACCTCCCGTGGCCGAAGCGTGCCACGCTATCGGAGTATCACTCATGGACTGAAGCGGGAGGTTCACCGGATGGTGAAGCGTGGATGGGCGCCCGCAGGAGCAGCCGCGGCGGCACTGGTACTCGTGGCCGCCTCTGGGGGAATCAGCCCCACAGCTGCCCTGCCGTCCGGCGGTTCCTCCGCCGGCATGGCCGGGGAACCTCGGGGCACCACGGCGGCCGTCGCCGATGACACCGTGGACGGTGGGCTGGTCGCCCGGACCCAACAGTCCACTCTGTTCCCCGGGTCCCTCTCCGACTCCTTCGGCCCGCCTGCTGACCGCGGGGTCGACGGCGGCCCTGCCGGTTCCCTCGCGCCCGCCGTCTCCGCCACCTTCGCCTCGGTACGCGGCGCCTATCCCGGTTCCCTCGTGGTGCTCTCGGCCGCCCAGCTGCAGACCCTGCAGGAGCGGAACGGCGAATTCGAGGACAGCTCCGAGGAGGCCCCTGCCTCGGTCCACCGTGGCTCCGTGCCGGACCTCGGCGTGGAGCTGGACCACCCCGTCTCCGGTCCCGTCCACCTGAGTTCGCCCTTCGGCTGGCGGATCAACCCCACGCGGGTGGGGCCGGCGGTGCAGTTCCACATCGGTCAGGACTACCCGGTGGCCTGCGGAACGCCGGTCCATGCGGCGGCGGACGGGACCGTCCGCTTCGCCGCGGACCGCGGCACTTCCGGACTGCGAGTGGACCTCGACCACGCTGAGGGTTTGTCCACGGCCTACCACCACAACTCCGCACTGTTGGTATCCCCGGGGGACACGGTTGCCCGCGGGGATGTGATCGCCCTCGCAGGCACCACGGGCAATTCCACCGGCTGCCACGTCCACTTCGGCATCACCGTGGATGGCCGCTACGTGGATCCCGCCCAGCTCCTGCCCGCTGTGGCCGGCCAGCCCGCAGCCCTGACCGCCGAGGAGCTGAAGAGGGTGCGTCAGGCGGCCCGCACCGTCACCCCACCACCGGCCACCCCGCCGAAGCAGGCCGCCGGCCCAGGGGACGCCGACCGCCGGGCCGCCGACGGCAGGACCGCGCAGGAACGTCCGGACACCACGCCCCCCGCCAACAATGCCCCGGCGGCCACGGCAAAGGCGAGCAGCAAGCCTTCCTCCAGGCCTACCGCCAAGCCGACCTCGAAGCCCAGCCGCAAACCGACGTCGAAGCCCAGCAGCAAGCCGACCTCGAAGCCCAGCAGCAAGCCGACCTCGAAACCCACGTCCCCGGCGCCCACGGATCCGACGCCGACTCCGAATCCGTCCCGGCCCACAGACCCGGCTCCCACGCCGACTCCGGAACCGACACCGACCCCGGACCCGACTCCCACGCCGACTCCGGAACCGCCCGCACCCACCGATCCTGAGACCCCGGCGCCGCCGGCTCCCCCCGCGCTGACGGACGAGGAGGCGGCACGCTGGTGCGTCGCCCTGGACCCGGAGGACCTCGAGGGCGAGTCTGTGGTCATCACCGCCGAGACCGTGCTGACGGAGATCATCGCGGTGCTCGACGCGGAGGACGACCCCGAACTCGTGAACCGGGAGTTGCTCGAGGAGGTCGATCCCGCGGCAGCGTGGCTGGAGTCGCTCCCCCTGTGCTCCGACGAGGAGTTCCTGGAGTCGACCGCCGCTGGCGACTGACGACATCACCGGGTCCCCTCCCGACGACCTACAGTGGACGGCATGACTGAACAGCACCGCCTCGCCCCTGGCGATACCGCCCCCGCCTTCACACTCACGGACCAGGACGGCGGCACGGTTGCCTCGTCCGACCTCCTCGGCCGGCGGGTCATCGTGTACTTCTACCCGGCCGCTGCCACACCCGGGTGCACCACTCAGGCGTGTGACTTCCGGGACAGCCTCAACGCCTTCGCCACAGAGGGATTCACCGTGGTGGGGATCTCCCCTGACGCCCCCGCCAAGCTCAAGTCCTTTGCCGAGAAGGAGGGCCTGACCTTCCCGCTGCTCTCGGACGAGGACCACGCCGTGGCCGAGGCCTACGGCGCCTGGGGCGAGAAGAAGAACTACGGCCGCACCTACGAGGGCCTGATCCGCTCCACCGTGGTCATCGACCCCGACGGCAGGGTGGAGCTGGCGCAGTACAACGTCCGCGCCACTGGACACGTGGCCAAGCTCCGCCGGGACCTCTCACTCGCCTGAGCCGTCTCCCCCGCCCGCCCCGGCCGACGTCGCCGTCCCCAACGGGTAAGATGGGCCGTTGTCCCCGCCTGACGGGGCTTGCGGGCGTGGCGGAATTGGCAGACGCGCTGGATTTAGGTTCCAGTGTCTTCGGACGTGGGGGTTCAAGTCCCCCCGCCCGCACCACCAGCACCCCAGTCCTCGACCCCAGTTCCGTCCCCGATCCGCCGCAGGGAGGCCCGGACGCGTGGAGATCTCACGCCGCACCGTCATCACGTCCCTGGCAGTCGCATTCGTCCTGCCGATGACCGGATGCGCCGCCCAGGTCCGCAGCGAGTCGGTGTCAGAGACCTCGGGGTCGGCCCCGCGTGAGCCGGAGACTCCAGCCACCATCCCGGTGACCATCGGTGTCCCGGCACGGCCGCTGTCCCTCGACCCCGCCCTGACGGTGGACGCCGAGTCCCACCGCAGCACCCGTCAGGTCCTGGAGACCCTGCTCGGCGTCGACCCCGACACCGGCGCCCCCATCCCCCAGCTCGCCAGTCAGTGGAGGGCGACTGATGACGGCCTGCGCTACACGTTCTCCCTCGCCCCGGACGTCGTCTTCCATGACGGAACCCCCCTCACAGCGGAGGTGGTGGCCGCCAACTTCGAACGGTGGTCACGCCTGCCCGAGCTCCTCGGCCAGGACCGGATGGACCTGCTACCCCGTTTGGCGTTCGCCTCGGTCTTCGGTGGCTACCGGGGCGATGAACAGTGCCGCTACGTGGAGTGCCAGACGGTCGGCGAGAGGACGGTGTCCCTCGTCCTGTCCGAGCCCATCGTCTTCCTCGCGGCGGCGCTCACCTCACCACCCTTCGCCCTGAGCTCCCCCGGCTCCTGGGATGCCTTCGACCAGGCGCTGGAGGACACCTCGCCGGAGAGCCTGCCGGCCGCCCTCCCCGCCGGTACCGGGCCGTTCCGCTGGGGCGTGCCGCCTGACAGTGACGGTGAGGGCCAGCCTGACGGGGCGGACGAGGCGGCTCCGCTCGTGTTGGACGTGGTGCCGGACTATCGCCACGGTCCCTCGCCCGTCGGCCCCGTCCACCTGGCCGTGGTCTCAGGTGCCCGGCAGCGGCTCCGTGAGCTGCGCCGCGGCCGGCTGGACGCCTTCGACTACGTCACCCCGGCCACCCTCCGCCCCCTCGTCCAGGGCGGTGCGCAGGTACTCCAGCGGGATCCCTTCTCCGTGCTGTACCTCGGCATGAATGTGCAGCACCCTGTGCTGGGACAGCTCTACGTCCGGCAGGCCGCTGCGCACGCCATCGATCGCCGGGCCCTCGCCGAACAACACTTCCTCGCGGGGTCCGGCCCCGCAGACGAGTTCGTCCCCCTCTCCCTGGGCGTGACCAACCCGGAGCTGACCACCTACAACTACGACAGGGAGCGGGCCCGGAACCTGCTCGAGCTGGCCGGTTACCGGGGCGAGCCGCTGCCCTTCCTCTACCCGGTGCAGACCTCGCGCCCCTACCTGCCGTCCCCGGAACCGGTCTACGCGCAGATCGCTGAGGATCTCGCCCGCGTCGGTTTCGTCCTGGAGCCGGTGCCCGTCGCGTGGGAGGACGGCTACCTGGAACGGATCCCCGCGGACACGGACCGCGCCTTCCACCTGCTGGGACGCACCGGAGAGTACCGAGATCCCCATCACTTCCTCGAGCCCCTCTTCGGTGCGCACGCGTCCGAGTTCGGGTACAGCAATTCCCTGGTGGTGGAGAACCTCGGCCGGGCGGCGACGACCTCCAACAGGGAGACCAGGAACACCCTGTACCGGCGGGTTGCGGAGTCCGTCGCGCTGGACCTGCCGGCCCTGCCGCTGGTCTCTCCGATCTCCGCCGTGGCCTCTGGTCACGATCTGGTCTCCTACCCGACCTCTCCGGTCCTGGACGAGCGATTCGACCGGATCGTCCCCGTGGATCAGACGACTCCGGGCCGGTAGTAAAGTCAGACGAAGACCCCAGAACACCCCAACCGTTACCCCGGGAGAGAATCGTGACCCAGCAGTCTGCCGCAACCACCTACGACGTTGTCCTGGTGGGGGGTGGCATCATGAGCGCCACGCTGGGAACCCTCCTGCAGCAGCTCCAGCCGGACTGGTCCATCGCACTCTTCGAGAATCTGAACCAGGCCGGCCTCGAGGCCTCCGACCCCTGGAACAACGCCGGCACCGGACACGCTGCCCTGTGCGAACTCAATTACTCCCCCCGCGGCGCAGACGGCACCGTCGACCCGGCCAAGGCCGTGGGCATCAACGAGCGGTTCCAGGTGACCCGCCAGTTCTGGTCCTACCTGGTGAAGGAGGGCAAGATCGGTGACCCGAAGACCTTCATCAACCCCCTGCCGCACATGAGCTTCGTCTGGGGCGATGACCACGCCGAATACCTCAAGACCCGGCATGCCTCGCTCAGCCAGCAGCCGCTGTTCGAGACCATGGAGTACTCAGAGGACCCGGACACCATCCGCGAGTGGGCCCCCCTGCTGGTCGACGGCAGGAAGGGCGGACAACGTCTGGCCGCCTCCCGCCAGACCAACGGGACGGACGTGGACTTCGGCTCGCTGACCCGCCAGCTGACCACGAACCTCACCAACTCCGGCGTGGACGTGCGCTTCGGCCACCAGGTCAACTCGGTGGATCGCGGAACGGACGGCCGCTGGGAGCTCAAGGTCAAGAACAAGGCCGCCGGGGAGACCTCCACCGCGCGGGCCCGCTTCGTCTTCCTCGGTGCCGGCGGCGGCGCCCTGCACCTGCTGCAGTCCTCCGGCATCCCCGAGTCCAAGGGCTTCGGAGGGTTCCCCGTCTCCGGCAAGTTCCTGCGGTGCACCGACGAGACGATCGTCAACCAGCACATGGCCAAGGTCTACGGCCAGGCCTCCGTGGGCGCCCCACCGATGTCCGTACCCCACCTGGACACCCGCTTCGTGGACGGCCGCCGCTCCCTGCTGTTCGGACCCTACGGCGGCTTCTCCTCGAACTTCCTGAAGTCCAGCTCCTACCTCGACCTGCCCCTGTCCGTACGCCCACACAACCTGTTGCCCATGCTCAACGTGGCCAAGGACAACGTGGGCCTGGTCAAGTACCTCATCACCGAGGTCACCAAGAGCCAGTCCAAGAAGATGGAGGCCCTGCAGGACTTCTACCCCCTGGCGGACGGCGCCGACTGGGAGATGATCACCGCAGGACAGCGTGTGCAGGTCATGAAGAAGGACCCGAAGAAGGGTGGCGTGCTGCAGTTCGGGACCGAGGTCGTCACGGCCGCTGACGGATCGATCGGTGCCCTGCTCGGCGCCTCCCCGGGTGCCTCGACGGCTGCCCCGATCATGGTCGACCTGCTCGAGCGCTGCTTCCCCGCGAAGATGGACGCCTGGAAGCCGAAGCTGCAGGAGATGATCCCGTCCCTCGGCCACCGGCTCAACGAGGACCGGACCCTCATGGACGAGGTCGAACAGGCCACCGTCACCGCCCTCAAGCTGGCCTGACCGGCCCGGCTCACCGGACCCCGGTACCCCCGGACCACCGCGATGGGCAGCCTCGCACGGTTCTCCTTGGCCAATCGGGCGCTCATCGCCCTGGTCACCGTCCTGACCGCGGTCTTCGGCCTCCTGATGGTCGGCCAGCTCAAGCAGGAGCTGATCCCGTCCCTCGAGCTGCCGGTGGTCTCGGTCAGCTCGGTCATGCAGGGGGCTTCCCCCGAGGTGGTGGATCGGCAGGTCGGTGAGCCGCTGGAGACGGCTCTGCAGGCTGTGGAGGACCTCGAGAGCTCCACGTCCACGTCCACCACGGGGCTGAACACGATCGCCCTGCGCTTCGAGTACGGCACGGACCTGAACCGCGCGCGAGCCCAGGTGGACCGCGCCGTGGCGAACGTCTCCTCCCAACTGCCGGACGATACCGAGACGACCTCCTTCGCCGGCTCCGTCTCGGACTTCCCCGTGGTCTTCATGGCCGTTGGCTCCCCGGAACCCGGCGTCGGCCTGAACGAGTTGCGCTCGGAGGTCGAGCGTCTCGCGGTGCCGAGGTTGCAGAAGCTCGACGGCGTCCGCGCCGCCTCGGTGACCGGGGGCACCGACCAGCACATCGCGGTCCTGCCGGACGAGCAGGAGCTGGCCGCAGCCGGACTGACCACCGGTGACATCACCACCGCGCTCGAGGAGAGCGTGGGACTGTTCCCCATCGGCCAGGTCACCGAGGGCACGCTTACGCTGCCCGTCCAGGCTGGGGCCCCCGTCGAGTCACTCGAGGACGTCTCCGGCGTACCACTGGTTCCCGAGGACGGCGCGTCCGTGGACGCCGAGCCGCTGCGGCTGGGCGAGGTGGCCCAGGTCGAGATCCAGGACGGGGAGGCCACCTCCGTCACGCGGACCAACGGCGTGGACACCCTCGGGCTGTCCGTGACGAAGACCCCGGACGCGGACACCGTGACCCTGTCCCACGCCATCAACGAGCTGATCCCGGAGTTGGAGGCCCAGCTCAGTGAGACGGCAGGGGACGCCGGTATCACCGTGGTGTTCGATCAGGCCCCGTTCATCGAGGAGTCCATCAGTACCCTGACCGTCGAGGGCCTGCTGGGGCTGCTGTTCGCCGTGGTGGTGATCCTCGTCTTCCTGACCTCCGTCCGGTCCACGCTCGTCACCGCGATCTCGATCCCGCTGTCCCTACTCGTGACGTTCATCGGCATGCGCGTCTCGGACTACTCGCTGAACATGCTGACGCTCGGTGCCCTCACCATCTCGATCGGCCGCGTGGTGGACGACTCGATCGTGGTGGTCGAGAACATCAAGCGCCACCTGTCCCTGGGTCAGGGCAGACGCACGGCCATCCTGACGGGCACTGGAGAGGTGGCCACCGCCATCACCGCCTCGACGCTCACCTCGGTGGCGGTGTTCGCCCCGATCGCCCTCGTGGGTGGCATGGCCGGCGAACTCTTCCGCCCCTTCGCCATCACCATGACGATCGCGCTGATGGCCTCCCTCCTCGTCTCCCTGACGATCGTGCCTGTCCTGTCCTGGTGGTTCCTGGGCCACTCCGTGGAACGCTCCCGGTCCCGCCACCGCCCGGGACGCCATGCCGAGCCGGGCCCGGCTGTCTGGGGCACCACCGAGACGGAATCCGCTGCGATGGCATCAGACGCTGCGGCATCCGACACTGCGGCATCCGAGTCGACTGGGCCGGAGCCGCCCATGCCGACCGTCGGTCCCGGCCACGCCCGCGGGCCCCTGCAACGTCTCTACCTCCCGGTGCTGCGAGGGACCCAGCGCCGTCCGGCCCTCACCCTCGTGGCGGCCGGCGTCCTCCTGGCCGGAACGGTGGCCCTGATCCCCGTGGTGCCCACGAATCTGCTCGGTGACACCGGGCAGAACACCTTCACCGTCACCGCCACCCAGCAGCCCGGGTCATCGCTCGAGGAGACCTCCCGGGCCGCCGGTCAGGTGGAGGAGGTGCTCGTGGGCCTTGAGGGGGTCCAGGACGTGCAGTGGACCGCCGGTTCCGCAGGCTTCATTCCGGGGATGACCGGGAGCTCGGACGAGGCCACGTTCACCGTGCTGACGGACTCCGGCGTGGACCAGGAGGCACTCCAGGACCGGGCCCGCAGCGGGCTGGAACGGCTCGAGGGCGCCGGAGAGGTCTCCCTGTCCACGGCTGGCGGCATGGGCATGTCCTCGGATGTCGAGATCGAGGTCTCTGCCCCGTCACCGGCGTCGCTCGAGCGGGCCACCGAGGAGGTGGTGCAGGCCGTGACCGGGATCGAGGGAGTCGCCGAGGTGACCTCGAACCTGGCCGCGGCCCGGCCGACGTTTCAGGTGGAGGTGGATGCGATGGCCGCCGCCGAACAGGGTCTGACCGAGGAGGCCGTGGCCGGTCAGGCGGCCGCGGCGCTCAACCCCGTCCCCTCCGGCACCGTGCGCATCGACTACACCGACTACCCTGTGCTGATCGGCGAGCCCGAGGAGATCACCACGCTCGAACAGCTCCGCCAGGTCCAGGTCATGACACCCAGCGGACCCGTTGACCTCGCGGAGCTGGCAGAGGTCTCCCGGCAGGAGGTGCTGTCTTCGGTGACGTCGTCGAACGGAGACCGGATCGCCGTCGTCTCCGTGACACCGTCCGGAGATGATCTCGGTGCTGTCTCGGCCGCCGTCGGGACAGCGCTGGATGAGCTCGGGATGCCTGAGGGGACCACGGCCGCGTTGGGCGGCGCGGCCACCCAGCAGGAGCAGACCTTCAATGACCTGTTCCTGGCGCTGATCGCGGCTGTGGCGATCGTCTACGTGATCATGGTGGCCACGTTCAAGTCCCTGCTGCAGCCACTCATCCTGCTGGTCTCGATCCCGTTCGCCGCCACCGGGGCCATCCTGCTGCTGCTGACCACCGGCACCTCACTGGGGCTGCCCTCCCTGATCGGCATGCTGATGCTCGTGGGGATCGTGGTGACGAACGCGATCGTGCTGATCGACCTCATCAACCAGTACCGTCGGCAGCCCGGCCACACCCTGGTCACGGCCCTGGAGCACGGCGCCCTGAACCGTCTGCGCCCCATCGTGATGACCGCGCTGGCCACCATCCTGGCCCTGACCCCGATGGCCCTCGGACTCACCGGGCAGGGTGGCTTCATCTCCCAGCCACTGGCCATCGTGGTGGTCGGCGGCCTGGTGTCCTCCACACTGCTGACCCTGATCCTCGTGCCGGTCCTGTACCGGCTGCTCGAGGGCCCGCTCGAACGGCTCCGGGCCCGGAACGCGGCCGCGTAGCGCCGGGCCAGTGAGCCGCTACGCCAGGTCCGGCACCCGGACCTGCAGGTGGGAGCCCTGCTTGGTCTTCTGCACCTCCAGCCGGTAGCCGATGTCCTGTTTCATCCTCTCCACGTGGCTGACGATCCCGATGGTCCGGCCCCCGGCCTGCAGTCCGTCCAGCACGTCCATGACGTCGGCCAGGGTCTCGGAGTCCAGAGACCCGAACCCCTCGTCCACGAAAAGTGTGTCCATGTCGATGCCGCCGGCCTCGGCCTGGACGGTGTCCGCCAGTCCAAGGGCCAGCGCCAGGGAGGCCATGAAGGTCTCCCCGCCGGACAGGGTGGCAGCGGAGCGCTCGTCCTCGGTGAACCGGTCGAAGACCGTGATGTCCAGCCCGCGCACGCCCCGGCCCCGCGCGGCATCGTCATGGCGCAACTCGTAGCGGCCCTGCGTCATCCCGAGCAGCCGTTCGGTGGCGGCGGCCACCACCTCCTCCAGCCGGCCGGCCAGCACGTAGCCGCCCAGCGTCATCCGGTAGGAGTTCTCCCCCGCGCCCCGGACCAGCCGCAACAGTCCCTCGGTCTCCTCGTAGGCCGCCAGTTGGCCGGCGGAGCGTTCGCCCACCTCAGTGAGCACCCGGGTCTGCCGTGTCACGAGCCGGTGCAACGACTCGAGTGCCCCCGTGGCCTCGGCCGCGGCGTCTCGCCGCCGCTCCGCCTGTTGGACGGCCTGGGCGTGGGCGGCGAGTTCTGTCTCCGACGGCGCCCCGGCGCCCTCCTCGGTCAGCGCCCGTCCCCGGACCACTGCCTCGCTGGTGGCAAGCTCCATCAGGGCTGCCTCTTCCCGGTCCCAGTCCCGCAGGTCGGCGCGTCGCCGGGCCTCGGTCTCGCCGGGCAGCAGCGCCGCACGCATCTGCTCCACCGAGGCGAAGGAGCTGCCCGTGATCTCTCCGTCGAGCAGCTCCTGTGCCTGAACGGCCAGGCTGGACTGGGTGGCTTCCCGCTGCACGGCGGTGCGTGCTGCCTTCACCAGGGCCCGGGCAGCCTCCAGTTCGCGGCGCACCTCGGCCAGAGAAGGATGCTCGCCGAGGGACTCGGTCACCGACTGGCGGAGCTGCCGGATCGTCTCCATCGTGGCAGTGAGCCGGGTCTGCGCCCCGGCGAGTTCCCCGCGCGCGGCCTGCGCCGCCACGGCCCGGCGCTGCTGGTCCTGCTCGTTCTGGGTCAGGGCGGTCCGTGCCACGGTGAGGTCCTCGGCCGCCTGGCGGGCGGAGGCCAGGCGGGCGCTGGCCTGGCTGCGGGCCTGATCCGCTGCTTCAGGCGTGAGTCCACCGGCGGCCAGTCTGCTGGCCTCGGCGGTGGTACGGGCAGCAGCCACTGCCTCCTCGGCCTGACGCCGCAGGTCCGTCCGTTCCTCCATCTGCCGGCGCGCCGAGTCCTGGGCCGCCGCGGAGATCTCCGCCCCGCCCGGTGCCGCCGGCGCGGGATGCGTCTCCGACCCGCACACGGCGCAGGGCGAACCCTCCTTCAGCTCTTCCGCCAGCAGCGACGCGGCCCCGGTGAGCCGCTGCTCCACCACCCGGTGCCAGGCGTCCACCGCGGCCTGTGACCGGTCCGTGGCACTCCGCAGGGCTTCCTCGGACTCGGTCAGGGCACGGTGGTCCCGATCATGGGTCAGGGAGGCCTCCCACCGCTCCGTGGCCCGGTCCAGCTCCTCCTGGGCGGCGTCCTGACCACCCGCCGGGGCCGCGAGGTCCTCGAGGCGTTGCTGCAGACCTCGGTGGACCTCTGCCAGCCGTTCCCGTTCATCCTCATCGGCCTGTGCCTGGAGCGTGAGCCGCTCACTGTCCTCCAGCAATCGCTGCTCGTCCGCCTCCGCCGCGGCCAGCGCCTGGGCATCCCGTTCACGGTCGGCGAGCCGGTCCAGCTCCCGCTCGGCCCGCTGCCGCAGGGCATCGAAGCGGATGGTGAGCTCTTCTGTGGAGGGCTCGGTGGGACGCTCCTGGGCCCCGTGGTCCCACTGAGCGCACAGCGGATGCTCGAGGGCGTGCGCGGCCGACTCCCGCACGGCCTCCGAGGACTCCTTGGCGGCGGCCACAGCCGCCGCGGCCTCGGTGGCACGGCGTTCCAGCGGCACCGCTTCCCGGTGACGCTCCACGGCCACGCGGTCGGCCGCCGCCTGCTCTCTCCGCTCCTGGTGCAGCGTGGACCGAGACTGCCACGCCTGAGCCGCCTGGAGGTCCTGCCGGCGTCGCGTCAGTCGCTCGGCATCGGTCTGGGCCTGGGCCAGGGCCGCTGCCGCCTCACGGCGCTCCTGCTGCCCCGCCTCCACAGCCGTCCCCACCGCGGCGAGGGCCCGCTCGGCCAGGACCGTGTCCGTCCAGGCCTCCTCACCCTCCGGCTCGCCTTCGTCGAACACGGCGTCGCCAGCCGGCTCCCACCAGTCCTCCCCCAGTGACTCCCGCACAGCGTGGAGCAGGTCCTGCCGGGCGGTGTCCACAAGGTCTCTGTCGCGCTGGACGGACTGGCCCACGGCTTTGAGCCGGTCCGCCAGGGAGACCTCGATCCCGTCGAATCGGCCCGTGCCGAAGAGCGTGCGGAGCAACGTCTCCTTCTCCTTGGACTCGGCACGCAGGAAGTGGGCGAACTCCCCCTGGGGCAGCAGGACCACGCGCATGAACTGCTGGGCGTCCAGGGACAGCTCCTGGCGCAGCAGCTGTCCGATCTCATCGGCCCGCACGGAAACCTCCTGCCACGAACCGTCCCGGTACTCCCGAAGGATCGCCCCCGCCTTCTCCTCAGTCAGGGTCACTCCCTCCGAGTCCTTGCGCTGACGCTTGGCCACGCGGCGGTACCGAGGCCACCGCAGCACCTCGAAGCGGCGGGAGCGGATGGTGAAGTCCAGCAGCACCTCGGGTCGGGTCCCCAACGGGGACTGCGTGCTCGCCAGCGATTCCGGGCTACGGCCACCGGGTACGGAGCCGTACAGGGCAAAGCAGATCCCCGCCAGCACGGTGGACTTCCCGGCTCCCGTGGGCCCGTCGAGCAGGAACAGCCCGGCCTCGTTGAGGGTGGCGAAGTCAACGCCTTCCCGGCCGGCGAAGGGGCCGAATCCACTCAGCTCGATCCGGTGGAGCCTCATGCGGCACTCCCCTCGCCCTGCTCGGTCCGGGACCGGCTCTCATCCAGCGCTGTGTCCAGCAGCTCGGCCTCGGACGCCGTGGCGGGTCGCTGCCGGACGTGCTCCACGAAGCCGGTGCAGACCTGCAGGTCCGTGGTGGCGGCGGCGAGCCGGGCCGCGTAGGTGGAGGGTGCCGTGGCGGTCACGCCCTCCGGGTCCAGGATGAAATTCAGCAGCCCCTCGTACCGCTCCTTCAGCCGGCGATAGGCCTGGGGAGGACGTACCTGGTCCGTCACGGTGATCTGACACCAGCGGTCCTCGGCCCAGGCGTACTCCGCACCCTCCAGCAGGTCTTGGATCCGGCCGCGCAGCACGGCCAGTCTCCGGCCGGAGGAGAAGTCCACGGGTTCCACGTCCGTGACCCGCCCGCTCGCCGTGCGCACGAGCCACCCTCCCTTGGTGTGATCGGCCTCGGAGAACGAATAGGGCAACGGCGAACCGGAGTACCGCACCGTCTCGGCCAACCGCTGGCGCCCGTGGAGGTGCCCGAGCGCGGCGTAGTCCACGCCCTCGAACACGGTGGCCGGCACTTGGCCGAGGGTGCCGACCAGCGGCTCCCCCGCCTCCGTCTCCGCGGGCCGCTCGGCCCCGATGTCACGCTCACTGTCCGAGCCGGCGCCCCCGGCGGCAAAGAGGTGGGCCATGACGATGATCGCCGTGTCCGCACCAGCTGCCGTTGCAGCTGCCGTGCCAGCTGCCGTGCCTCCACCCGGTCCCTCATCTGGTTCCCCGAGGGCATCCCCCTGGGCGCCGAAGCGTTCGGCGGCGTCCTCGCGGATGCGCCGAACGGCCTCGGCGGTGACGGCTGGGTGGTTCGGCTCGACGTCCCAGACCTGCCCGGCATGCCGCGGCTCGAGGTACGGGATCCCATACACCGCCACGGTGCCGCCCTCCGGGTCCGGAAGCACCACCGGCAGGTTGAGCCCGTCCATCCGCGTGCGCACATGCACCCCCGCGGCGCCCATCAGGTGGCCACCGAACCCCAGACGAATGGCCGAATCGTGGTTGCCACTGGTCAGCACCACCCGCGCCCCGGCGGAGACGAGGTCTGCCAGGGCGGCGTCCAGCAGCTCGACTGCGTCCGCCGCGGGCAGCGCCCGGTCATAGACGTCCCCGGCCACGAGGACGAGGTCAACGCCACGCTCGCGCACCGTGGCCACCATCTGGTCCAGCACCTCGCGCTGGGACTGGAGCATGCCGGTGCCGTGGAAGGACCGGCCCAGGTGCCAGTCCGAGGTGTGCAGGATCAACATGCCTCCCACGCTAGCGGGCGGTCGAGACACGCAAGCCACTTGTCCACAGTTCGCCACGGCCAGGACCGCGGGATCCCTACTATGGAGTACATGAGCGATTCCCCCGCGCCCCAGCCCGTCCTTCCGGCCGACCCTCCGGCCTATGCCTCCCGGGTGCTGGGCCTGTTGGCCGGCGGCGCAGCGGGTGATGCCCTCGGGTACACCGTGGAGTTCTCCTCCCTGGAGCAGATCCGTGCCGACTACGGGGACGCCGGACTGGCCCATCCGCTCCAGGTCCCCGCCATCCGTGCCGGGGGTTCGATCCCGGTCAGCGATGACACGCAGATGACCCTGTTCGTCCTGGACGGGTTGCTGGACTGGATCGAGTGGGCCAATGAGGGATCCATGGCGGATCCTGCCGCCAGCGTGTGGCTGTCCTGCCTGCGCTGGTACCGCACCCAGACCGGTGAGGTCCCCGAGGGCGCCCCGCAGCCCCCCGTGCGCTGGTTGGACGCCCATTCCGAGCTGAACGTGCGGCGGGGACCGGGCAACGCCTGCCTGACCGGGCTGTCCTCGCCGGACATGGGCCTGCCGCATCAACCGCAGAACCCGGACTCGAAGGGCTGCGGCACCGTGATGCGCTCGGCTCCCTACGGCATGGTGCCCGGTCTCGAGGACCACCTGGTGGTCTCCCTCGCCCGCCAGGGAGCGGTACTCACCCATGGGCACCCGGCGGCCTGGACGGCCTCCTCCGCCTTCGCGCTGATGGTCTCGCGGCTGATGTCGGGCCACGGGTTCGCCGAGGCCGTCGCCGCGGCGCTGGACTGGCTGGACACCGTGGCCGACGACGGTGGCACGGCCGCCGCGGTCCGCGCCGCCGTCGCTCTGGCCGGGCCGGCGTCACGGCCGGGGGGCCCGACGGGGGTGCTCCCCGCCGAGCTGGGCGAGGGATGGGTGGCGGAGGAGGCCCTGGCCGTGGCCGTCTATTCCGTGTTGGCGACCGGCGGGGAGTCCGCGCAACCCACCACCCATTTCCGCGCGGCGTTGCCCCTGGCCATCAACCACGGCGGCGATTCCGATTCCACCGGCGCCCTGGCGGGTCAGCTGCTGGGTGTGCACTACGGCATGACGATCTTCCCGGACGGCGCCGTGCCAGCGTGGCTCGGGGAACGCAGGGTCATCGCCGAGGCGGCCGATCGGTGGACCGCCGCCACGAGCTAGCGGCCGTCACAGGCCGACGCTGATGTACTTGGTCTCGAGGAACTCGTCGATCCCCCCGAAGCCTCCCTCGCGGCCCACCCCGGACTCCTTCACTCCGCCGAAGGGTGCCGCGGGATTGGACACCACCCCGCGGTTGAGCCCGACCATGCCGGCCTCCAGCGCGTGGCTGACCCGGAGACCCCGGGCCAGGTCCGTGGTGAAGAGGTAGGAGACCAGGCCATACGGGGTGTCATTGGCCACCGCCACGGCCTCATCCTCCGTCTCGAACGTGGAGATCGCGGCCACGGGCCCGAAGACCTCCGTACTGCACAGCTCCGCCTCCGCCGGGACGTCCGTGAGGACGGTGGCCGGGTAGAAGTGTCCGGGACCCTCGATCCGCTCGCCGCCGAGCCGGAGGCGGGCACCACGTCCCACGGCGTCGCCCACGAGCGCGGTGACCTTGTCCACGGCCCCGGCGTTGATGAGCGGCCCCACCACCACGCCGTCCTCCACCCCGCGGCCCAGGGGCAGCTCCGCCATGCGGCGGGTGAGCCGCACGGCGAACTCCTCGGCCACGGAGTCCTGGACCAGGATGCGGTTGGCAGCGGTGCAGGCCTGTCCGATGTTGCGCATCTTCGCAGCCAGGGCGCCCTCCACGGCGGCTTCCAGGTCCGCGTCCTCGAACACCAGGAACGGGGCGTTGCCACCCAGCTCCATGGAGGTCCGCATGACGGTCTTCGCGGCCAGCTCCAGCAGGGACTTGCCGACCTCCGTGGACCCGGTGAAGGACAGCTTGCGGGAGCGGGGATCAAGGATCAGGGGCGTCATGACGTCATTGCTGCGGCTCGTGGTGACCACGTTCACCACGCCGTCTGGCACCCCCGCGCGTTCAAGCACCTCGGCGAGGGCCAGGATGGACAGCGGGGTGTGGGAGGCCGGCTTGATCACGGAGGTGCACCCGGCGGCGAGCGCCGGGCCGATCTTGCGGGTCCCCATGGCCAGGGGGAAGTTCCACGGGGTGATGAGCAGGCACGGCCCCACCGGTTCGCGGGCCACGAGGAACCGTGAGTCGCCAGCCGGTGCCGTCATGTAGCCGCCATCGATGCGCACGGCCTCCTCGGCGAACCAGCGGAGGAACTCGGCCGCGTACGCCACCTCGCCGCGAGCCTCGGCCAGCGGTTTGCCCATCTCCAGGGTCATGATCAGGGCCAGCCGATCGGTCTCCTCGACCATGATCCGGTAGGCCCTGGACAGGATCTCACTGCGTTCCCGCGGTGGCGTGGCCGCCCAGTCCTGCTGCGCGGCCGCGGCCGCGTCCAGGGTGGCGGCGGCCTCCTCGGGGCTGGCGTCCGCCACCTCCGTGAGGACCTCTCCCGTGGACGGGTCCTGGACGGGCATCCTGCGGGCGGTGGCGGTCCACCTCCCGGCGGCGAACAGTCCGGTGGGGACGGAGGCGACGGCCGAAGACTCCCGTTCTGACTGGTCCCGTTCTGACTGGCTCAAGGGCTGGCTCGTGGACTGGGTCATGGTGAACTCCCGCCTGATGGATCCTTGCCGGTCAGCCCATCGTAGAAGTACTGTCAACAGCCAATGGCGGCCAGCCACTGCACACCGGCACCTCAGCCCCTACGAGTACCAGAACGAGTACCAGAACGAGTACCAGCACAAGTACCAGCACGAGCCACAGCATCTGAATCAGCACGAGCATGGGAGGCCCCGACGATGACCGCGTTGTCACCCCACCTCAAGCAGGCCACGTCAGTGGTGGTGGACCACGGACAGGGCAGTTGCCTCTATGACGCTGAGGGACGCCGCTTCCTGGACTTCACCGCGGGGATCGGGGTGGTGAGTACCGGACACTGTCACCCTCGCGTGGTCGAGGCGGCGCAGGAACAGGTCGCCTCACTGATCCACGGCCAGTACACCACCGTCATGCACCGTCCGCTGATCGAACTGACCGAGCGGCTCGAGGCCGTCCTGCCGCCGTCCCTCGACTCGCTGTTCTTCGCCAACTCCGGCAGTGAGGCCGTGGAGGCCGCCCTCCGCCTGGTGCGCCAGGCCACGGGACGGCCGAACGTGGTGGTCTTCCACGGCGGCTTCCATGGGCGGACGGTGGCGGCCTCCGCCATGACCACCTCCGGCACCCGGTTCTCCGCGGGGTTCAGCCCCCTGATGTCCGGCGTGCACGTGGCGCCCTTCCCCACGGCGTACCGCTACGGCTGGAGCGAGGAGGAGGCCACCGCCTTCGCCCTGAAGGAGCTGGACTACCTGTTCGCCACCGTGACCTCTCCCCAGGAGACGGCCGCCTTCATGGTGGAGCCCGTCCTCGGGGAGGGCGGCTACATCCCGGGCAACACGGAGTTCTTCGCCGGGCTGCGGGAACGCGCAGACCGGCACGGCATCCTGCTGGTGATGGACGAGATCCAGACGGGTTTCGGCCGCACCGGCCGCTACTTCGGACACCAGCACTTCGACGTGCAACCAGATGTCATCACCATCGCCAAGGGCATCGCCTCGGGGTTCCCGCTGTCCGGGATCGCCGCCTCCGAGGAGTTGATGTCCAAGGCGTGGCCGGGGTCCCAGGGGGGCACCTATGGCGCCAATGCGGTCTCCTGTGCGGCCGCCGTCGCGACTCTGCAGGTGATCGAGGAGGAGGGTCTCGTGGCCAACGCGGCCGAACGCGGGGCCCAACTGCTGGCTGGAGCCCGGGACGCGGCGAACGGCTCCGGTGATGGACACGGCATCGGGGACGTCCGTGGGCTGGGGCTGATGGTCGGAAGCGAGTTCACCACGGCGGACGGCGAGCCCGATCCGGAACGGGCCCGAACCGCCCTGAAGGTGGCCGCTGATCACGGTCTGCTGATGCTGACGTGTGGGGCGTACATGAACGTGGTGCGGATGATCCCGCCGCTGGTGGTCACCGCCGAGGAGATCGACGAGGGACTGGCCATCTGGTCAGACGTCCTCGCCGAGACCCGGACCGGGCCCTGAAGGACGTGGGGGTCCCCGGCTCCGGACAGGTCGAGCAGGAGACTCGGCACCTGGTCCTGACCCTGGCCTCCCGCGGGGTCTCCTGCCGCGTCCGGCTGCTCGATGATCTGGCCCCGGCCACCTGCGAGGCCGTGTGGCGGGCACTTCCATTGGCCGGGGATGCCTTCCACGCGAAGTTCGCGCGCAACGAGGTCTACACCCTGGTCCCGAGGATCCCCGGTGCCCCCCCGCCGGGAGAACCCGACCGTCACACCGATCCCCGGGGACGTCTGTCTCTTCGACTTCGAGCCGTGGGAGATCGGCAATCCGGCCTTCGGCTACGAGCCCGAGACCGCGGCGCACCACAGCCAGGGGGCCACGGACCTGGCCCTGTTCTACGACCGGAACAATCTGTTGTTGAACGGTGACGTCGGATGGGTCCCGGGGAACGTGTTCGGCGCCGTCGTGGAGGGCGGGGACGGACTGGTCGGGCTGGCCGGGATGGCAGCAGCCTGCAATGACCTGTGGCGCAACGGCTTCGCCGGGGAACGCCTGATCTGGGAACGGGGCTAGGCCAACAGCTGCTCCACGAACCGGCCGGCCGCCAACACCAGGTCGTCGGAGTGCCGCGGACCCACGATCTGCAGGCCCACGGGGCGTCCGTCCGGTGTCGTGCCCACGGGGAGGCTGAGGGCCGGCTGCTGGGAGAGGTTGAACGGGAAACTGAAGGTGGCCCACTGCGGCCACCGCTGCAGGCCGCTGCCCGGTGGCACCTCGTGGCCGGCCTCGAACGCCGGGATCCCCACGGTGGGGGTCAGCAGGAGGTTGTGCTCCTCGTGGAATGCGCCCATGGTGATGCCCACCTGGGCGGCCACGTTGCGTGCCTGGAGGAATTCCACGGCGCTGAACCGTTCTCCGCGGTCCCACACCCGCCCCAGGCCGGGATCTACCGACTCACGTGCCCCCGGCATGGAGTCCAGGAGGGTGGCGGCGCCCGCCGCCCAGAGCACCTCGAAGGCCTCGATCGGGTCCGTGAGTCCAGGATCGGTCTCGGTGACGTGCAGGCCCGCCGCCTCGATCCGCCGGACGGCATGGTTCACGACGGCGGCCACCTCGCCGTCCACGTGCGCGTACCCGAGGTCCGGTGAGAAGGCCACGTGCAACCCGGCCACCTCCCGGTTCAGTTCACCACGGAAGGTGCGCTGGGGTGGGGCCAGGGACGTCGGGTCGCGGTGGTCCGGAAGCGCCAGGATGTCCATCATCAGGGCGGCGTCATCCACGGTGCGGGTCATGGGGCCGGCATGGGCCAGGGGGCCGAAGGGGCTGGCGGGAAACAGGGGGATCCGTCCGTGGGTGGGCTTGAAACCCACGATCCCGCAGAAGGAGGCCGGGATGCGGACGCTCCCGCCGCCGTCGGTCCCCACGGAGACCGGCCCCAGGCCCGCCGCCACCGCGGCCGCCGAGCCGCCCGAGGATCCGCCGGCGGTCAACCGGTGGTCCACGGGATTGCGGGTGATGCCGTGCACCGGGCTGTCCGTGACGGCCTTCCACGCCAACTCCGGGGTGGTGGTCTTGCCCAGGAACACCATGCCGTCCGCACGGAGCCGGGCCGCCACGGGCGAGTCCACCTCCCACGGCTGATCCGGATCGATGGCCTTGGACCCGCGCAGGGTGGGCCAGCCCTTCGTCAGGAAGATGTCCTTGATGGAGACCGGGACCCCGTCCAGCAGGCCCTGGGGATGGTCCCGGTGCCATCTGGCCTCGGACTGGCGGGCCTGATCCAGTGCCGCATCCGGGTCCACCAGGCAGTAGGCACCGAGCCCGTCCTGCCCGGGGTCGATCTCGCCGATGCGGTCCAGGATGGCGGTGGTGGCCTCCACGGGCGAGAGTTCCCGGCTGGAGTAGGCGGCCACGAGCTCGGCGGCGGACATCTGCGTGGGGTCCATCTGAACCTCCCGGGTAGTCGATGGTGCTTCAGTGCCGGCACGGCGTTGCGGCCGATCAGGTCCCCGCATTATGCGGGGTTGATCTGCGGGGATGGAAGGGGCGCGGCGCGCTCCCGGCTCCGCCGGCCCCCGAGGTGCCGAGGGCGCAGCCGGACCATGGTCCGCGAGGCGGCGCAGCCCCTATCATTCAGCCATCCTCTCCACCGGGCCCCGGCGAAGCGACCCTCGCGTCCGAAGGAACCCGAGCTTCCGGTGGGCCCGCCCCGGAGCAGAAGGCGAGGTGGTTCCCGTGGACCTGCACGATCCACACCTGCGCAGTCCAGACCTGAGTGACCACGCGTTCGACGGTCCCGTGGTGCAGCGCGGCATCGGCATCATCGCCCCCTTCGACCTGGCGCTGGAACGGGAGCTGTGGCGATGGACGCCCTTGGACGTCAGCCTCCATCTGGCGCGGACCCCCTTCGAGCCCGGGCCGGTCAGCCTCGAGATGGCAGAGTTGGTGTCCGAGCGCAGGCATGTCCAGGCGGCCACGCGGGACGTGCTCGGGGTGGACCCGGAGGTGGTGGCCTACCTGTGCACCTCCGGCAGCTTCATCCACGGTCTGCGTCACGAGGAAGGTCTCCGGCGATCCATCCTGGAGGCCGGGGCACCGAAGGCGGTCACCACCTCCGGCGCCCTGGCCGAGGCCGTGCGCGATCTGGATCTGAGGAGGGTCTCGGTGATCACCCCCTATGACGCTGACCTCACGGACCGCCTGGTGGCCTTCCTCGGCGAGTTGGGGGTCTCGGTTCCGCGGCGCCACCACCTGGGCCTGGGCGGGGGCATCTGGAGGGTCAACTACCGCACGGTGGCCGAGCTCATCCTGGCCGCGGATACCCCGGACGCACAGGCGATCTTCGTCTCCTGCACCAATCTGCCCACCTACGACATCATCGAACCGCTGGAGCGCCGGCTGGGCAAACCGGTGCTCACGGCCAACCAGCTCACCGTCTGGGCCTGCCTGGGCCGCATGGGACTGCCGATGGTCGGCCCCGGGCGTGGTCTGGCCGGCGTCTTCACGGAGGGAACCGCATGATTGCCCCGTCCAACGGCCACCCGGCCGCCGTGCCGTCCGGCCGGCCGGCCGTCGTCGGGATCATCTACCCGGGCCATGCCGCGGAGGACGAGTACCCTGCGGCAGCGGTTCGTCTCGGGGTGCACCTGCCGGTGGAGCACGTCTACGGCACGGACCTACACGCCGTTCCCGAATTGCTGGAGCTCGGCAGCCCGGACCGGCTCGCGGCGGGGGCCCGGAGGTTGATGGCGCGGATGCCGCCCGGGGAGCTGGACGCCCTGATGTGGGCCTGTACTTCGGGGAGCTTCGTCTACGGCGCTGAAGGGGTGCCGGGGCAGGCCGAACGGCTGGCGGCGGTGGCCGGTGTGCCCGCGGCCAGTACCACGCAGGCGTTCGCGGCCGCACTGTCCGCGCTCGGCATCGGCCGGGTGGCCGTGGCGGCCAGCTACCCGGCGGACGTGGCGCAGCTCTTCGTCGACTTCCTGCTGGCCTCAGGCGTCCGCGTGGAGGCCCTGGGCAGTGCCGGGATCGAGACCGCGGCCGGCGTCGGCAGACTCAGGGCCGATCAGGTGAGGGACCTCGCCACTCGGAACGACCATCCGGCGGCCGACGCCCTGCTCATCCCGGACACGGCCCTGCACACGCTGGGCGTGGTGGGTGACCTGGAGGCCCGGCTGGGCAAGCCCGTCCTCACGGCCAACCAGGTGACCCTCTGGCAGGGCCTACGCCTCGCCGGGGTCACCGCGGCCGTCCCGGGGTGGGGGACGCTCTTCGACGGCGCGTCAACGTAGTCGAGGGGGAACACCGCGGGGGCCTCGCCCGGTCAGGGGATCGTGATCTCCCGGCCCGCGAGCGCCTCCAGGTTGGCGGCGGCGAAACCCCAGGCGCTGCGCCGCGGCACGGTGTGATCGGTCCGCCACGCGTCCATCATGTGGGCCACCTTGCCGCGCATCTCCGTGCGCAGACGGTTGAACGAGTCCTGTGGGTCCGTGCCCACCTGGCCCTGCAGCAGCCACCAGGCCCAGGCGGCGGCCCCGGCATTGGCCACGAAGTCCGGGACCACCGGAATGCCGCGCACCGCCAGTCGTTCCTCCGCCGCCGGCGTGGTGGCGGAGTTCGCTGCCTCGACCACCACGCGGGCGGAGACGTCCGCCACCGACTCCTCGCGCAGTGCATAGGAGACGGCCGCGGGGACCAGGATGTCCACGGGCACCGTGAGCACGGCGTCCCGTGGCAGAACCTCGACGTCGGCCGGCACCGTGGCCCGGTCGATCTCGCCATAGTGGTCGCGCGCGGCCAGCAGGGCGGGGATGTCCAGCCCGCGGGGGTGGAACAGTGTGCCGGCAGCGTCGGCGATCGCTGTCACCCGCACTCCGGCCTCATGCAGGTACCAGGCGGCACCGCCGCCCATGGTCCCGATCCCCTGGATGGCCACCGTGGTCCGTTCTGGATCCGACCCCAGGGCCGCCGCCGCGCCCAGGCAGGCCTGCGCCACCCCGTAGCCACCGATCACGTCACCGAGGGGCAGTCCGTCTCCGTCCCGGGCCGCCAGCCCCTCGCGGACCCGGGCCAGGGTGGCCGCAGGATCCGGCGAGCGCAGCATCGCCGCGTGGAACGACTGATCCAGGCCCAGCCGGGTGAAGACCACGTCCAGGTCAGACTGTGCCACGCCGAGGTCCTCAGCCGTCACCCAGGACCGCTCGAGCCAGGGGCGCAGGTCCGCGAAGAACCGCTCCAGGACGCCGAGCGCCCCCGGGGAGCGGGGGTCCAGGTCCACGCCGGCCTTGGCGCCGCCGACGGGGAGCCCGAAGGCCGCGGTCTTCGTGGCCATGCAGCGTGCCAGGTCCGCCACCTCGTCTCGGGTGCATCCGGAACGCATGCGGGTGCCGCCGGTGGCCAGCCCGCCGACAAGCGTGTGAACCACCAACCACCCCCGTGCGCCGGTGACCGGGTCCGTCCAGGCCACCTCGTGCGCCGCCGGGCGGTCGAAGGGGTCGGTGCGTGTGTAGGGCTCGGTGCGCTGGGCGACATCGATGCGGGGAACCGTGCCGGTACCGGAGACGGGGCTGGGGCCGAGCGGTGTCCGGCCGTCGCCGGGATTGTGTGTCAGGGTCATGTCCGCCACCTCCATCATCGGTGCGGCTGGTCCGTGATTCCGGTCCGCCGTGCTGGTTCCTGTGTCCTTCCAGCGTGGACGGCGTGGCCCGCCGCGTCCATCGACGGTTCCTGAACGGTGTCCTGCAGGGAAGCTGCAAGGTCTCCCCCGTCCAGCAGGTCGGCACCTATGCTGGCGCGCATGGAGTTGTCGTTGCGCCGGCTGAGGATGCTACGGGAGCTACACCTGCGCGGCACCGTGACGGCGGTCGCAGCCACGTTGCACTACAGCCCCTCCGGTGTCTCCCAGCAGTTGGCGCAGCTGGAACGGGACGTGGGAGCGCGGCTGGTGGAGCGCCACGGACGGCGGCTGCTGCTCACCGATCTCGGACTGGTCCTCGCCGAGCACGCCGAGGAGATCCTCGGGTCGGTGGACCGGGCCACCCTGGCGCTGGAGCAGGCTCAGGACGGGGTCAGCGCCCGTCTGACAGCCGGCGTCTGGGCCTCGGTGGCCTCGAGTCTGGTGCCACCGGCCCTGTCGGCTCTCGCGATCGACCACCCCGGAATCGTGGTCCGCACACTGGAACTGGACCCCGAGCAATCGGCCAGCGCGGTGAAGGACGGCACCCTGGACCTGTCCTTCGTGATCGACTACTCCGTCACGGCGACGCATGCGGAGCCGGGCCTGTCCCAGACACTGGTGGCCGTGGAACGCCTGCATGCGGCCGTGCCGGCGGGGATGATCCCCACCGAGACCGTGCAGCTCTCCCAGTTGGCGGACTATCCGTGGATCCTGGCGCCGGCCAGCGATCACTTCGGCCACGCCGTCCGCACGGCCTGTCACCAGCACGGATTCGAGCCCAGGATCGTCCACACCGTGGCTGAGCAGCCCACGGCCCTGGCCATGGCGGCTGGCGGCCTCGGCGTGAGTCTGGTGTCCGATCTGGCGTTGGAGTTGCTCCCCGTGGGGGTGGACATCATCGCCCTCCGGGAACCGGTGATGCGCACGGTGTCCATCGCCTATCGCACGACTCCCATGCCCAGGCATTCACTGCATCTGGTGATCGACTCCTTCCGACGGGCTGCGGCTGAGAAGGGGTTGGCTGCTGGGCCGGCCGCCTCCTCCTCCACCACGGACTGACCTCCCTGAGTCATCCACAGCAGTCGGGCCCGACCTTTATCGCGTCCGCCCCGTGTGTTCGAATATATGTACGAGAACGAAGCCGTGGGTCGGGCCGGAGCATCGGAGCGGACCATCGGAGCGGTGGAAGGCACCGAGGACCAGCAGGAAGGAGGACCCGGCCATGGCAGTTGATCCCCGCGACGGCGTGGGCCGTCCGGACGGCGAACGTGATCTCGGTGACCTGACCACCACCGAGGTCCTGGCCATCGCCCGCCAGGCCGTGGATGTCCTCGCCGTCCGGCTGTCCGGGCCCACCACCCTGGACGCCTTCGAACGGGTCGTCCCTCCCCCGCCCGACCTCGGGTGGGGCAGCCTGGCGCCCATCGCTCCGGGCGAGACCGCCCACGGTCCCGATTTCGTGGCACCTCCCCCGTTGTTCGCCCAGGGTTCGCTGCCAGTCATCCACCGGGAGGTCGAGGACCTGGGCCGGGTCCTCACTGCCGTCCACACGGCTCTGGCCGGCCACGCCCAGCAGGCCCTGGAGGACGGCGGCCTCCGAGAACCGCTGCTCGGCATCCCCGGAGGCGCACGGCCCTTCCGCGACGCCCCGGACTGGATGGTCCAGACCCTGCGCATCGCACGGCCGGAGGCGCGGAGGCGGATCAGGAGGGCCCGGCAGATCCACCCACCGGTGCCCGAGCCCTCCGGCCATCGGCGGGAGCCTGCCTGTCCCATCCTGGCCGAGGCATTCCTGCAGGGAAAGGTGGACCCGGCCTCCCTGGACCTCATCACCCACGCACTGCAGGAGACCTGGAAGGACGCGGAGGCAGGCGGCGCCTCGGGACAACTCACTCAGAGGTGGCTGACTGACGGCGAGGACATGCTGACCGGTCAGGCTGGCGTTCTGGATGCCGAGTCGATGCGTCATGCCTGCGCCCGCTGGCGCGAATGGGCTCAACACACCCTGAATCCCGACGGGGCCGAGCCGTCCGACGCTCTGCCGAACGTCCGCCAGGGACTCACCTACCAGGGCAAGCGCCGTCAGTTCCACCACTGGAGGATCGTGGCGGATGACCTGCAACACGAGGTCCTCAGCACCATCGCCGGCGCCGCCACCAATCCCCGGTCGAAGATCTCGAACACCGCGAGGGACACGGAGGACTTGGAAGTCACGGCGGACTCGGCGGACTCGGAAGTCGTCAAGGGGAGCCCCTGGGAGGGTGCAGCCAGTCTCGCCACAGACCCCCGCTCCCGGCACCAACGGCAACTGGACGGCCTGACGTCCGCCCTGCTGGGCGCCCTCACCATGACAGATGGCAACGGACTTCCCGATTCCGGCGGCGGCCGGCCCGTCGTCATGGTCTCGATCGACTACGAGACCCTGGCCGGCCAGTGGAGACAGCACCCTGCCCGGCACCAGACGACGACTTCGCCTCCGCCGGGACCGACGTCTCCACCCGGCCTCGCAGAGCCACCTGGACCCAGCGGACCAGCCGGGCCACCCGGACCACCGGACCGATCCGAACCGCCGGAGCCCTCAAGCATCGGAGCACGGGAGAGACTCCCGTTCAGTCTCGGGAACCACCAATCCGAGGCAGCGTTCACCGGGCCGATCAGCCCGACGACCATCCGGGCCCTGGCCTGCGACGCAGACCTGATACCTGTGGTCCTGGGCGGCGCCGGGCAGGTGCTGGACGTGGGGCGCACGCAACGGCTGTTCCCGGCTCGGCTCCGCCGGGCGGTCACCGCGCGAGACAGAGGTTGTGCTGCCCCAGGGTGCACCATGCCCGCACCCTGGACCGAGGTCCACCACATCCAAGCGTGGACACGGGGCGGTCCCACCAGCGTGGAGAACGGTGTGCTGCTCTGCAGCCGCCACCACCACGCCGTGCACGCCGGTTCCTGGGACATCACCCTCGAGGACGGCATCCCGTGGTTCGTTCCGGCGCCCTTCATCGACCCGTTCCGAACACCCCTGCGCAACCACTACTGGCGGCCCTGATGTGAGACAGCCCGCGGCCCGATGGCCTACCCCGCGGCTGCGGGCCAGTTCCCATCCAGCATCTGTAGGAACTCCGGCTCCGAGACCAGTTCCACGTGCTGTCCCTGCCGGCTGCGCGTCAGGGCATCACGGGTCTTCCGGTGGCCCATGGCCCCACCACGCACGGCGGAGTTCAGGTCCTCCACGCGGAAGCCATCGCCCACCACCAGCATGCTGGTCTGGGCATTGACCCGGCTCGCCGGCTGTGCGCCCCACGCGGCAGCACGGTTCTTGGCCTCCTGCCGGGGCATGCCCAGGTTCCCGGTGAACACCACGGTCTGGCCGTAGAGGGGGTGCGCTGGGTCTGCGTCCTCCGCTGGCTCCGGGTTGGTCCCTTCGTCCGGCCAGTGCATCAGGTCCGGCAGCCGAGCGGCGTGGGGCAGGTTCACCGACGCATCGAACACGGGGCCAAGCCCCCGAGCCTGCCGGGTCGCACGGGATTCCGGCCCGGTTCCCGCGGGGCGGGACTCGAGGTGGCGCAGCCGGGCCCCGGCCAGGCCCAAGAGGCCGGCCAGACCGGACTCCAGCACGCTGCCGTCCGCTGCCTCCCCTGCCGCAGCGGCCCGGCGGCCCACCGCGTCGATCATGATCCAGGCACAAGCCTCCGCGTCGGCGAGCGCGTCGTGGTGGTTCACCAAGGGATGTCCGGCCTCGGCCGCTGCCATCGGCAGGGCATAGGACGCCAGGTCATAGGTACTCCGGGCCATCACCAACGAGCAGGCGTAGTCCAGGCGCGGGATGTCTCGACCGGAGACCTCGAGGGCTGACTCGATCACGCCCATGTCAAAGCCGGCGTTGTGCGCCACCAGGGGATCCGTGCCGATGAAGTCCGCCAGGTCATCGAACACCTCAGCGAACCGGGGCGCGCCGGCGACCTGCTCGGGCGTGATCCCGTGGATCCCCACGTTCCGTGGATCGAAGCGATCGAATCCGGCCGGCGGACGCATCAGCCAGTGCACACGCTCCACGGGCCGACCGTCCCGTACCCGCACCAGTCCCACCGAGCACGGGGATCCGCGAAAGCCGTTGGCCGTCTCGAAGTCCAGCGCGGTGAAATCAAGCGCCATCAGCGCCCTCCGGCGCCGAGAGGCCCGCCAGCCGCACCACCGGAACCGGCACCGTCTGCACCTGCCGCCAGGAGCCGCACCAATTCCGGCCGAAGCTGACGGAACGCCGCACCACGGTGGCTCATGGAGTTCTTCGCCGCGGGATCGAGCTCTGCCACGGATTGGTCCATTCCATGGGGCTGCAGGATCGGGTCATATCCGAAGCCGCCGGCCCCCCGTGGCTCCGTCAACAGTGTCCCGGTCAGGAACCCCAGTTCCACGTGCTCCGCTCCGCCGGGGGCCACCACGGCCGCGGCACAGATGAAGGCGGCACTGCGGTGCTGTGGCCGGACATCGGCCACCTGATCCAGCAACAGTCGCAGGTTGGCGGCGTCATCGCCGTGCCGGCCGGCCCACCGAGCGGAGAAGATCCCGGGGGCGCCCCCGAGGATCTCCACCGAGAGACCGGAGTCGTCGGCCACCGCCACCAGACCCGTATGGCTCGCCACGGCATGCGCCTTCTTCAGGGCGTTCTCCGCGAAGGTCACGCCGTCCTCCACCACGTCCGGGGCGCCCACCGCCGCCGCGTCCACCACCTGGGTGTCGACGTCAAGACCGGGGATCTCGCCGCGCAACAGCTCACGGAGCTCGCGGAGCTTGCCCGGGTTCCGGGTCGCGAGCACCAGCCGCGGTGCCGCGCCCACGGATCCAGGGCGGCTCACTGCTCGCCCGCCAGGGTCTCGTTCTGGATGCGGGCCAGCTCGGCAGTCCCCTCGACGGCCAGGTCGAGCAGCGAGTCGAGCTCGGCCCGGTCGAACGGCGCCCCCTCTGCGGTCCCCTGGACCTCCACGAAGTCCCCGGACCCGGTGACCACCACGTTCATGTCCGTCTCGGCGCGGACATCCTCCACATAGGGGAGGTCCAACATGGGGGTGCCGTCGATGATCCCCACGGACACCGCCGCCACGGAGTCCTTGAGCGGCTGGGAGGAGGCCGGCATGATCTTCTGGCCCTTCGCCCAGGCGATCGCCTCGGCGAGGGCCACATAGGCGCCGGTGATCGAGGCGGTGCGTGTGCCGCCGTCCGCCTCCAGCACGTCACAGTCCAGCACGATGGTGTTCTCCCCGAGTGCCTTGAGATCGATCACGGCGCGCAGCGAACGGCCGATGAGACGGGAGATCTCGTGGGTCCTGCCGCCGATCTTGCCCTTCACGGATTCACGCGCCGAGCGGGTGTTCGTGGCCCGCGGCAGCATGGCGTACTCAGCGGTGACCCACCCGGTCCCCTCGCCCTTGAGCCAGCGGGGAACCCCCTCGGTGAACGAGGCGGTGCACAGCACGCGGGTGTTGCCGAACTCGATCAGCGCTGACCCCTCGGCCTGCCGTGACCAGCCGCGGGTGATGCTGATGGGACGTAGCTCGTTGACGGCTCGTCCGTCCTGGCGGGTGGTGTTCGCGGGCAGGCCGGTGGCGCCGGAAGTCGTTGAGGTCATGCCCGCCATCCTACCGAGGGGCTCGGACGGGCTACGACCTGCCGGGCCGCGCGGTGCGCACGGGCTAGACCCGGTAGGTCACCCCGGACACGGCCACGGCCAGGTGGCCCGGGTAGGTCTCCCGCGCCTCCACCGAGGCGGCCAAGGGGTCCGTCCACACGGGGAGGTGGGTCAAGAGCAGACGCCGCGCGCCCGCGTCTGCGGCCATCTGCCCAGCCCTCCTGCCGGTGAGGTGGACGCCCTCGATTCCGTCATCCCGGCCCTCCTGGAAGGCCGCCTCACAGAGGAACAGGTCCGCATCCCGGGCGGCCTCCACGAGCTCATCGCACGCGTCCGTGTCTCCGGAATACGTCAGGACTCGGCGCACGGTCTCACCGTCCGGGCCGGCCTCAGCCGACTCCACGCGCAGTGCATAGGCCTCGTCGATCGGGTGCCGCACGGGGAATGGAGTGATGGTGAACGGCCCCACGGTCACGGGCTTCAGGGCCTCCCAGTGATGGAAGTCGAAGTCCGGGTGCATCCCGGGATCCGGGTCCAGCCCGTACGCCACGGCCATCCGGTCCGCGGTGTCCACCGGCCCGTGCACGGGGACGTGGATGCCCTTCCAGCCGTAGGGGTTCCACCGGATGGCCACGTGCAGGCCGCACAGGTCCATGCAGTGGTCCGGATGCAGGTGGGAGAGCAGCACGGCGTCGATGTCATCCAGGGCCATGTACCGCTGAAGCGTCCCAAGGGCGCCGTTGCCCAGGTCCATGATGACCCGCCAGGTCTTGGTGCCGGTCCCGTCCGGGGTGGGCCCCTCCGCCGTGATGAGGTAGCAGGAGGCCGGCGATCCCGGGCCGGGGAAGGACCCGGAGGAACCGATGATCGTGAGTTTCACCCTGCCACCGTACCGGACCCGCTGTGGGTCCGTGCGGCCTCGACCATCTCCGGGGTGATCCGGGCCAGCACGCCGGTCGGATAGCGCTCGGCGATGTGGTCCACGTGCTGGACGCCGCCCACCTCGGGACCGAGGAAACGCCTCGCCAGCACCTCGAACTGGCGGGCGTCACCGGTGGCCATGAACGTGTGGGCCGGCACCGGTTCCGCTCCGGTGTCCCCGGGCCGGACAGGACCCTCGAGGCCATGCCGGACCAGGGCACGGTAGACGTCCTTGGCGGTCTCCTCGGCCGAGGACACCAGGGTCACGTGCTCCCCCATGACCAGGGAGATGACCCCCGTCAGCAGCGGGTAGTGGGTGCAACCCAGTACCAGGGTGTCCACGCCGGCGGCCTGCAACGGGGCCAGGTATCTCTCCGCGGTGGCCAGCAGCTCGGGGCCCGTGGTGACGCCGGCCTCCACGAACTCCACGAACCGTGGGCAGGCCACCGAGGAGACCTCGAGGTGCGGCGCCGCGGCGAAGGTGTCCTCGTAGGCCCGCGAGCCCACCGTCGCCTCGGTCCCGATGACCCCGATCCTGCCGTTGCGCGTGGCGGCCACGGCCCGGCGCACGGCGGGTTGGATGACCTCGACCACCGGGATCCCGTACCGCGCGGTGTACCGCTCCCGGGCGTCCCGCAGCACTGCCGCCGAGGCGGAATTGCACGCGATCACGAGGACCTTCACGCCGGCGTCGACCAGCTCGTCCATGATGCCCAGGGCGAAGGCGCGCACCTGGGCGATGCTCCGCGGCCCGTACGGCCCGTTGGCGGTGTCCCCCACGTACGCGATCTGCTCGCCGGGGAGCTGGTCGATGATGGCGCGGGCGACCGTCAGGCCGCCGACCCCGGAGTCGAAGACTCCGATGGGGGCGGTCGGCAGGGGTGTGGGGCTCATGGTGCCTCCGGCAGTTGCGTGGTCAGGGCCAGCATGAGGGTCTCCAGCAGCCAGGTGGTGAAGTTGTACAGCAGGGCCATGTAGGACTCGACGTCCGTGGCGGCGGACCAGTCATCGACCGTGTGCACGCGCTCGGCGTCCTCCTCCGAGTCGATGCCCAACCGTGCCGAGAGCACCAGGCGCACGTCATTCAGGGCCCGGCTGAAGGACACAGCCTCCGCCTCCTCCAACACCAGCGGGTTCACCTGCAGCGCGGCCACGGCTCGCTGCAGGTCGGCTGTCTTGGACCGGCGCACGCTGTCCTCGGTCAGCGCGCGGAACTCTCCTGCTGCGGCCTGTTCGGCCGGGGTGTCTCCGTGGACCCCGGGCGGCAGCAACCGGGCCAGGGCCTCGTCCGGCGGCGCCTGGCGGTGGGGCGTGGCGGCGGCTTCGGAGGGCACCGGGCCGTCGTCGGCGCCTCCCGATCCCGCCTCACCTTCCGTGGCAACGAACGTGGCACCGAACGGCCCCAGTCCGGCGACGATGTCCCAGAACGGGTCCTCAGACGCTCCGGTCGGGTCGACCACCGGCCGGGGCTGCTCCTCGGCGTCCAGCAACTGGATGACGTCTGCGAACAGGGTGCGCAGCAGGCGTCGCTCGGCCTTCTCCAGGTCGGCTGTGAACCCCTTGGGCGTGCTCTTGAAGGCGCGGGCCATCAGGCGCCCTCCCCCTGGCTCTGCTCAAGGGTGGCCCACAGCCCGTATCCGTGCATGGCCTGCACATGGCGCTCTGACTCCTCGCGCCCGCCGGACGCCACGATCGCCCTGCCGTCCTGGTGGACCTGGAGCATCAGGGCATCGGCCTTGTCGCGGGAGAAGCCGAAGTAGGAGCGGAAGACGTAGGAGACGTAACTCATGAGATTGACGGGATCGTTCCACACGATGACCTGCCAGGGCCGGTCCGCGGCGGCCCGCGCGTCAGCATCGGCGGCGGTCGCCTCCCGCTCCAGGACGTCCGTGCCGGTGCCGTCCCCCACGCCAGGGGCGCCGGGCGCCTGACCCGGGAGATGACGGGATTCGATGGTCAAGAACATGGCGACCAGTCTACGGTGGCATCCGCCTCGGCCCGGCCGCCGGGACCCGCCGGGCCACAAGTTGTAGGGTGAGCCTCGTGACCGCCCAGATCCCCACCGGCGCCCCCGGTTGGCTACTGCCCACGTCCCTGTTCACGGACCACTACGAATTGACCATGCTGGAGGCCTCCCTGAAATCCGGGGCCGCCCATCGGCGCAGCGTCTTCGAGGTCTTCGCGCGACGCCTGGCCGAGGGGCGGCGCTACGGCGTGGTGGCTGGCACCGGACGGCTGCTTGAGGGGCTGTCCGCCTTCCGCTTCCGCTCGGAGGAACTCGACTTCCTGGCCGATCACCGGGTGGTGGGAGATGAGACCCTCCAGTGGCTGGCCGACTTCCGGTTCTCCGGCAACATCTACGGCTACGCCGAGGGCGAGGCGTTCTTCCCCTACTCGCCGTTGCTGCAGATCGAGTCCACCTTCGCCGAGGCCTGCATCCTGGAGACATACCTGCTCTCGGTGCTGAACTACGACTCCGCGGTGGCCTCCGCCGCCTCCCGCATGACCTCGGCCGCCAACGGTCGCCCCTGCGTCGAGATGGGGTCCCGTCGGATCAACGAGGAGTCGGCCGTCGCGGCCGCACGTGCCGCCGCGATCGCCGGCTTCACCGCCACCTCGAACCTCGCAGCGGGGCTGCGCTATGGCGTGCACACGGTGGGGACGGCGGCCCACTCCTTCACCCTGCTGCACGATTCCGAGCGGGAGGCCTTCGAGGCCCAGGTCGCCGCCCTCGGCCGGGACACCACGCTGCTGGTGGACACCTTCGCCGTGGAGGCCGGCGTCCGCACAGCGGTGGAGGTGGCCGGGACCGAATTGCGCAATGTGCGCCTGGACTCGGGCGACCTCGTGGAGCAGGCACACTGGGTGCGCTCACTGCTGGACGATCTCGGCAACCGTCAGACCGGCATCATGGTCACCTCGGACCTGGACGAGTACGCCATCGCCCACCTGCAGTCGGCCCCGGTGGACTCCTATGGCGTCGGCACCCGGCTGGTCACCGGCTCAGGCGCCCCCACCGCCTCCATGGTCTACAAACTCGTCAGTCGGCAGGACGGAGCCGGCAAGTGGACGGACGTGGCGAAGGCCTCCTCCGGCAAGGCCTCCGTGGGCGGCCGCAAGTCCGCCTCGCGCCAGCTCAACGCCTCCGGGCAGGCCACAGCGGAACTGATCGGCGTCAACCGTCCGGCCGGAGCCGACGCCGACGACCGCCCCCTCCAGCACACCTTCATGCAGGATGGCGAGCTGATGCCCGGCTGGACCGGTCCCGAGGCCGTGATCCGGGCCGCCGATCGGCACCGGGCCTCACGTGCGGAGTTGCCCGCCGCAGTGCGTAGACTGCAGCCCGGCGAACCGGTGATCCCCACCGTCTTCGCCGACGAGTGACACCGCGTCGGGCCCCGTCCCGGCGGATCAGTACCCAGACCCCTTTTGAGAACAGGAAAGATCAACACCATGCGTGCATTGGTCATCGTGGATGTACAGAACGACTTCTGCGAAGGCGGCAGTCTGGCCGTCGACGGCGGCGCCCGGGTGGCGGGCCGCATCACGGCGTTCCTCGACGAGCACGCCCAGGACTACGCCGCCGTGGTCGCCACGCGCGACTGGCATGTGGATCCCGGTCCTCACTTCGCTGCGAAGGGCATCACGCCGGACTTCACGGAGTCCTGGCCGGTGCACTGCGTCGCCGGCTCAGCGGGTGCCGAGCTGCATGCCGCACTGGACACCGAGTTCCTGGACGCCCAGTTCCTGAAGGGCCGCTTCGACGCGGCCTACTCCGGCTTCGACGGCCAGCTCGGCGTTCCGGACATGGTCCGTTCGGGCGCCCCGGAGGGCCCGGCCGGTCCGTTCGGGGCCACGGCCGCGGCCTCCACCGCCGTGGATGAGGACGCCCCCGCGCTGGACGACTGGCTGCGCACGGAGGGCATCAACTCCGTGACCGTGGTCGGCATCGCCACGGACCACTGCGTCCGGGCCACGGTGTTGGATGCGATCGACTCCGGCTATGACACCTGCGTGTACACGGACCTGGTGGTCGGCGTGGACGAGGCCCGCTCGGAGGAGGCCCTGGAGCTGATGGAGGAGAACGGCGCCATCCTGCAGGTCTGGGGCGGCTCCGCCGACTAGCTACTTCCGGCCGACGAACCAGCCCTGCAGGGTCTTCAGCCGGGTCTCCAGCTGCTCGGCTGTCGCCTGCGCCACGGCAGGCCCGCCGCTGATCTCGCGCAACCGGTTGTGGATCATCCCGTGGGGGGTTCCCGAGCGGGCGGACCACGCCGAGACGTTCTTGGACAGCTCGGCGCGCATCTTCTTGAGCCTGCGGTGGTCCACCACTCCAGCCGGCTGGTCGGCACGGTGGTCCGGCTGCTCGTTGAGCACGCCCTTCGGCCGCCGCTTCAGCTGTTCCGCCTGGCGCTGGCGGAGCAGCTCGCCCACCTGCTCCGCGTCCAGCAGGCCCGGGATGCCGAGGAAGTCCAGCTCGTCCTCTGAACCGACCGCGCCGCCGGTGCCGAACTCCGCCCCGTCGAAGAGGACCTTGTCGAAGGACGCCTGGGACTCCAGGGCCTTGAACTCGGACTTCGTCAGGGAGTCGGAGGCGCGCTCCTGGCGGTTGGCGGCGGCCAGCTCCTCCTCCTCGGGGGACAGTGAGAGGTCCTCGAGGTCCTGCTCGCCCGCTGACTCCGGCCGGTCCAGGGCGTGGTCTCGTTCGGCTTCCATCTCATTGGCCAACAGCATCAGCTGGGGCACCGAGGGCAGGAAGACGCTGGCGGTCTCCCCGCGCCTGCGGGAGCGCACGAAGCGGCCGACGGCCTGGGCGAAGAACAGGGGCGTGGACGTGGAGGTGGCGTAGACGCCCACGCACAGCCGCGGCACGTCGACGCCCTCGGACACCATGCGCACCGCCACCATCCAGCGTTGGGTGCCCTCGGAGAACTCCTCGATCTTGTCCGAGGCCCCCTTGTCATCGGAGAGCACCACCGTGACGTCCTCGCCGGTGATCCGCTGCAGCTGCGCGGCGTAGGCCCGAGCGTCCTCGTGGTCGGTGGCGATGACGAGGGCCCCGGCATCGGGCACATTGCGCCGCACCTCGCTGAGACGGCGGTCCGCGGCAGCCAACACCGAGGGGACCCACTCCCCCTCCGGGTTCAAGGCCGTGCGCCAGGCCTGCGCCGTGATGTCCTTGGTGGCGGCCTCACCGAGCTGGGCCTCCATGACGTCGCCGGTGCTGGTCTTCCAGCGCATCTGCCCGGAATAGGCCATGAAGATGACCGGCCGGACCACGTGGTCGCGCAGGGCCGGGCCATAGCCGTACGTGTAGTCCGACTTCGAACGGCGGATCCCGTCCTCATACTCCACGTAGTCGACGAACGGGATGGCGGCCGTGTCCGAGCGAAAGGGGGTGCCGGTCAGTGACAGCCGGCGGGCAGCCGGTTCGAAGGCCTCACGGATGCCATCGCCCCAGCTCAGGGCGTCACCACCGTGGTGGATCTCGTCCAGGATCACCAGAGTGCGCGCGTTCTCGGTGCGGTTGCGGTGCAGGATGGGCTTCATCGCGACCTGGGCGTAGGTCAGGGCGACGCCGATGTACTCGTCGCCGTGGCGGCCGTCCGCGTTCTTGAAGTTCGGATCGATCGCCACACCGACCCGGGCGGCCGAGTCCGCCCACTGGCGTTTGAGGTGCTCTGTGGGGGCCACCACGGTGATGCGACTGACCGTGCCCGCCTCGAGCAGGGTCTTGGCCACGCGCAACGCGAAGGTGGTCTTGCCGGCGCCCGGGGTCGCGACCGCCATGAAGTCCACCGGCTGCTTCTTCAGGTACAGCTCGAGGGCCTCCTGCTGCCATTGGCGCAGCTTGGGCGCGGTACCCCAGGCGGCCCGCTCCGGCAGGGCCGGGGGCAGGTCGTCACCGATGTGGAACAGGGCATCAGACACGCGGCTTCAGTGCCTCCTCGCGGGCATGGTGGGACAGAGTCGGTTTCAGTGGTCGGTCACAGACCAGGCCGGGCACGACGCCAGCCGGCCGGTTGGCGCTGTCAGGTTCGGCGGATCCGGTCGATCGGGTCCTGGACCGGGCCCCTCTGCGGGGTCCCCGGACCGGGTGGTCGGTGTGCGGCTACTTGCCGCGACCGCCGAACCAGCCGCGCCGTCCGCCGCCCTGGCCGGAGTCCCCGCTGCCCGGACCGCCGTCCTTCGGCGACTTCAGTCCGTCGTAGATCTCCTTGCACTCCGGGCAGACCGGGAACCTCTCCGGGTCCCGGCCCGGAGTCCACACCTTGCCGCACAGGGCGACCACGGGCTCGCCGGTCACGGCGGACTCCATGATCTTCTCCTTGCGCACGTAGTGGGAGAAGCGCTCGTGGTCGCCGGGTTCGGCGTCCTGCAGCTGCTCCTGGCGGTCCAGGACCGCGGCTCCGCCGCCGCCGGGTCCGCCGGGGGCACCAGGGGCACCGGGCTGGTTCGGGTCAGGATCGGCAGGCAAACTCATGCGGACCAGTCTACCGTCCCGCGCACCGGTGCCCGGAGGCACAGTGATCACCCGGTGGCCGCCAGGACCGCCTGGTACGTCTCCGCCTGGGAGCGGTTGAACCACCGCCCGCCCATCCGGATGCCCAGCCACAACAGGAAGGAGCCCAGGGCCAGCCCCACCACGAGGGTGAGCCACTGGAACAGCACGTCACCGGTGACCAACGCCACGATGTAGAGCACCAGTTCCGGCAGGGTCAGCGCTCCGACCACGACCATGGCGCCCAGGGAGATCAGCATCATCCGTACACCGCCGCCCTCGGGCGTGGCGAACGGGCTGGCGCCCGGCGGCGGCACCGGGTAGATGAATCGCGCGGAGACCAGGGCGGACACGCCGGCCCCGGTCAGCAGGGCACCGATCCCCAGTCCGGTCAGCCCCGGGAGCAGGTTCCACTGACCCGCCATCCAGACGGTGGCCACGGTGAACAGCAGGGTGACGGGGACTCCCCACGCCAGGAGCGAGCCGACCCTGCCGACCCGGTCATCTCGGCCGGAGACCCCGGCGGTGACGTGCTGGGCGAAGGCCGAGCCGTCATAGCTGATGTCCGCGGAGATGGCATAGCCGAGCATCAACCCGGTGATCGGTCCCATCAACAGGATCATGGTGTACTCGCCGGACTGGTACCCCAGGAACCAGAACAGCACGAGCAGGATCGGCAGCATCACGAGGGAGGCCGAGTACCGGGGGTCCTTGAGCCAGTAGATCAGCGAGCGGGCCGCTATGGCACCGGCCGGGGTACCCGGGAAGACGCCCAGCAGGCCCAGCCCGGTCTTGGTCCTCTTGCTGGCCGGACCGGAGCCCCGTCCCTTCGCATAACTGCGGTCCACGGCCAGTTGCCAGAGCAGCACGGCTCCGGCCACCCACACCAGACACAGCAGTGCCTGCAGCCCTGCCTGGAGGAACCGGCCCTCCGCCAGTGCCCAGGGGGCGGCCGTGAAGGAACCCAAGGGGGTCCACGCCAACACCTGGGCCACTGCAGGCAGCTGCGCCACGGCCGCCTGCACGGACTGTGCGATCCCGGAGATGATCACCCCGGCCAGCACGAGCGGGACGAACGCCACGAGGGACATGATCTCCCGGATCCGCCGTTGTCCGGTGATCCCGGCCAGCAGACCGGTCACGGCATAGGAGATGCAGAGGCAGAAGACCGCACCGAGCACGGTGGTCGGGATGGCCAGCAGCATCGCCCCGGGGGTGTCCCGCCAGGCGAGGACGGAGACCAGGAAGCCGAGCAGGGTGGCCGCCCCGGGGATGGTGACCAGTCCGGCCATGGCCAGTCCCGGCACGAGTTTTCGGGTGGGTATCCCGAAGGTCGCGAAGTTCGCCGGGTCCAGGGTCAGATCCACACCGGTGAAGAACACGGGAATCACGATCCATCCCAGCACGGCCACCGATCCTGCCAGGGCGAGGACGGTACCCCGCGCCTCGGTCTCCAACTCGGTCATGAACCAGGAGCCGATCGCGAGCATCACCAGGACGAAGAGCATGTAGGCGATGAACAGGATGGCGAACACCAACTGCGCCGTGCTCTTCTTCCAGCCGTTGACGGTGATGGCCAACTTCATCCGCATCAGGTGTGCAACCATGACAGCCCCTCTCCCGTCGCGCGGCCGCCGACCAGGTCCACGAAGCGGTCCTCCAGGCTGCGTCCGTCCCGCACCTCGTCCACCGTGCCGGCGGCCAGCAGGTTGCCCTGGGCGATCACGGCCACGTGGTCACACATGCGCTGGACGAGGTCCATGACATGGCTGGAGACGATCACCGTGCCACCCGAGGTGACGAACTGGGCCAGGATGTCCCTGATGTTCGCGGCCGAGACCGGATCCACCGCCTCGAAGGGCTCATCCAGCACGAGGACCTGCGGGGCGTGGATCATCGCCGCGGCCAGGGCGACCTTCTTGGTCATCCCCGCCGAGTAGTCCACCACGAGCTTGCCGGCGTCCGAGGTCAGGTCCATGACGCGCAGCAGGTCGGCCGTGCGCTCGGCCACGGTCTCCCGGTCCAGCCCGCGCAGCAAGCCAGAGTAGGTGACGAGCTGTTCCCCGGTGAGCCGGTCGAAGAGCCGGACCCCGTCCGCGAGCACGCCCATCCGCCGCTTGGCCACGAGGGGCTCGGCCCAGACGTCCGTCCCGTGGATCCAGATCTGGCCGTGGTCCGGGCGCAGCAGGCCGGTGGCCATGGACATGGCGGTGGTCTTGCCGGCGCCGTTCGGGCCCACCAGACCATAGAAGGACCCGGCGGGCACGTCCAGCGAGACGCCGTTGACGGCGATCTTCTCACCGAAACGCTTGGCCAGACCCCGGATGGCGATGGCCGTGTCCGGGTCAGGGAGCGCACCGGCTGGTCGGGGCGGAAGCTGGGCAGGCTGGGAGCTCTCGGAAATGCTCATGGGCCCGACGTTAGCAAGGCCCCCAGGCCACCCCTGACTCCGCCATGGCCTGCGGGGCCGTGACTTAAGTCAGGACCTGGAACCCGAATCAGGATCTAGAACAGCGCCATGGCCAGCGCCTTGCGGGACGCGGCTGTGCGGGGGTCTTGATCCCCCACCACGGAGTAGAGGTCCACGAGGTGCTCGCGCGCGGTGTTGCGGTCTGTTCCCGGATGCCCGGCCACGAACCGGACCAGCCGGTGGAAGGCATCCTCCACGTGGCCGCCCAGGACGTCCAGGTCCGCCACGTCGATCTGCGCCTGGACGTCGTCCGGGGCGGAGGCCCCGCGCTCACGCACGGTGTCCGCGTCCATGGCGGCCGTGCGGGCCAGCAGCCCGGCTCGGGAGATGCCGGCCTTGGCGTCCGCATCGGCCGGGTTCTCGGCCAGCGCCCTGCGGAAGGCGTCCTGCGCGTCCTCGTACCGGCCGGCGTCGAGGGCGTCCTGTGCCTCCTGGTGCAGCGGCGGCAGCGCCGGGGCGGCCGGCTCCTGGGTGCCGTCCGCGCCCTGGGCGTCCGCTCGCGGCGGGGCGAGCGGCGGCACGGTGCCGGAGACCCCGTTCTGGGCCGCGGCTGCGAGGAGCTCGTCGAGGAGCTGGTCCAGCTGGTCGCGGGGCACCGGCTGGTTCAGGACGGGCACCGGCTGACCGGCCAGGACCGCGACGACGGCCGGTCCGGCCGTCAGCCCGAAGACCGACAGGACCTGCGGATCGGCCTCGGTGTCCACGCGAGCCAGGATGAGTTGGCCCTCGCGCGCGTCCACGGCAGGGGCCAGCAGATCGTCGAGCTGCGGGCTGGCCGGGTTGGACGGGGCCGCCAGATGGATCAGCACCGGCACCCTCGAGGACAGTTGGACCAGCTGCTGCAGATCACCCTGGGTCGCCTGGTCCAGGACCCAGCTACCGGCCTGCGCCCCGGCCGCGGATGACGGGCCGGGCGCAGGGTTGGACGCGCCCGGACGGGGCTGCTGCCCGGCCGGGGACCCCTTGAGGGCGGAGAGGTCGAGCGCCCCACGCAGGTGGGACGGCATCGCGGGAGGCTGCTGGGACATGCGGGGATACCTCTTCCTTACGGGCCTACTGGATAGGTCTCATCAATGGGTCAGTCGAACGAGACGGCGTGCAGCTCGTCGGTCATGCCCACGAGTGACACCTTGGCATCGTCCTCGGCGGCGTCGGCGGCGGGCACCCGGACGGCCAGTACCTCACGGTACGTCATGCTGATTCCCGAGGTGGTCTCGTTGCTGTCCTCGCCGGCCTTGGCCATCGCGAGGTCACCGCCGATCCCCACCGTGGCCCCGGGCTCGTTCGGGGTGACGTCCACGATGTTGTCGACCACACCGACCACCAGGGCCGAGCCATCCGGCAGGCGCATGGCGGTGGTCTCACCCTGGAGCGCCTTCCGGACGATGTCGATCGTGGCGTCCGGAGAGGCCTCCTCCGATTCGGCCTGGTATTTGTGGATCTCCTCGATGGCAGGATTTCCGACCATCTGGTCCGCGAACCCCGACTCGGGATCGGTCAGGTACTGGGCCACCTTCGTGATGGCCCTGCCCGGACTCATGGCCAGGCCCTCGGAGTCGCCCACGGCGATCACGTCGCCCCCACCGAAGGACAGGTCACTGGAGGGGAACTGCGCCCCGGGTGTCATCGGGGTGTTGGAGATGAGGTGGTAGTTGGTGCGCGCCGACTCCTGGCGCAGGACGAGCAGCTGGGGATTGCTGTTGCCCTCGCCCTCGGTGATCACGAGCAGGTCCCGTGGGAAGGCGGGATCGGGCTGAGCCACCACGGACACCACGGGGGATGCCGCCACGGGTTCCACGGCCCGGACGTCCTCCGAGAGCTCCCGGTTCTCGTAGTTGTCTTCGCGCATCTCGAGGGCGGACCCGCTCACGCGATTCGCCAGTTCACCGGCGTCCTGGGCCTCATCGCCCTGCGCCACCACCCCGGCCACCTTGTCCAGGATGCGCTCGAGCTGACTGTCGGTGACGATCGGGTACTGCTCCTGCTCGCCACCGGCCGGCGCGTCCCCGGAGGGCGCGTCTGAGGAGACGGCCGACTCGGACGGCGCGTCCGGGGAGGCGGTCGAGTCAGCGGTTGCCGGCCCAGCCCCTGCCAGGCCCACCATCGTCAGGACGACGACGGCGGCGCCCGCCACCCGGGAGTGCACCGCACCGGCTCCTCCGGCACCGTCCACGCCGCCCGAAGCGCCGGCGGCGCCCTGCCGTCCGGATTGCTGCTCGGGATTCTGTCCAGGACGCTGCCCGCCGGAGCCGGACCCACGGCGCCGGCGAAGGATGGCCCACACGATCAGGGCCAGGCCCACGAGGATGAGCAGGGCCCCGATGATGAACAGGGGGATGATCCACGGGCTGTCACCGACCGTGTTGGTCCAGGTGACCGTCATCTCCGCGGGGGCCGGCTCGGTGCCGTCCGCGGCCACCAGGAGGGACCACTCGCCCTCGGAGGGCACGGACCAGCGTTGCTCGATGGTGCCACTCGCCTCCTGGAGGTCCACCCACAGGTCGGAACCCGCCGGATCGGGCACGGTGGCCTCGCCCTCGGTGTGTTCCACCACCACCCGAGGATCCTGGCGGTCCGGGACCTCCGTCTCGATTCCGGTCACGGTGTTGTGCGCGGCCTCCCCCACCCAGGCCTCCACGTCACGGGTCTGGCCGAGCATCACCGTGTAGTCGCCGTCACCGGTCAGGGTGTACTCGACCGCCGCGTCCTGCCCGGAGTCCACCACCTCGTTGATACCCCCGGTGATGACCGTGAGCGGGGCGTCCGCGGGGGCGTCCACCGCCGCACTGTTGGTGCTGGCCGTCAGGGCGGTCGGGGGCGCCCACACCGTCTGCAGGCCGATGGCTCCGAACAGGGCCACGAGGCCCAGCACCAGGGCAACGACTCCGGAAATTCCTCGCACGCGGTCAACCTGTCTGTCTGTGGGTGGGGTGAGTGTGGGTGAGTGAGTGGGCGGTGAGCTGATCCAACGACACAGTATAGCGAGAAGGTCACCGAACGATAACGACGCTGGTCATCCCCGGAGGGGCTCCGGTGACGTAGCCTGACGCTTGTGCAGGACCATGATTCCACCCCCACGGGCCCCGGTTCCACGGGCGACCTCCCCCCGGTCGAACCGGCCACCACGGATGCCCCGGCCGGCCCGGCCGCAGCAGCGCCGGAACCTTCCCCGGTCGCTCGCGTCCGCCGTTGGCTCGGTGACCGACGGTTGCCCGCACCGCGTCCTCGGCCTCGCTTCGAGGCCAGGCCGCCGGTCTCCGGGGCCACGGCCCCGCCGGACTCCCCCGCGGACGACGGTTCGGCCCCCGGTGCGCACCAGGCCAGACCCGTCCAGTGGTCTCAACCAGTGCAGACGGGCTTCCTGCTGACCGTCGGCGTGGGACTGGCGTTCCTGCTCTTCGGCATCATCTCCGCCAACACCCAATTGCTGGTGTGGATCGGCGCTGCCCTGTTCATCTCACTCGGCCTGGACCCGGTGGTCCGCCGCATCGAGTCCTGGGGGGCGCCCCGTGGGGTGGGTGTCGCTGCCGCCGTCCTGGCACTGGCCGCCCTCCTGACCGTCTTCTTCTCTCTCCTGATCCCCACCGTGGTGGACCAGACCGCCAGATTCGTCAACGACCTGCCGGGGATGGTCTCTGACTTCCTGGAGTCCGAGTTCTTCCACGACGTGGACACCCGCTTCGGCATCAGGGACATCGCGGTGTCAGAGATCGAGAAGTTCATCGGGGACTCTGCCAATGTCACCGCCGTGTTCGGCGGAATCTTCGGAGTGGGCACCGCCATCGTCAACACCGGGTTCTCCGTGCTGATCGTGCTGGTGCTGACCCTCTATTTCCTGGCCACGCTCCCGGCCATGAAGTACTGGGCGTACCGGCTGGCCCCGGCCTCGAGGCGGCCCCGGGTGGAATACCTCGGCGAGGAGATCACCTCCTCGGTGGGCCACTACGTCATCGGACAGTCGGCGGTCGCGGTCCTCAACGGGATCGTGGCCTTCATCGCCGTCACGATCGCCGGGATACCCTTCGGGGCGCTACTGGCCTTCTTCGCCGGGCTGATGGCGTTCATCCCGCTCGTCGGGGCCATGACCGGAGGCGTCGTCATCACGCTGGTGGCCCTCATCGGCGGGTGGCAGTCGGCCCTGATCTTCGCCGCGATCTACTTCATCTATCTGCAGGTCGAGGCATACTTCGTCTCACCGCGCGTGATGAGCAAGGCCGTTGCCGTTCCGGGATCCGTGGCCGTGATCGCCGTGATCGCCGGTGCGGCCCTGCTGGGCGTACTGGGCGCCCTCATGGCCATCCCGCTGGCCGCTGCCGTGATGCTCGTCCTCAAGGAGGTCCTGCTCCCTCGTCAGGACCGGCTGTAGGCGAGGCCCCGTCCGCGTCCCACCGGTCACCGGCACAGCCTCCACACCGGCACAGCCCTAGTACGGACCGTCCTGCCGGCGGGTGGACCAGCATTTGGGGTGCCAGTGCCGCCGTTCGGCCCCGGCGGCCTCGTCGCCGAGGATCCAGTCGCTGCGCCACGCCACCAGGTGGGGCTGACCGGCTGGGATCGTCCGCCCGCACCCCGGGCAGGTGTAGTCCTTCACCGCGCGCCAGGCGGGGATCTGCCGAACGTGCCAGCCGCCGTCGTGCTCCTGTTGGTGCCGGTAGCCGGGATCAAGGCCCAGCAGCCCCTCCACCGGGTCCTGGCGGCCGGGTGCCGGCGCACGGCGCCGGGAGGAGCGTGAGGACGGGGGCTGTTGGCCCGCCCGGCGGCGGGGACGGTTCGAGCGTGGCACCCCTCCATGGTTCCACACGGGCACTAGACTCCCTGGTGTGCGTTTGGTAATAGCCCGGTGTTCGGTCAACTACGAGGGGCGCCTGCGCGCCCACCTGCCCCAGGCGACCCGCCTGCTGATGGTCAAGGCAGATGGTGCTGTCCTGGTGCACTCGGATGGCGGGTCCTACAAGCCGCTGAACTGGATGAGCCCGCCGGCCACGCTGCGAACCGCACCACCCTCGGAGGAACTTGCCGCGGAGGGCGTGAGTGAGGTCTGGACGGTACAGGCCGCGAAGACCGACGACCGCCTGGTGGTGCACCTCTTCGAGGTGCTGCACGATTCGGCCCACGAGCTCGGTGTGGACCCGGGCCTGGTCAAGGATGGGGTCGAATCAGACCTCCAGCGCCTGCTGGCCGAACAGATCGAGCTGCTCGGCACCGGCCACACGCTGGTGCGTCGCGAGCACATGACCGCGATCGGCCCCGTGGACATCCTCGCGCGGGATGAGTCCGGCGCCACCGTGGCCGTGGAACTCAAGCGCCGCGGGGACATCGACGGCGTGGAACAGCTCACCCGCTATCTCGCCCTGATGAACCGGGATCCGCTGCTCGCCCCCGTACACGGGGTGTTCGCGGCCCAGCAGATCAAGCCCCAAGCCCGTACCCTGGCGGAGGACCGCGGCATCCGCTGCGTGATCCTGGACTACGACGCCATGCGCGGCGTGGACGATGCGGACTCCCGGCTCTTCTGACCCCGGCCGCGGCCACGTCCGATCGGACCGCCCCGTCCAGTCCGGCCGATCGGCTCCGGACCGCCTGCGGACCTCGGGTCTCGTGGACCAGCACTGCCACGGCTACGCGGGAGTGGACTTCGCCACCGCTCCCGTGCCCGCGGTGCGGGACGCGGTCCGCGAGCTGACCCTGAACGGGGTCACCCGGGTGGTGGCCTCCCTGCCGACGATGCCCCGTGGTGAGACCCTGGCCGCCGTGCGCCGCCTGGCCCCGCTCGTCCGGGAGGACCTTCTGGCGGGACTCCACCTCGAGGGGCCCTTCCTGGCCACGTCACGATGCGGGGCACACCGCACCGAGGACCTCCAGGATCCGGCGGACGCGGAGGCGCAGCGATGGCTGGGGGAAACCCTCCAGGCCGGCCGGGTCGGCGGCGATCAGACCATCGTCGCCATGACGTACGCACCGGAACTGCCCGGGGCCGAGCACGTAGAGGCCGCGCTGGCGGCCCACGGCGTGTTGCCTTCACCCGGCCACACGGACGCCACCGCAGCCCAGCTCGGCCACGCCCTGGACCGGTTGGCGCAGTGGACGGTCCAGACCGACAGGACCGAGGCGAGGGGGAACAGGGGGCAGATGGGGAGGATGGGGTCGGATGATCCGAAGGATTCTGACCGCACCCCGGCCGTCACGCACCTCTTCAACGCCATGCGGGGCTTCCACCACCGTGAGCCCGGCCCCGTGCCACAGCTGCTGCGCGCCGCAGCGGCGGGCCGGCTGCGGGTGGAGTTGATCGCCGACGGACATCACGTGGACAGGGGCGTGGTGGCGGACCTACTGGAGCTGCTGCCCGCCGCCGTCTGCGTGGTCTCGGACGCCTCTGCGGCGACGGGGGCACCGGCGGGCACCTACACCCTGGGCGGAGCGAGGATCGAGGCGGGGAACGCGGCAGGTCTGGAGATCGGCGGAACAGCCTCGGACGGTGCCCCGCTCCTGACCGGAACCGCCATCCTGGCCTCCGGGTCGGTCCCGCTGGACGGGGCCCTGCGGAACCTCCTGCACTGGGGTGTCCCACTGCCGGTGGCCCTGGCCTCCGTCAGTACCACGCCGGCCCGCACCCTCCCGGTGCACCGCCGGAATCCGGGATGGGTCGAGTGGTTCACCGACCCGGAGACCGGTCAGATCGACCCCGGGCGGCCGACCGTCGGGGCATCCTGAGGTCAGCCCCGCGCTGGGATCTGAGATCCACCGCGCAGATTGGACAGCTCAGGTTAAACAGCTCAGCCCCGGGCGAGCCGGGGCTGAGCTGTTCAAGCGAAGTGGTCGGAGCGTCACCACGCCCTGCGCCAGGGACTTCGAGGCGGCTGTTGCCGCCATGTCCCGAACCCGATCGACGGACCGGACTCGATCCAGGCCGAGAGCCCGGAGCAGGCGTCCGTGTTGATGGCCAGGGTGATCGGTGCGGGACCGCCATCCACGCGCACCACCACCACTCCATCCTGACTGACGGCACCCTCCCGGTGCAGACGGAGCAGGTGCCGGGCCGCCGACCACCGGGGCCGGGGGTCGACGGACGCCACCGTCATCAGGTCCAGACCGGATTCGTCATACCGACCGATCACCCGGATGCCCCGGGAGTCCTTCCCAGGGCGCCGGAGCCGGGCCGTGAAGGTCCCGGGGGTCCGCACCAACGTGCGCCAACGCCACCACACCATGAAGGCGATGACCAGCACGGCCGCCAGGGTGGCGGCGATCAGGGCGGACCACCCGGCACTCACCTCAGGCTGCGTCCTGCCCGGTGGACTCACCCTCGAGGCTGGCCGCGCCGGCCACGATGACCACTCGATCGTTGTCCACGGAGAAGAACCCGCCTTCGGCGTGCGCGGTGATCGTCTGACCGTTCAGCTGCTGCACCACCACATCGCCGTCACCGAGGACGGCCAGCAGCGGGGAGTGACCGGGAAGGATCCCGATCTCCCCATCACTGGTGCGGGCGCTGACGGACTTCGCGGGACCAGACCACACGAAACGGTCCTCGGCCACGATCTCCACTTCGAGTTCGATCTCAGCCATGGATCAGTTCTCCGACTGGATCTTGGCCCAGTTGCGCTCGACGTCGTCCAGGCCGCCGACGTTGTAGAACGCCTGCTCGGAGATATGATCCAGGTCGCCGTTGGCAATGGCGGTGAAGCCCTCCACGGTGTCCTTGATCGGCACGGTGGAACCCTCAACGCCGGTGAACTGCTTGGCGGTGTAGGTGTTCTGGGACAGGAACTGCTCGATGCGGCGGGCGCGGGAGACGACGATCTTGTCCTCTTCCGAGAGCTCGTCCACACCGAGGATCGCGATGATGTCCTGCAGTTCCTTGTTCTTCTGCAGGATCTGCTTGACGCGCGTCGCGGCGTTGTAGTGGTCCTGGCCCACGTACTGCGGGTCGAGGATGCGCGAGGTCGAGGCCAGCGGATCCACGGCCGGGTACAGGCCACGGGAGGCCAGCGTACGGGTCAGGTTGGTGGTGGCGTCCAAGTGGGCGAACACGTTGGCCGGAGCCGGGTCCGTGTAATCGTCCGCGGGGACGTAGACGGCCTGCATCGAGGTGATGGAGTGGCCGCGGGTGGAGGTGATCCGCTCCTGCAGCACGCCCATCTCATCGGCGAGGTTCGGCTGGTAGCCCACGGCGGAGGGCATGCGGCCCAGCAGCGTGGAGACCTCGGAACCCGCCTGGGAGAACCGGAAGATGTTGTCGATGAACAGCAGGACGTCCTGGTTCATCTCGTCGCGGAAGTACTCGGCCATGGTCAGGGCCGAGAGGGCGACGCGCAGGCGCGTTCCCGGCGGCTCATCCATCTGACCGAAGACCAGGGCCGTGTCCTTGAGGACGTTGGCCTCCTCCATCTCGACCCAGAGGTCGTTGCCCTCACGGGTCCGCTCCCCCACGCCGGCGAACACTGAGGTGCCACCGAAGTTGCGGGCCACACGGGTGATCATCTCCTGGATCAGCACGGTCTTGCCCACACCAGCGCCGCCGAACAGGCCGATCTTGCCGCCCTTGATGTACGGGGTCAGCAGGTCGATGACCTTGATGCCGGTCTCGAGCATCTCCGTGGAGCCCTCGAGGGTGGCGAAGTTCGGTGCCGGGCGGTGGATGGGCCAGCGCTCGGTGACCTGCAGCTCTGAGGTCGGCACGTCCAGGGACTCGCCGAGGACGTTGAAGATGTGGCCCTTGACGACCTCGCCGACCGGCACCGAGATCGGCGCGCCGGAATCGATCACGGCGGAGCCGCGGACCAGGCCGTCGGTGGCCTGCAGGGAGATGGCGCGGACCAGGTTGTCGCCCAGGTGCTGCGCGGTCTCGAAGGTGATGGTCCGGGTCTCACCGTTGACGGTGAGCTCGGCGGTCAGGGCGTTGTACAGGGCCGGCATCGAGTCCGCGGGGAACTCGGCGTCGATCACCGGCCCGATCACGCGGGCGATGCGGCCAGTGGCGCCACCGGTGGCAGTACCGGTGCCCTGTTCGTTCGTGGTGGCAGTCATCTCTCTCACTTCTCTGGTGTGGATGGCGGTTGCGTTGGTGCTGTTCGGTGCCGTGTCAGGACGCGCTGAGCGCGTCCGCACCGGCGATCAGCTCGGTGAGTTCCTGGGTGATCTCCGCCTGGCGGGCGTTGTTCATCTTCAGGGTGTACTCGTTGACCAGGTCCTTGGCGTTGTCCCCGGCGGACTTCATGGCCCGCTGACGGTTCGCCAGCTCAGACGCGGCGGCCTGGAGCATGGCGGTGAAGATCCGGGACTCGATGTACTTCGGCAGCAGGGCGTCCAGGACGTCCTCGGGCGCCGGCTCGTACTCGTAGAGCGGGAACAACTCGGACTCGTCCGTGACCTCCTCCTCCACGACCTCCAGCGGCAGTAGCCGGACGACGGTCGGCACCTGGGAGACCAGCGAGTGGAACGCGGTGTGGACCACGTGGATCTCGTCCACGCCGCCCTCCTCGGTGTCCTGCAGGAAGGACTCGACGAGCTCCTCCCCGATCTCCCGGGCACGGAGGAACTCCGGCTTGTCGGTGTTCCCCGTCCAGATCTTCTTGTACTCACGGTTCCGGAAGTCGAAGTACCCCTGCGCCTTGCGGCCCACGAGGTAGATGTCCGTCTCCTTGCCGGCCGCGTGCAGCGATTCGAGCAGCTCCTCCGCGTGGCGCAGGATGTTGGCCGAGTAGGCCCCGGCCATGCCGCGGTCCGAGGAGAGCACCAGCACGGCAGCCCGCTTCGGGTTCTCGACCTCGGAGGTCAGCACGTGCTCGATGTCCTGCTGCGATGACACGGCGGACACGGCGCGGGTGATCGCGTTGGCGTACGGCAGCGACGCGGACACGCGTTCGCGCGCCTTGCCGATGCGGGACGTGGCGATCAGCTCCATCGCCTTGAAGATCTTCTGCATCGACTGGGTCGAGGCGATCTTCTGGCGGTAGACCCGGATCTGGGCTCCCATGGTGGTCCTTTCCTTACGTGTCCGCCCCCGTGGTTCCCGGCCACCCGACCCCGCGAGGGGCTGGATCGGCCGGGGCCTGCGGAGGCATCGCGGTCAGCGCTTCTGCTTGACGATCTTTTCCTGGGTGACCTCGTCGGCCGCCAGTGGCTGGTGCTCCTCGTGGCCGGCGGCCACGAGCTTGTTGTCGCCCTCGCCGAAGAACCCCTTCTTGAACGCCTCGACCTCGGACTTCAGGGCCTCGAGGGTGGAGTCCTCCATCTTGCCGGTCTCCCGGATCGGAGCCAGCACCACGTTCTTGTGGCGCAGGTGGTCGATGAACTCGCGCTCGAAGCGCAGCACGTCCTCCACCGGCACCTCGTCCAGGTGGCCGTTGGAGCCGGCCCAGATGGACACGACCTGCTCCTCGACCGGGTATGGCGTGTACTGCGGCTGCTTCAGCAGTTCCGTCAGGCGCTCACCACGGGCCAGCTGGCGGCGGGTGGCCGGGTCCAGGTCCGAGGCGAACATGGCGAAGGCCTGCTGGTCACGGTACTGCGCCAGGTCCAGCTTCAGGGTGCCGGAGACCTTCTTCATGGCCTTGATCTGCGCGGAACCACCCACGCGGGACACCGAGATGCCCACGTCCACAGCGGGACGCTGGTTGGCATTGAAGAGGTCCGACTGCAGGAAGATCTGACCGTCGGTGATGGAGATGACGTTGGTCGGGATGTAGGCCGAGACGTCATTGGCCTTGGTCTCCACGATCGGCAGTCCGGTCATGGAACCGCCGCCGAGCTCGTCGGAGAGCTTGGCACAACGCTCCAGCAGGCGGGAGTGCAGGTAGAAGACGTCGCCCGGGTAGGCCTCACGTCCCGGCGGACGGCGCAGCAGCAGCGAGACCGCACGGTAGGCCTCGGCCTGCTTGGAGAGGTCATCGAAGATGATGAGCACGTGCTTGCCGCCATACATCCAGTGCTGGCCGATGGCCGAGCCGGCGTAGGGCGCCAGGTACTTGAAACCGGCCGGGTCGGACGCCGGGGAGGCCACGATGGTGGTGTACTCCAGGGCGCCGTTCTCTTCCAGCGTCTGGCGCACCGAGGCGATCGTGGAGGCCTTCTGGCCCACGGCCACGTAGATGCAACGAACCTGCTTCGTCGGGTCACCGGAGTCCCAGTTGGCCTTCTGGTTCAGGATCGTGTCGATGCCGATCGCGGTCTTGCCGGTCTGGCGGTCACCGATGATGAGCTGACGCTGGCCACGGCCGACCGGGATCATGGCATCGATCGACTTCAGGCCGGTCTGCAGCGGCTCGTCGACGGACTTGCGCTCGGTCACGCCCGGTGCCTGGAGCTCCATGGCGCGGCGGGACTCGGCCTCGATCGGGCCCATGTCATCCATGGGTGCGCCGAGCGGATCCACCACGCGGCCGAGGAAGGCGTCGCCCACCGGCACGGAGAGGACCTCACCGGTGCGCTGGACTTCCTGGCCCTCTTCGACGCCCTGGAAATCGCCCAGGACCACGACGCCGATCTCACGGGTGTCGAGGTTCTGCGCCAGGCCCAGGGTGCCGTCCTCAAAGCGCAGCAACTCGTTGGCCATGACGGAGGGCAGTCCCTCCACACGGGCGATGCCGTCGGCGGCGGAGACGACATGGCCGACCTCCACACGTTCGGTGCTGGCCGGTTCGTAGGATGCCGCGAACTCATTCAGGGCATTGCGAACATCGTCAGCGTTGATGGTCAAGTCGGCCATCTGCGTTCCCTGCTCTCTAACGTTGGTGATCATCGAGGAGACGATGATGCGAAGGTGTCTGGTGGATTCGTCCGGCCGGGATCAGCCGGCCATCTTCCGCTGGAGGTCATGCATCCGGGACTGCAGCGAGGAGTCGACGACGTCGTCCCCCACCTGGACCCGGATACCTCCCACCAGTTCGGGATCGACGGCCACGTCCAACTTCAGGTCGCGGCCAAAGAGGCGCTTCAATCCGGCAGCGAGCCGGTCCTGCTGGGCCGGCGCCAGTGGACGGGCCACGGTGACGTCGGCGATCCACAGCCGCTGGCGCCGCGCCACGGTCTCCACGAACCCACGGACCAGGTTCACGGGCTTGTGACCCCGCGGCGACTGGGCCGCCTGGCGCACCAGGAGCCTCGCCTCGGTGGAGCCGCCGGACAGCAGCCGCTCGGCCAGGTTGCCCTTGGCCGCGGCGGGAGCCTGCGGATCCGTCAGCGCACGCTGGAGATCATGGGACTGCTCCACCGCGCGGTTGAAGGACAACAGCTCGCCGGACAGCCGCTCGAGTCCGTCCAGTCCGTCCCGCTCGGCCGAGGCGGCCACTGCGGTGGTGGCCAGTTGCTCCAGGGCGTCGCCGAAGTCCCGTGGCTGGGACCACTTGTGCCCCGCGAGGGCGTTGAGGACCGCGAGGGCCCCCTCGGACACCTTCGAGCCGAACAGCGACTCGACCACACCGGTGCGGCGCTGGACCGACCACGAGGGATCGGTCAGGGCGCGGCGCAACGGTGCGCTGGAGTCCACTGCCTCAAGGGCGATGAACAGCTCGGCTGCCAGGGCGGTGCCACCGGAGACCAGAACGGGGTCCAGCTCCGTACGGGCCGCGGCCAGCGAATCGCTCGATGCACCTGCCATTACTCAGCCACACCTGCCGTGCCGGCTGCTCCGCCGGTCGCGGAACCGGCGGTCGAGTCGCGGTCCAGGTCCTCGAGGAACCGGTCCACCACGCGCTGCGAGCGGGCGTCGTCCTCCAGGGACTCACCGACGATCCGGCTGGCCAGCGTGGTCGCCAGGGTTCCGACGTCGTGGCGCAGGGAGGACTCGGCCTGCAGTCGCTCGGCGGCGATCTGGGCGTTGGCCTGTTCCACCAGACGTGCCGACTCGGCGGAGGCCTTCTCCCGGGCCTCCGCCAGGATCTGGGCACCCTCGGTGCGCGCCTCCTCGCGGATGCGGTTGGCCTCGGCGTACCCGTCCTGCTGCTGCTGCTCGTAGTCCGCCTTCAGGGCATTGGCCTCAGCCTGTGCCCGCTCGGCTTTCTCGAGTCCGCCTTCAATGGCGTCGACGCGGTTCTGGTAGGCATTCTCCAGAGCCGGAGCGATGTACTTCACCACGAGGAACATCAACACGGCAAAGCCAACGGCGGTAACGAGTATTTCCCACCAGTTGGGAAGGAGAGGATTCGCGCCCTCGCCGGCAGCGAGGATCGCTTCAGTCCTGATCATGTTTCAACCATCCTTTGGTGAAGTTTCCTGTCATGGGTGGCCGCCCGCCCGGTGGGCGGACCTGCCGGTCTCATGAAAGGGAGGATCAGACTCCGACGACGAAGGCGAAGACCAGGCCAAGGATGGCGAGGGCCTCGGCCAGGGCGAAGCCGAGGAGGGCGATCGGCTGCAGGATGCGCTGGGCCTCCGGCTGACGGGCCACGCCGTTGATGTAGGCGGCGAAGATGAGGCCCACGCCAATGGCGGAGCCGATGGAGGCCAGGCCGTAGCCGATCATGTTGAGAGAACCGTGCAGTTCCATGGTGTTCCTTTCAAGATGCCTGTCGGCAGGTTGTGAGGGTGTCCCCGGCGTGGGTCCGGCGGATGCCGGTACCGGGAAGCCGTTTTCGGTGGCGGACGGATCCGCCGAACCGGCGCCGCGCCCACCAGGTGGCCGCTGCGCCGGAAGGTCAGTGGTCGTTGGCGGCGAGCGCCCCTTGGATGTAGATCGCGGTCAACAGGGTGAAGACGAACGCCTGCAGGAACATGATCAGCAGCTCGAGGAAGTACATCGACACGGAGCCGAGGACCACCAGGACGCCGGTGGCCTGCAGGGCCACGTTGCCGGTCTCCATGATGAGGAACTGGGCACCGGAGCCGGCCAGCATGATGATCATGTGGCCGGAGAGCATGGTCGCCATCAGACGCAGGGAGTGCGTCAGGGGGCGGACGATGAAGTTCGAGATGATCTCCAGCGGCACGAGCAGCGGGAGGATCCAGCCCGGGACGCCGCTGGGCACCACGGCCAGCTTGAAGTACTTCAATCCGTTGCGCTTGACACCCAGACCGATCCAGACGATGTAGACGATGATCGCCAGGGCGTAGGCGGAGCCGGCGTGGGAGAAGCTCGGCAGTTGCAGGAACGGGATGGCCCCGAAGAAGTTGTTGACGACCACGAAGAAGAACAGGCCGAACAGCAGCGGCACGAAGGGCTTGAACTCCTTCTCACCGATGATGTCCCGGCCCATGCCGTTGCGCACGAAGGCGTACCCGGACTCCGCGAGCCACTGGACCTTGCCCGGGACCAGGCCCGGCTTGCGCATGGCCATCATGAAGAAGGCGGAGATGAGGATCACCGAGAGGATGATCATCAGCATCTGCTTACCGAAACCAGTGCCGTACTCGGCCATCCAGGGCAGGATGTCCGGCAGGTGGGTCTGGTCGATCGTGGGAGGAGCGAATCCACCCTCATCGGTGGAGCTGGCGAGCACGATCGGGAGCACGCTGGTCCTCTCTGCAGTGTCGGTCAATGGAACGCGGGCGGCGCATTCTCTCCGGAGCGGTCGAGCAGGCGGCACAGCGCAGTCCAGACCGTCGTTATTGATCGTTGATGAGCCTATCAAACCGGCAACGGTGCTGATGACCAAAAAGCCTGTTTTGGCGCGGTTTTCGCCTGCTGCGGCGATTTATTTCTACGATGCGTCGAAGTCCGGTCACGATTTCGGCGTCAGTCGTCGTAGATCTGCTGCCTGGTGCGCGCGAAGACCATGACCTCGATGACCTGCCACGTGACGATCGCCGCGATGGCACCGATCCCCGCAGCCGTCCGGTCCAGCCACTCCGGCGGCGGAACCACCACGAGCAGCAGTCCCATCAGCACGATCTTCAGCACGAAGCCGAACAGGGCGATGAAGATGGCCTGGTCGCGCCACCGGTCCCAGGACCAGGCGGTGAGCAGCAGGGTGGCCCCGGACAGGAGCACGACGACGGTTCCGGCCAGTCCCAGCGAGGCGGCAGCCGTGCCACCCCCGGATCCAGGACCGAGGGCCAGCCACGCCACTCCGGCGGCCAACAGGAGCACGGCGGAGGTCCCGGCCAGGCACGCCGTGAGCATTCCCCACCAGCCCCGGGTGTTGGTCAGGCGCTTTGTCCGGGCCGCGGCCCTGGTGCCGGTTCGGCGGGTCATGGCTCCAGCCCTCTCGGGGTCTCGGGGTCGGTCGGGCTCTCGGGATCCGATGGGCTCTCGGGATCGGTCAGGGTCAGCGGGGTGGGCCGGGCCGTACGGGACCGGCGGACCCAGGGGTGCAGGGTCAGGTAGCCCGCGCCGACCAGCAGCACCCCGACCACCACCAGCACGATCCACCATTCGACGAAGTTCAGGGCCACCACGCCGTAGGCGATGAGGAAGGTCCACAGGTACAGCAGCAACACGGCCTGCCGGTGCGTCCAGCCACCATCCACGAGTTTGTGGTGCAGGTGCCCCCGGTCCGCGGAGAAGGGGCTGGCCCCCCGCACCGTCCGGCGCACCACGGCCATCGCCAGATCGAGCAGCGGCAGGGCCATGACGGCGATCGGCAGCAGGATCGGCATGTAGGCCGGGACATTGCGGAACCGGAAGCCCTCCTGCATGTCCCCCACCGTGGCGGTCACGGCCACGGCAGCCGTGGCCAGCAACAGGCCGATGAGCATCGCCCCGACCTCACCCATGAAGATCCGGGCCGGATTGAAGTTGTGTGGCAGGAACCCCACGCAGGATCCCACCAGGACGGCCATCAGGAGCGTGGCGAGGTTGGAGTAGTCGAACTCGTTGATGGTCCGCGTCAGCAGGTAGGTGTAGATGAAGAAGGCCGATCCGCCGATCGCCGCCACGCCGGCGGCCAGCCCGTCCAGTCCGTCCACGAAGTTGATGGCGTTCATGGTCAGCACGAGGATGAAGATCGTCAGGCCGATCTGGACGGGTTCGTTGCCGACCGCGATCCAGCCCACGGGCATGGCCTCGACACGGATCCCGTGGAACGCCACCAGAGAGGCCGCCGTGACCTGCCCGGCCAGCTTCAGGGTCCAGTGCAGGTCCCAGAGATCGTCCGCCACCCCCATCAGCACCACCACGGCGAGGGCGAGCAGCAGACCGTGCAACGGCTCGGGATCGGAGTAGATGCCGGACAGGAACGGCACCATGGAGCCGATCGCCAGGGCCACCAGTACGGCGGCGATCATGGCCACACCGCCGAGCTTGGGCACCGGATCCCGGTGCACGTCCCGCTGACGCTGGGGGGTGAAGACGTGTCCGGCCAGCGCGAGCCGGCGCACGGCCGGCGTGAACACGAAGCTCACCACGGCGGAGAGCACCAGCAGCATCAGGTAGACCTTCATGGACGCGCCCTCACCCCGCGGTGGGAGTCTCCACCAGGTCCGGCACCACCGCGGCCAGTTCCTCGAAGCCCAGGGCGCCGCGGCGGACCACCCGGAAGGGCGAGACGGTGCAGTCGATGATCGTGGACGGCTCCCAGGTGGTCCGGTCCCCGTCGTCGAGGTATACGGCCACCGACTCGCCGAGCATCTCACGGGCGGCCCCGGCCGTCGTCGCCGCCGGCTGTCCCGTGCGGTTCGCGCTGGAGACGGCCAGCGGGCCGACCTCCTGCAGCAATTCGCGGGCCACCTGGTCATCCGGGACGCGCAGCGCGACAGTGCCGCGGGTCTCCCCCAGGTCCCAGGCCAGCGAGGGCTGGGCGGTCAGGATCAGGGTGAGGGCCCCGGGCCAGAACTCCTCAGCCAGCTCGCGGGCGGCCGCCGGGATGTCCGAGGCCAGCCCGTCCATGACCGCGGTGCCACCGATCAGCACGGGCGGCGGCATGGCCCGGCCGCGTCCCTTGGCGGCCAGCAGCACGGCCACGGCCTGCGGCGAGAAGGCATCGGCGCCGATGCCATAGACGGTGTCCGTGGGCAGTACCACGCAGTCATGCCTGGCCAACGCCGTGCGGGCGGCCTCGAGGCCGCGGTCCATTCCGGATTCAGTGGTGCAGTCGATCAGCAGGCTCACCGGATCATTCTCCCATCAGTGCGCACGGCCACCGTGTAGCGCGGCCGCCCAGTGAGATCGGTCCGGGTCTCGATCCCGGCGAAGAGCCCGGCGGCCAGGCCGATCTCCTCGGCGCCGTGCCGCAGCAGCCGGGTCACGAGCTCCTCCTGCGTCTCGTCATGTTCCATCACGAAGGTCCCGCCGGGGCGCAGCAGCCGTGCTGCGGACGCGGACACCAGCGTCGGGACCCGCATCCCGTCCGCTCCCCCGCCATACATGGCGCGTTCGGGGTCTCGGCGGGCCTCTGCCTGAGCCGGAATCCGGCCGTCCGGCACGTAGGGCGGATTCGAGACCACCACGTCGGCGCTGCCGTCCAGTTCCGGCACCGCGCTCGCCGCGTCGTCCACATGGAGGGTGACGCCCAGGGGGTCCAGGTTCGCTGCGGCCCACCACGCCGCCTCGGGATCGGACTCCACCGCGTGCACGGTGGCGCCTGGCACCTCTCGGGCCACCGAGGCGGCGATGGCCCCGGAACCGGTGCACAGGTCCACGACGAGGGGCCGGCCGGCGGAATGCTGCACGGCGCGCGCCGCCTCGATGGCGGCCCCGGCCACCACCTCGGTCTCCGGCCGGGGCAGGAACACCCCGTGCCCCACCTCCAGGTCCGTGGTCCGGAAGGTGGTGGTGCCGGTGAGGTACTGCAGCGGGGTCCGGGTGGAGCGGGAGATGGCGAGGCGGCGCAGGTCCACCGACTGCACGGGATCGATGCGGCGGCCGGAGACCGCCCAGGCCGTGATCTCGCCGCGGCTGGCCCCGAGGACGTGGGAGGCCAGGGTCTCCGCGTCAGCGCGGGGCGAGTCGACGTCCGCGGCCCGCAGCAACTCCGTGGTGGAGCGCAGCAGGGATTCCAGGGTGTGGGGATCGGCGTTGTCAGTCATGCTGGCCGAGCGCCTCCAGTCGGTGTGCCTCATCCATCTCGATGCACGACTGCAGGACGGGGCCCAGCTCACCGTCCAGCACAGCGTCCAGGTTGTAGGCCTTGTACCCCGTGCGGTGGTCGGCGATCCGGTTCTCCGGGTAGTTGTACGTGCGGATGCGCTCGGAGCGGTCCATGGTGCGGACCTGGGAGTGCCGCACCGCCGCGTTCTCGGCGTCGAGCTGTTCCTGTTGGTGGGCCAGGATCCTCGAGCGCAGTACGCGCATTCCGGCCTCCCGGTTCTGGATCTGCGACTTCTCGTTCTGCATGGCCACCACGATCCCGGTGGGCAGGTGGGTGATGCGCACTGCGGAGTCGGTGGTGTTCACGGACTGACCGCCCGGGCCGGAGGACCGGTACACATCGATCTTGAGGTCGTTGGCGGAGATCTCCACCTCCTCCGGGGCATCCACCTCCGGGAAGACGAGCACTCCGGCGGCCGAGGTATGGATCCGGCCCTGGGACTCGGTGACGGGGACGCGTTGCACGCGGTGGACGCCGCCCTCGAACTTCAGGTGGGCGTACACACCCTCCGCCGGGTCGGTGGACTTGCCCTTGATGGCCACCTGGACGTCCTTGTAGCCGCCGAGGTCGGACTCGGTGGTGGAGAGGATCTCGGTCTTCCAGCCCTTGGACTCGGCGAAGCGCACGTACATCCGGAGCAGGTCACCGGCGAACAGTGCGGCCTCTTCGCCGCCCTCGCCTCCCTTGATCTCCAGGATCGCGTCCCGGGCGTCGGCCGGGTCACGGGGAATGAGCAGCCGGCGCAGCTTCTCCTCGGACTGTTCGGCGGTGGCCTGCAGGGCGGGCAGCTCGGCGGCGAAGTCCGCGTCCTCCTCGGCCAGTTCGGCGGCATCCGCTGCATCGGCCACGGCACGGCTCCAGGCCTGGTGCGCCGCCACGATGGCCCCCAGCTCGGCGAAGCGCCGGCCGAGCCTGCGGGCGAGCACCGGATCCTGATGCACCGCGGGGTCAGCCAGGCGCTCGGTCAGCTCGCGGTGTTCGTCCAGCAATTCCTGCACGGACTCGAACATGGTGGTGTTCCCTCTCTCGGTGCCGGCGACCCCCGTGGCGCTCTCGGCAGCTCTCACAATGGCTGAGGCCCCCGCCCCTCCAGGGTCCTCCGGCAAGGCGGAGGGAGGAGGGACGGGGGCCGTTGCTGATGCGCTACTTCTCGCCCTTCGGACCCAGCGTGGTCTTGGAGACCAGCATGAGAAACTCGGCGTTGGACTGGGTGTCCTTGATCTTGTTCGTCAGGATCTCCAGCGCCTGCTGCGTGTCGAGGCCGGACAGCACCCTGCGCAGCTTCCACATGATCTTGATCTCCTCGGAGGTCAGCAGGTTCTCCTCGCGGCGCGTGCCGGAGGCGTTGACGTCCACGGCCGGGAAGATCCGCTTGTCCGCCAGCTGACGGGACAGGCGCAGCTCCATGTTGCCGGTGCCCTTGAACTCCTCGAAGATGACCTCGTCCATCTTGGACCCGGTCTCCACCAGGGCGGTGGCGAGGATGGTCAGCGAACCGCCGTTCTCGATGTTGCGGGCGGCGCCGAAGAACCGCTTCGGCGGGTACAGCGCCGAGGAGTCCACACCGCCGGACAGGATGCGCCCCGAAGCGGGAGCCGCGAGGTTGTAGGCGCGGCCCAGGCGGGTCATCGAGTCGAGCAGGACCACCACGTCCCGGCCCATCTCCACGAGGCGCTTGGCACGCTCGATGGCCAGTTCGGCCACCGTGGTGTGGTCATCGGCAGGACGGTCGAAGGTGGAGGCGATGACCTCACCCTTGACCGAGCGCTGCATGTCCGTGACCTCCTCCGGACGCTCGTCCACCAGCACCATCATGAGGTGCACCTCGGGGTTGTTGGTGGTGACGGCGTTGGCGATGGACTGCAGGATCATCGTCTTGCCGGCCTTCGGCGGGGAGACGATCAGGCCACGCTGGCCCTTGCCGATCGGGGCCACCAGGTCGATCACGCGCGGGCCGACCAGCTTGGGGTCGGTCTCCAGGCGCAACCGCTCCTGCGGGTACAGCGGCACGAGATCGCTGAACTTCGTGCGCTTCGTGCCGTCCTCCGCCGGCAGGCCGTTGATCGAGTTCAGGCGCACCAGCGCGTTGAACTTCTGCCGGTTCCCACCCTGGTTGCCACCGCTGTTGTTCTGGCTCTCACCGTCACGCGGGGCCCGGATGGCACCGACGACGGCGTCGCCCTTGCGCAGTCCGTACTTCTTGACCATGGACAGGGAGACATAGACGTCGTTCGGTCCCGGCAGGTAGCCGGAGGTCCGCACGAAGGCGTAGTTGTCCAGGACGTCCAGGATGCCCGCGACGGGCAGCAGCACGTCATCCTCGGTCAGCTCCGTCTCGTCCACCTCGGGACCACTGCGACCACGGCGGTTGCGGTTGCGGTCGTTGCGGTTGCGGTTGCGACGGTTCCGGCGGCTGTCGTCATCCCGGTTGTTGTTCCGGTCATTGTCCCGGTTGCCGCTGCGGTCGTTGCGCTGGCCGCCGGACTGCTGATCGCCGTCCTGCTGGCGGTCGCTCGACCGGTCGTTGCGGTCATTGTTCCGCTCATTGTTCCGGTTCCCGCGATCGTTGCGGTCATTGTTCCGCTCGTTGTTCCGGTTCCCGCGGTCGTTGCGGTCATTGTTCCGCTCGTTGTTCCGGTTCCCGCGGTCGTTGCGGTCATTGTTCCGGTCATTGCGGGCGGAGGAGCGATCCTGCTGTCCCTCGGACGGGGATCCGTCCTGTGCCGAGCCGCCCTCGGCGGCAGTGCCGGACTGCTCCGCAGTGGACTCCGCATTCGCAGCCGGCGACTCCGCACGGCGGCTACGCGTCCGGCGAGCCGGACGCTCCGGGGCCTCGGCGCCCGTCGAGGCCTGCCCGGACTGGGCCTGCTCCGCCGGCTGCACAGGCTGCTGCTGATCCGCCTGCGGCTGATCGGCCTGCTGCTCAGCGGGTGCTGCTGCGGCCTTGGCCCGGCGAGTGCCCCGCTTCGGCGCGGCCTTGGCGCCTGACTCCTGGCCCGGGGCGGACGATTCCGCTCCGGCCTTGTCCTCGGCCGTCTTGCGATCGGCGACGGAGCCGCCACGCTGGTGGCTGGAGATGGCGGCCACCAGATCGGACTTGCGCATCCGGGATCCCCCGGTGATGCCGAGCTGGGAGGCCAGGGCCTGCAGCTGGGCGAGCTTCAGGCCAGCCAGGCCGCCGGCGGCCGGGGCCGCAGCCTCGGCTGGGGCCTGGTTGGAATTGCCCTCGGAAGACGTGGGCAGTTCAGTGGTTTCGGTCACGAAGGTTCCTTCTCCCTCGTCAGGCAGGATCCAACTGGAGGGATCCCGCGACGTGTGTTCCCGCCGCCACCTCAGCAGGTGGCTGAAAGCCGGGGTTTGATACCGGATCAGAGACGATCCGGGGAAATGGAATCCGAGGAGCCACGACAGGCCGGAGCCCTGGGGACCGTGTTGGTCCTCGAGGAGCCTGGATTCCCACCGACCACGGGATCCTCGATTCTGAGTGGATCCCGGTCAGCATCAGCCCGAGATGGGCTGGCCTGAACGGTGTTCCTTCACCTTAGCACCCACGGCGTCAACGGGCAGAATGCTGACACGCCACGATTGTGCGGAGGGCGCCAGCAGGGACTCCATGGCAGAACGCGCGGCCTGGGTCTGCTCCTCACCCGCCGCCAGGACCATGACGGTCGGCCCGGCGCCGGAGACCACGGCGGCCAGGCCCCGCTCGCGCAGAGCCCGCACCAGGGCGAGCGACTCCGGCATGGCGGGCTCACGATAGTCCTGGTGCAACCAGTCCCGGGTCCCCGGCAACAGGAGGGACGGGTCCTGCGTCAGGGAATGCACCAGCAGTCCGGCGCGGCCGGAGTTCGCTGCGGCCACCCGGTGTGGCACCTGGGCCGGCAGCAGGCCGCGCGCCAGCTCGGTGCTGAGGGGAGACTCCGGTACCGCCACCACCGGCTGCACCGAGGAATGCGGGCGGATGTAGGCCGAACGGTACCGGCCGTCGTCGTCCCAGGACACCGTCAGGCCCCCCGCGAGGGCAGGGGCCACGTTGTCCGGATGTCCCTCCAGCCTCGAGGCGGCATCCAGCAGCTCGGCGTCGGAACCGCGTTCACCCTCCGGCAGGAGGGCATCGGCCAACAGGACGGCGCTGGCGTGGGCCGCGGCCGAGGAGCCGAGGCCGCGGCCGTGCGGAATCCGATTGGTCGCGGTGAGGGCGAGGCCGTGGACGTCCCAGCCGCGTTCCTGCAGGTGCGCGCGCAGGGTGCTGATGACCAGATGCGAGCCGTCAGTCGGCACCACACCGGCCCCCTCACCGTCCACCTGGGCCGTGAAGCCCTCCTCGAGGGTGGTCACGGACACCTCGTCCCGCAGATCGAGCGCGAGGCCCATGGAGTCGAAGCCGGGCCCCAGATTGGCGGAGGTCGCCGGGACGGACACCGTGACGGTCAGCCCGGAAGGGACCCGGTTCAGCCCCTCCTCCATCAGGCGAGTCCGAGGGCGTCGGCCACGGAGACGACGTCGAACGGCACCTTCTGCGGCTCCACGTCCGAGCCGTCGGCATTGCGCAGCGCCCACTGCGGGTCCTTCAGGCCGTGACCCGTCACGGTGATGACCCACCGCTTGCCGGCCGGCACGTTGCCGAGACCGTGGTGTTTGATCAAGCCCGCGACTCCGGCCGCGGAGGCCGGCTCCACGAACACGCCCTCCTTGGCGGACAGCCAGCGGTGGGCCGCCAGGATCTCCTCGTCCGTCACCGAGTCGATCAGGCCCCCGGAGTCGTCCCGTGCGGCCTCCGCCTGCTCCCAGGAGGCGGGGTTGCCGATCCGGATGGCGGTGGCGATGGTGTCCGGCTCGGTGATGGGGTGGCCCTGCACGATCGGCGCGGCCCCTGCGGCCTGGAAGCCCCACATGGCAGGGGTCCTCGTGGCCACGGCGGGCAGCTCACCGCCGGCCGCGCCGGGGTGCGGATTCGTGTAGGGCTCGGCGTACTCGCGGTAGCCCTTCCAGTAGGCCGTGATGTTGCCGGCGTTGCCCACGGGCAGCAGGTGGTAGTCCGGGGCGTCTCCGAGGGCGTCCACCACTTCGAAGGCGCCGGTCTTCTGGCCCTCGATCCGGTTGGGGTTCACGGAGTTCACCAGGAACACCGGGTAGTTCTCACTGAGCTTGCGGGCCACGTCGAGGCAGTTGTCGAAATTGCCGTCCACCTGGAGCAGGGTGGCGCCGTGGGCGATGGCCTGGGACAGCTTGCCCATGGCGATCTTGCCGTCCGGAACCAGCACCGCGCAGGTCAGGCCGGCCTGTGTGGCGTAGGCGGCGGCGGAGGCGGAGGTGTTGCCGGTGGAGGCGCAGACCACGGCCTTCGCGCCCTGCTCCACGGCGGCCGTGATGGCCATGGTCATACCGCGGTCCTTGAAGGAGCCGGTGGGGTTCATGCCCTCGAACTTGACCCAGACCTCGCCCTGGACGAGCTCGGACAGCGCGGGGGCCTCGATCAGCGGGGTCCCGCCCTCGCCGAGCGTCACCACCCGGGTCTTCTCGCTGACGGGCAGACGGTCGGCATACTCGCGGATGACCCCGCGCCATTGATGTGCCATGGTGTTCAGTTCCCTTCGACTCGCAGGACCGAAACCACTTCGGTGACCGCGTCCAGTTGCTCGAGGGCGGCCACGGTGGCCGCCAGATCCTGCTCCTTGGCCTCATGCGTGATGATCCGCAGCACCGACTCCGGCGCCTCGTCGGTGTACTCCTCCTCGGATTCCTCGGCCACGAGGTCATCCTCGGACAGCGGGACCTGACGCATGGAGACGATCGAGACGCCATGCTCCGCCACCGAGGAGGCGATCGCGGCCAGCACGCCGGGACGGTCCGCCACCCGCAGCACCACCATGTAGCTCGTGCGCGCCTCCCCCACGGGCAGGGCCGGCACCACGGACTTCGGAGTATGGGTCCGTCCCGCACCGCCACGGACCAGGCGGCGGGAGATGGAGACCACGTCCCCCATGACCGCACTGGCCGTCGGGGCACCGCCGGCACCGGGGCCGTAGAACATCAGCTCGCCGGCGTTCTCCGCCTCCACGAAGACGGCGTTGAAGGCTCCGCGCACGGCTGCCAGGGGATGCTCACGGGGCAGCAGGGTCGGATGGACGCGCAACACGGCGCCTGCCGTTCCGTCACCGGCGGTGATGCGCTCGGCGATCGCCAGCAGCTTGATGACGTAGCCGGCCTCGGCGGCCGCCTCATTGTCCGCCGCCGTGATCCGGGTGATGCCCTCGCAATGGACCTCATCGATCCGGAACGGTGCGTGGAAGGCCATGTTGGCGAGGATGGCGGCCTTGGCCGCGGCATCATGACCTTCGATGTCGGCCGTCGGATCGGACTCGGCGAAGCCCAGGGACTGGGCCTCGGCCAGCGCGTCGTCGAAGGCGGCGCCCGTGGAGTCCATCTGGTCCAGGATGTAGTTCGTGGTGCCGTTGGCGATACCCATCACCCGCGTGACGGTGTCCCCGGCCAGGGAGTCCCGCAGCGGCCGCAGGATCGGGATGGCCCCGGCCACCGAGGCCTCGAAGGAGAGCTGCGTCCCGGCCTCCGCGGCTGCCTGGAACAGCTCCGAGCCGTTCTGGGCCAGCAGGGCCTTGTTGCCGGTGACCACGGCTGAGCCGCGGGCGATGGCCCGCTCGATGAGCGTCTTGGCCGGTTCGATGCCGCCCATCAGCTCCACCACGATGTCCGCGGAGTCCACCAGCGCCTCGGCGTCCGTGGTGTAGAGCTCCCGGGGCAACTGGTAGTCCCGGGCACCGTCCGGGTTCCGGACGAAGACGCCGGCCAACTCGAGACGGGCGCCCACCCGGGACGCCAGCATCTCCGCGTCCTCCGTGAGGATGCGGGCCACTTGTGCGCCGACGGTGCCGGCACCGAGCAGGGCGATCTTCAGTGCCTGCGGTGAGGCCTGCTGTGGGGCCTGCTGTGAGGCCTCGCGGGCGGCCGGGGTGGTGGCGGTCATGGTCCTCCGATGGTTCTGGTGCTGCGGTTCTGGCCGGACTCTACCGCCCGGATGGTGCAGTGCGTTTCCGGCAGTGTGTTGACTTCGGCCTGGTCTCTACAACCCGGTTTCCACAACCCGGTCTCTACAGGCCGGTCTCGCGGGCGAAGAGCTCATCCTCGGTCTCCCGCCTGATGATGACCCGGGCCGTTCCGTCCCGCACGGCGACGACGGCCGGCCGGGTGAGCATGTTGTAGTTGCTGGACAGCGAGTGACAGTACGCGCCAGTGGCCGGTACCGCCAGTAGGTCCCCGCGGCCCACGTCCTCGGGCAGATAGGCGTCCCTGACCAGGACGTCCCCGGACTCGCAGTGCTTGCCGACCACTCGGGAGAGCACGGCCTGGGACGAGGAGGTGCGGGAGGCCAGCGCCACGGAGTAGTCCGCCTCATAGAGCACCGGCCGTGGGTTGTCACTCATGCCGCCGTCCACGGAGACGTAGCGCCGGGGGTGGGTCTCGCCGTCGGGACCGTCCACCGTCACGGTCTTGCGCACGCCGGCCTCGTAGAGGGTGAACGCCGCCGGCCCGGAGATGGCGCGTCCCGGCTCGATCGAGATCCGGGGGCAGTCCATCCTGAGTTCCACGCACGCGGCCCGCACCACGGACGCCAGCGTGGTGGCGATGTCCGCCGGGGGCCGGGGGGTGTCCACGGCCGTGTAGGCGATCCCGTGCCCACCGCCCAGGTCCAGTTCCTCGAGGGCGACGCCGTGTTCGGCATCGATCTCGGCGAGGAAGCCCAGCAGCTTCCGGGCGGCCACGCCGAAGCCCTCAGCCTCGAAGATCTGGGAGCCGATGTGGCAGTGCAGCCCGCGCAGGTCGATGGACTCCGCGGCCAGGGCCCGAGCGACGGCCTGGCCGGCCTGTCCCGCCAGGCTCCCGGACATGGAGAGACCGAACTTCTGGTCCTCGTGCGCCGTGGCGATGAACTCGTGGGTGTGGGCGTGCACACCCGGGGTCAGGCGCAGCATGACCGGCGCCACGGTCCCGGCCTCGGCAGCCAGTTCGGCGAGCCGGTCCAGCTCGTCGAGGGAGTCCACGACGATCCGGCCCACCCCCGCGTCCAGGGCGCGGCACATCTCGGCGTCGGACTTGTTGTTGCCATGCAGCCCGATGTGCGCGGGGTCCACGCCGGCCCGCAGCGCGGCAGCCAGCTCCCCGCCGGAGGCGGTGTCGAGGCGCAGCCCCTCCTCGGCGACCCAACGGGCGGCCGCGGTGCACAGGAAGGACTTGCCCGCGTAGTAGACGTCCACTCCCCCGCAGAGGTCCGCGAAGGCCTCGTTGAAGGCGTCCCGGAAGGCTCGGGCGCGCGCGCGGAAGTCATCCTCGTCCAGCACCAGCAGCGGCGTGCCGTGGTCCTGGGCGAGCTGGGAGACGCCGAGGCCCTGGACGGCGATCTGGCCGTCGTCGCCCCTCTGCACGCCGGAGGCCCAGAGCTTGGTGACCAGAGCGTTCGGGTCCGCCGGGTACTCCAGCCACTCCGGGGCCAGCGGGGAGGCACTGGAGGTCGAGGCAGTCACAGTCACATCCGTTCCGGGGCGCTGACGCCCAGCAGGTCGAGTCCGTTGGCGAGCACCTGGGCGGTGGCCCCGTTCAACCACAGCCGGGTGCGGTTCGTGTCCGTGATCTCCCCGACACCCTCGTCCGTGGCCGCCGGCACGATCCGGCAGGCGGCGTACCAGGAGTGGTAGGCACCGGCGATGACCTCGAGGTGGCGGGCCACCCGGTGGGGCTCGCGGAACTGGGCCGCCTGCGCCACGACCGAGGGGAACTCCCCCAGCCGGGCCAGCAGGTCCGATTCGGTCGGGTGCGTGAGCAGGGAGGCATCGAAGGCGGAGCGGTCCACGCCGGCCGCCTCGGCTGTACGTGACGCCCCCTGGGTCCGGGCATGGGCGTACTGCACGTAGAAGACCGGGTTGTCATTGGTCCTGGAGGTCAGGATCTGCGGGTCGATGGTGATCGGCGAATCCGCCGGATACCTCGCCAGGGAGTAGCGCAGGGCGTCCGCGCCGAGCCACTCCACCAGGTCCTTGAGCTCGATGATGTTGCCGGCGCGCTTGGACAGCTTGGCCCCGTTGACGGAGATGAGCTGGCCGATGAGCACCTCGATGTTGTGCTGCGGATCGTCCCCGGCGCAGGCGGCGATGGCCTTCAGGCGGCCCACGTAGCCATGGTGGTCGGCGCCCAGCAGGTAGATCTTCTCGGTGAAGCCACGGTCCTTCTTGGACAGGTAGTAGGCCGCGTCGGCCGCGAAATAGGTCGGCTCTCCGTTCGCCCGGATCAGCACCCGGTCCTTGTCATCACCGAAGTCCGTGGTGCGCAGCCAGACGGCGCCGTCCCGGTCCTCGATGTGGCCCTGTTCGCGCAGGCGCTGCACCGCGGCCTCGATGGCACCGGAGGCGTGCAGCTGCCGCTCCGAGAACCAGACGTCGAAGTGCACGCCGAAGGCCCCCAGGGTGTCCCGGATGTCCCGCATCTGCAGTTCGTAGGCAGACTCCCGGATGATCGGGAGCGCGGCCTCCTCGGTGAGGGCCTTGAGGTCCGGATGGTCCGTGGAGACCTGGCGGGCCAACTCCTGGATGTACTCGCCGGGGTACCCGCCCTCCGGCACGGGCAAGCCGTGCAACCGGTTGTAGACGGATTGGGCGAAAACGTCCATCTGGTGGCCGGCGTCATTGATGTAGTACTCGGCCGTGAGTTCGGCCCCGGAGGCACGCAGCAACCGGGAGATGGCATCCCCGAGGGCGGCCCAGCGGGTGTGGCCGATGTGCAGCGGCCCGGTGGGGTTGGCGGAGACGAACTCCATGTTCACCACGTGCCCGGCCAGCGCCGTGTTCGTGCCATAGGCGGCGCCTGCCTCCACCACGGTGCGGGCCAGCTCGCCGGCGGCCGCGGCATCCAGGGTGATGTTCAGGAATCCCGGCCCGGCGACGTCCACGCCGGCGATGCCGGGGGTGCGGCGCAGGTGCCCGGCCAGCACCGAGGCCAGGTCACGCGGGGCCATCCCGGCCTGCCTGCCCAGCTGCATGGCCACGTTGGTGGCCCAGTCTCCATGCTCACGGTTCTTGGGCCGCTCCACCTTCACGGCAGGGGGAACCTCCACCGTGATCTCGCCGGAATCGACGGCGTCCTGCAGGCATGCGGTCAGGGCAGAGGAGAGGTCTTCGGGGGTCACCCGACCCAGTCTAATGTTTCCGCGGGCGCCCGCCGGTCACCGTGTCCGGCACCTCCCGCCGGACAGCTCCCACCACCGGTCCCACCGCCGGCACCGGCCCGCCGGTTTTCCGGCGGGCCCGACCATGGGGTAGGGTTGTGAAGTCCCGATCGGCCCGCCGGTCAATGGACCCCCGCCTCCGTAGCTCAGGGGATAGAGCGTCTGCCTCCGGAGCAGAAGGTCGCAGGTTCGAATCCTGCCGGGGGCACACTTTTCTCGGGAACGTGATCTGAGATCTTCAGATCCCACGGCCGCCTCTCCTCCTGTCACCTCGGCTTCACCGGCGTGACCCACAGCCGGATCGTCCCCCGCACACACACCGTCCCGTCCTCAGTGGACCCCGTGACCGTCACCGGGACGTCCGGTGCCCCATCCCAGTCCGGCGTGGTGCTCTCCGCCACGCAGATGACATCCCCAGGTGCCTTGGCGAGGTATTCGACCTCCATGCCCTTGGGCAGCCACCGCATCCCCGGCGGCACCGTGGCCTCCGCCAGCAGCCCCATGGCAGCCTCCAGTCCGTTGCAGACCGCCATGACATGCAGGGTCCCGATGTGGTTCCGCGTGGACCTCCGCAACGGCACGTGCACCTCACCGTAGTGCGGCTCCATGGCCCGTACCTGCAGGTGAGCGGAGCCGAAGTAGGGTGCGCGGCGCGTGAAGGCGGCCGTGAAGAGGCGGTGACCCCCGGGGAGGCGGGCCATGCGGCGGAACAGGGTCAACGTGGGATTGGCATCCGAGGGCATTACCCGATACTACGGGTATCGAGTGATTGGCGTCACCGTCTCCGGCCGGCCGCCGCCAAGCGGCTGCCCCGCCGGGCCCTGGGCAGGGTGTCCTCACGCGGCTGAGCGGGGCCCGCCTCCGGCGTCCTGCCGCAGCAGCACCCCAAGCTCCTCGCCCGCGGCGTTGCGGATGCGCAACCGTTCGCCGGCTGCGTCCGACTCCCGGTGGGCCGAGGCCGCGCCGAGCAGCCAGGTGTCCACGTCCCGGCAGAACATCATGGTGGAGACGAGACGTCCGAACTCGAGCCGGTCCCCTGTCAGGATCCACCGTCCACTGAGCCGGTTGCACCCGTCGGAACCGTGGAGTCCGCCGTCGGCCTCAAAACGCAGCCAGGGCTGCCCGGGAGCGTCAGATCCCCAGCGGTGTGCCGTCAACTCGTCCATGCGCTCACGCGGCCGGGTCAGTGGACCCGCTCCACGTACTCCTTGCCCTTCGCCACGGCCACGGCCTCATCGAACTCGGCGCTGATCTCAGCGGTCATCTCGGCGGACGCCGCGTCCCGTGGACGCTGCGTCGCCAAGGAGACCACGGTCCCGATGATGGTGGCCAGAACGAAGCCGGGCACGATCTCGTACAGGGTGAACATGCCGCCCCACGCCTCGTCCGGCATGTTCCCCCACCAGAACACGATCACGGCGCCCACCACGAGGGAGGACAGCGCGCCCCAGTTGTTGAACCCCTTCCAGAACAGGGCCAGGATCACGATCGGGCCGAAGGAGGCACCGAACCCGGCCCAGGCGAAGGCCACGAGCTCCAGGACGCTGGCCTCGGGGTCCAAGGCGATGACGATCGAGATCGCGGCCACGAAGATGACGCCGCCGCGTCCCAGCCACAGTTCCGTCCGGGCGCTGGCCCTGCGGCCGAAGAGCTTGTAGAGGTCCTGCACGAGGGCGGAGGAGCACACGATGAGCTGGGAGGAGATCGTGGACATGACGGCCGCCAGCACTGCGGCCAGCACCAGGCCGGCCACGAGGGGGTGGAACAGGATCTGGGCGAGCACCAGGAACACGGTCTCGGGATCGTTCAGGGTCAGGTCCGGATGCGCGTGGAAGTAGGCGATGCCCGCCAGGGCCGTCAGCACAGCCCCCACGGCGCACAGCGCCATCCAGGCCACGCCGATCCGGCGGCCGGCCACGGCGTCCTGTGCGGAGCGCAGCGCCATGAATCGGACGATGATGTGGGGCTGGCCGAAGTAGCCCAACCCCCAGGCCAGTGCGGAGACGATTCCGACCCAGGTGGCGTTGGCGAAGAAGGACAGCCGGTTCCCGCCCTCACCCAGAGCGGTGTCTGCGGCCTGGATGGACCCGACCAACTCGTTCCATCCGCCGATGTTCATGATGGCCACCACCGGGACCGCGATCAGGGCCGCCATCATGAGCAGGCCCTGGACCACGTCCGTCAGCGAGGCGCCGAGGAAGCCACCGAACAGCGTGTAGACCAGGGTGACCCCGGCGACCAGGAGCATGCCCACCAAATAGGTGGAGCCGAAGGAGGAGTCGAAGAACTTGCCGCCGGCCACCATGCCGGAGGAGACGTAGAAGGTGAAGTAGACCAGCACGATGGCGCCGGCCACGATCCGCAACAGGTGACTCCTGTCCCGGAACCGGTTCTCGAGGAAGGAGGGAATGGTGATGGAGTTCCGGGCGACCTCCGTGTAGGCACGCAGCCGCGGCGCGATGAACTTCCAGTTCAGCCAGGCGCCGATGGTGAGCCCGACGGCGATCCAGGCCTCCACCAGGCCGGACGCATAGACCGCGCCCGGCAGGCCCAACAGCAGCCAGCCGGACATGTCCGATGCGCCGGCGGACAGGGCCGCGACGAAGGGCGGCAGCCGGCGGCCCGCCAACATGTAGTCGTCCAGGTCGTTGTTCTTCCGGGAGGCGTAGAAGCCGATGGCCAGCATCACCGCGAAGTACAGCAGGATGGCGATGAGCGTGAAGGTCGTGTCCATCTGTTCTCCTACTGCAGCAGTGTCTTGTCGTCCAGGGTGGCGCCCTTGATCTTCTCGAACTCGCCCAGCAGGTCACGTACCGTCTTGCCGCGCTTCTGCTCCTCGTCCAGGTCCAGGATGATCTGCCCGTCGTGCATCATCACCAGTCGGTTGCCCACCCGCAGCGCTTGTTCCATGTTGTGGGTGACCATCACGGTGGTGAGCCCCTTCTCGCTGACGATCTGCTCGGTCAGGCGCGTCACGAGCTCGGCCCGCTGGGGGTCGAGGGCCGCCGTGTGCTCGTCCAGCAACAGGATCCGCGGCTCCGAGAAGGTGGCCATCAGCAGGCTCAGGGCCTGCCGCTGGCCGCCCGAGAGGAGTCCGACCTTGGCCTTGAGGCGGTCCTCCAGTCCCAGCTCCAGCACGGCAAGCTCCGCGGAGAACCGGCGGCGCTTGGCAGCCGTCACCCCCCGGCCGAACAGCCGCGCGGCACCGCGCCGGTCCGCGATCGCCATGTTCTCCTCGATGGACAGGTGCGGCGCGGTGCCCGCCATGGGGTCCTGGAAGACGCGGCCCACCAGCGAGGCCCGCCGGTGGTCCGGGACGCGGGTGACGTTGCGGCCATCGATCGTGACGGTTCCGGAGTCCGGGGACAGGTCGCCGGACACCACATTGAGCACCGTGGACTTGCCGGCCCCGTTGGATCCGATGACCGTGACGAAGTCACCCTCGGCCAGGTTCAGGTCGATGCCCCGCAGGGCACGCCGCTCATTGACGGTGCCGGGGAAGAACGTCTTGTTGACCTGGGTCAGCGTCAGCATCAGCGGTCCCCTCCTGCCGAGGTTGCGGCCGCGGATTCGGCGGTGGCGGACGACGGCGGCGCCTCAGCCCCCGCGGCAGCCGCACCGGCCGGATCGGCTCGGCTGAGCAACGCCTTCCGGCGCTGGAAGATCGGCAGCTGGGGCACGACCAGCGCGATGACCACGAGAACCGCCGAGATGAGCTTCATGTCGTTCGGGTCCAGGCCCGCCATGAGGGCCAGCTGGATGGCCACGCGGTAGAGCACGGAGCCGAGGACGACCGCCAGGACGGCCACGAGGATGGTGCGCGTACCGATGATCGCCTGGCCGAGGATCACGGAGGCCAGGCCGGCGATGATGAGCCCGATGCCCATGCCGATGTCCGCGAAGCCCTGGTACTGGGCCACCACGGCGCCACACAGGCCGACCAGACCGTTGGACAGCGCCAGGCCCAGAATCTTCTGGTTGTCCGTGTTGACCCCGTAGGAGCGGATCATCTTCTCGTTGTCCCCGGTGGCCTGCAGGGCCAGGCCGAGGTCCGTGTGCAGGAACCACACCAGGGCCAGGCCCAGCAGGATGGCCACGGCGGCGAAGATGCCGATGGAGCCGGCCCCGCCCATCAGACCGGCTGACTTGAGCGGGGTCAGTGCGGTCTCCTCCCCCAGCAGGGGGATGTTGGGACCGGCCATGATGCGCAGGTTGATCGAGTACAGCGCGATCTGGGTCAGGATGCCCGCCAGCAGGCCGTTGATACGTCCCTTGGTGTGCAGCAGACCGGTGATGACACCCGCCAGGAACCCCGCGACGAAGGCCATCAGGAACGTGAGGAACGGGTCCACCCCGTTCGTGATCGAGATGGCGGCCACAGCGGCCCCCGTGGTGAACGATCCGTCCACCGTCAGGTCCGGGAAGTCGAGGATGCGGAAGGTCACGTAGACCCCCAGGGCCATGATCGCGTAGACCATGCCCAGTTCGATGGCGGTAGTCATGGGTGGGCGACTACTCCCCGCCCACCACGTGGTCCGCCTCGTCCAGGACGGACTGCGGGATCTCCACGCCCATGGACTCAGCGGCCTCGGGGTTCACGAACAGTTCGGGCTCGGCCAATGTCTCGACCGGCATGGAGGCCGGGTCGGCGTCCTCGGTCAGGATCCTGACGGCCATCTCGGCGGTCTGCATGCCGAGCTTCTCGTAGCTGATGCCGTAAGTGGCCACGCCGCCTCGTTCCACCGAGTCGCCCTCGGCGGGGATCAGCGGGATCTGGCGGTCCTGGGCCACCCCGATCAGGGTCTCCAGGGCCGTCACCACGGCGTTGTCGGTGGGGACGTAGATGGCGTCGACATCGGAGAGCGAGTTCGCGGCCTGTTGCACCTCCGAGGAGTTGGAGACGGTGGCCTCCACGATCTCCAGTCCCAACTCTTCGGCGGCCTCCTTGGCCCATTCGACCTGGACCTCGGAGTTGGCCTCTCCGGAGGAGTACACGATGCCGATCCGCTCGGCGTCCGGGTCCAACTCGGTCAGCAGCGCCAGCTGCTCCTCAACGGGATTGGCGTCCGAGGTGCCCGTGACGTTGCCCCCGGGGGCGTCATTGGACGCGACCAGCTGGGCGCTCTCAGGATCGGTCACGGCGGTGAACAGCACCGGGACGTTCGTGACGGCCTGCGCGGCGGCCTGGGCGGCCGGGGTGGCGATGGCCAGCACGAGATCGTGGTCCCCCGAGGCGAAGGTGCCGGCGATGGTATTGGCTGTGGCCTGCTCTCCCTGGGCGTTCTGGACATCCAGGGTCACGTCCAGCCCGGAGTCCTCCAGCCCGGACTCGAACCCGTCCAGGGCCGCGTCCAGGGACGGGTGGGACACCAGCTGTGAGACGCCGATGGAGTAGGACTCGGAGGCGGCGTCTCCGCCGGAGGCGTCCGAACCGCCGCCGGACTCGGAGCCGCCGCAGGCGGTCAGGGCGAGCGCGGCCACGGAAAGCAGTGCGCCCCCGCGCAGCCTGGTACGGGTTCTCTGACTGGCGAGCATGATGTTGGTCCTTTCACCACCGCGTACCCCGGCTGGACGCGGATGCGCCGGTGCGGGGATGATCCGGAGTACGACGGTATCCCACGATAGACGTGTCGGCCGCCACACGGGACCCGTGCGGCGCGTTGGGCCACCCACGGACCCTGATTCTGGACTCGATGTCCGCCAGAACGGTCTTCGGGAACGGATTCGTCCACGGCAGAGGGCCTGGACCCCGTTCCCGTCCTCCCTCGTCTGCTCCCCCGCCCTCCCGTCCATGGAGAGCGGTGACGCCGATCCCCGTAGACTGGCCGGTGCCATGCCCGATGCCTCCGTTCCCGCCTCCGCTCCAGCCACCGTTCCCACCTCCCCGATCCGCCTGGAGTACCCGCCCCAACTGCCGGTGTCCGCCGAGCGGCACACCATCATGGACACCGTCCGGGAGCACCAGATCGTGATCGTCGCCGGGGAGACCGGATCGGGCAAGACCACCCAGCTGCCCAAGATGCTCCTCGAGCTGGCTCAGCAGGGCGTGCTGGATGGGGCGAAGATGATCGGGCACACCCAGCCGCGCCGCCTCGCGGCCCGGTCGGTGGCCGAGCGGATCGCCCACGAGATGGGCACGGAGATCGGCGCGGACGTCGGCTACCAGGTCCGGTTCACGGCCCAGACGTCGGCAGCGACCCGGGTCAAGGTCATGACGGACGGCATCCTGCTCGCCGAGATCCAGCACGACCCCCAGTTGAGTCGGTACGCGGCCATCATCATCGATGAGGCCCATGAGCGCAGCCTCAACATCGACTTCCTGCTCGGCTACCTCGCCCGGCTCGTCCCGCAGCGCCCCGACCTGCGCATCATCATCACCTCCGCCACGATCGACCCGGAGTCCTTCGCGGCACACTTCGCCCGGCCCCTCGCTGAGGGCGAGGAGCACACCGAAGCGGTGGACGGCGCCGTCCCCGCCCCCGTCATCGAGGTGTCCGGCCGCACCTACCCGGTGGAGATCCGCTACCGGCCGCTGGATGCACCGCGTGCGGCAGATGACTCGGAGGACGAGGCCGGGGACACCCACGACGCCGAAGAGACCCGGGACCCGGTGGACGCCGTCTGCGATGCCGTGGACGAACTCGCCCGGGAGCCCGACGGGGACATCCTGGTGTTCTTCTCCGGCGAGCGCGAGATCCGGGACGCCGCCGAGGCGCTGGCCCCTCGCGTCGCGGCCAACCGGCGGCTGGGCGACGCGGAGATCCTGCCGCTGTACGGCCGGTTGTCCATGGCCGAGCAACACCGGGTCTTCTCCCCGGGGCGGAAGCGGCGCATCGTGCTGGCCACCAACGTGGCCGAGACCTCGCTGACCGTGCCCGGGATCAAGTACGTGATCGACACTGGCACGGCGCGCATCTCCCGGTACTCGCATCGCACCAAGGTGCAGCGGTTGCCGATCGAGCGCATCAGCCAGGCCAGCGCCAACCAGCGGGCGGGTCGCGCGGGGCGCACCTCGGACGGGATCGCGATCCGGCTGTACTCGGAGGAGGACTTCGCCGGCCGCCCGGAGTTCACCGACCCCGAGATCCTGCGCACCAACCTCGCCGCCGTCATCCTGCAGATGTGTTCCATGGGCGTGGCCCGCACCCCGGCCGACGTCGGCGACTTCCCCTTCCTGCAGCCGCCGGACTCCCGGCAGGTCACCGACGGCGCCACCCTGCTCACCGAGCTCGGCGCCCTGAACTCGGGCCGCCCGGACGAGAAGGGCCGCGTGCATCGGCAGGGCACCATCACCCCGATCGGACGGAAGCTGGCGCGGCTGCCCGTGGACCCGCGCCTGGGCCGGATGATCGTGGAGGCCGGGGAGCGCGGTTGCGTCCGGGAGGTCATGGTCCTGACGGCCGCGCTGACCATCCAAGACCCTCGCGAGCGCCCCACGGAGCAGCGGGCCCAGGCGGACGAGCAGCATGCACGGTTCAAGGACGAGAACTCGGACTTCTCCACCCTGCTCAACCTGTGGGCGTACCTGCGTGAGCAGCAGAAGGAGCTCTCCGGGAACCAGTTCCGCCGGATGTGCCGCGCCGAGTACATCAACTACCTGCGGGTGCGGGAGTGGCAGGACCTGGTCCAGCAGCTGCGCCAGCTCGCCAAGCCCCTGGGCATCTCGGTGTCCGCCGGGCCGGTGGACCCGGTGGGTCAGCACGAACCGGTCCACCGCTCCCTGTTGACAGGTCTGCTGTCCCACGTGGGTGCGTGGGACGAGCGCCGGCGTGACTACCAGGGCGCGCGCAACACGCGCTTCGCGGTGTTCCCCGGCTCGGCGCTGTCCAAGAAGCGGCACGCGTTCGTGATGGCCGCCGAACTGGTGGAGACGTCCCGTCTGTGGGCCCGCATGGTGGCCAGGATCGATCCGCTGTGGGCCGTGGACGCCGCAGGGCCCCTCGCCAAGCGAACCTACAACGAGCCCCACTGGTCCCGCGGCTCCGGATCGGTGGTGGCCCGGGAGAAGGTCACGCTCTTCGGCCTCACCCTCGTGGCGGACCGCCCGGTGCAGTTCTGGCGGATCGATCCCGTACTGTCCCGGGAGCTGTTCATCCGCCACGCCCTGGTGGAGGGCGATTGGAAGACCCGGCACCACTTCTTCGCCCGCAACCGCCGGGCCCTGGCCGAGGTGGAGGACCTCGAGACCCGGTTGCGCCGCCGTGACCTGCGCGTCTCGGACCAGGACCTTTTCGAGTTCTACGATGCCCGGCTTCCCGCCACGGTGGTCTCCGAACGGCATTTCGACTCCTGGTGGAAGAAGACCCGGCAGAAGTCCCCGGACCTGCTCGACTTCGACCCGCAGTCCCTGCTGGCCGTGGACACCGAGGAGCTGGACACGGACCAGTTCCCCACGGTGTTCCACCACCCCACCCCCGGCGGGGGGATCGACCTCGAGCTGTCCTATGACTACAACCCGGCGGCCGGGGCCGGGGAGTCCGACGGCATCACCGTCACCATTCCGGTACTGATGCTGAACCAGATGGACCCGGAGCGATTCCGCTGGCTCGTCCCGGGGCTTCGGGGGGAGCTGGTCACGGCCCTGATCCGCTCGCTGCCGAAGGCCGTGCGCAAGAACTTCGTGCCGGCCCCGGACGTGGCGCGCGCCGCCGTCGAGCAATTGGCGCAGGAGGCCGACCCCTCCACGGATGATCTGCTGCCCTCCCTCGAACTGGCCCTGCGCCGGATGAAGGGGGTGCTCGTCCCGCCGGGGTCCTGGGACCTGTCCTCGGTCCCGGCGCACCTGGTGCCGGACTACCGCGTGGTGGACGCCCGGGGGGCCGTGATGGGCGCCGGGCAGGACCTCGCAGCCCTGCAGGACCGGCTGGCCGGGGCGAACCGATCGGCGATCGCCGACTCCCTGGCCCGTGCCGCACAGGACGGCAACCGCCAGGACCAGCCGGAGACCGCAGCCGGCGTGTCCTCCCCCGAGTCCATCGCCTCGGGCACCCCGCAGGAGCGGGAACAGCCCGACCCGGCGGTCGCGGCGTTCGCCGAGCGCCACGGGCTGACGGACTGGTCGGTCGGGGACCTGCCCCGCACCGTGGACGCACGCGTCACCGCCGGCACCGGGACCCAGCAGATCACCGGCTACCCGGCCCTGACGGCCGAGACCACCCCGGACGGCACCCCGGCCGCGGGGTTGACGGTGTTCCGCACCGAGGCGGACCAACAGTCCGCGCACCGGGCCGGCGTCGTGAACCTGCTGCTGGCCCAGGTCCCCAGCCCGCGGCGCTACGTCCTGGACCACCTGGACCAGCGGGAGAAGCTGACGTTCACGCAGAACCCGCACGGCTCGGTGGAGGAGGTGATCGCCGACTGTACCCGGGCGGCCGTGGACCGGCTGGTGCCCGAGGCCCTGCCGTTCACGGAGGCGGAGTTCCGCGCACTGTTCACCACGGTGCGGGCGGAGCTCATCGAGACGGTCTTCACCGTCACGGCCCTGGTGGCGCAGGTGCTCGGCAGCGCCACGCAGGTCCGCAAGGAGCTCAAGGGCACCGTCTCGCTGGCCATGGCCCCGGCTCTGAACGACATCAAGGCGCAGCTGGAGCAGCTCGTGTTCCCCGGCTTCGTCGCGGCCACGGGCTGGGTGCACCTTCAGCACCTGCCCCGGTACCTGCAGGGCATGCTGCGCCGCATCGAGAAGCTGCAGGCCGGCGGGCAGGTCCAACGGGACGCCCGGGACATGGCGGTCGTCCAGCAGCTGGAGGACGCCTTCGATGCCGCCGTGCAGTCACTGCCGAGCGGCCGGGAGACCCCGCCCGCCCTGGACGCGGTGCGCTGGCTGATCGAGGAGTTGCGCGTCAGTTATTTCGCCCAAGACCTGGGGACTGCGGTCTCCGTCTCAGAGAAGCGCGTCCGCCAGGCGCTGAAGGCCGCGGCGTAGCCGGGCCTGGCGGGCCAAGCCCTCAGGACTCGGGCACGAACTCCGCGTGTCCCGCCACCCGGAGCCCGGCGCGGATCCGCTCGGCCGCCTCGTCGAGGTCCTCCGGCTCGGGATGGTTGTCCACCTGGTCCAGGTCGAAGTCCTCCAGGGAATTGGACGGCCAGACGTGCACGTGCAGGTGAGGCACCTCGTAGCCGGCGACCATCAGCCCGGCCCGCCGGGCCCCGAAGGCCTCCACCTGGACCGTGCCGATGGACTGGGCCACCTGCATCAGGTGGGACACCAGCGCAGGCTCGGCCTCCGTCCACAGGTCCACCTCGACGCGCGGCACCACCAGGGTGTGGCCATGGGTCAACGGTCCGATGGCCAGGAACGCCACGCACGTCTCGTCCTTCCAGACGAAGCGGCCGGGCAGTTCCCCGTTGATGATGCGGGTGAAGACGGTGGTCATGGTGACTCCTCCTGGCGGGTGCCGGTCTGATGGGGCTGATGGACCTGACGGGCGTGAGCGGTCCTGCGCGAGTACTGCCTCGATCCTGCCCCGCGGGACCGGCATCGGTCCACGGGGGGCCGGCGTCACGGGCGATCTCCCGTGGCGACGGGCCGGCCCGGGGTGTTCGACCACGCCGACCACGAGCCCGGATACAGTGCCGCCGGGATGCCCGCCACCTGCAGCGCGGCGATCTCGTGCGCGGCGCTCACGCCGGAGCCGCAGTAGGCGCCCACGGCACCGGCAGAGTGCGCGCCCAGCTGCTGGAACCTCTCGCAGAGATCCTCGGCCGGGCGGAAGCGGCCGTGGTGGTCCACGTTGTCCAGGGTCGGGGCGTTGACGGCCCCGGGGATGTGCCCTGCCTGCGGGTCCAGCGGCTCCGACTCCCCGCGGTAGCGTTCCGCGGCCCGAGCGTCCAACAGCAGCCCGTGATGGGGGAGCTCTGCCGCCTCCTCCAGGCCGAGCACCGGCATCTGTCCCCACGTGGTCCGGGCCGTTCCGGGACGGGGGATGACGTCCCCGGCCTGGAGCGGGAGGTTGGCCTCACGCCAGGCGGACAGGCCGCCGTCGAGCAGGTAGACCGACTCCATCCCGGCGTGCCGCAGCAGCCACCAGGCCCGCGCCGCGGAGGTCCCGTGGGCATCGTCGTAGACCACCACCGTGTCCGCGTCGTTGAGGCCGAGCATCCGGACGGTGTCCCCGAACCGGGCCGGATCGGGTAGTGGGTGCCGGCCCTCGCGAGGACCGTCATGGCCGGCGAGTTGGCTGGTCATGCTCACGTACACCGCCCCGGGGATGTGGCCACGCAGGTATTCCTCATGGCCGTTGCCGGCGCCCAACGCCGTCCACCGGACATCGAGGACCTTGAGGGTGTCCGCAGCCGGCGCGGGCTGTGCGGGCACGAAACCCCTGGCCCGCACGTCCCGCACCGGCAGATGCCCCGGCTGGTCCTGCCAGGCGGCGAGCACCGCCACATCGACGAGCACGGGGGTCCGGGTGGCCTCCTTCACGGACGGGGTCTCGCCGATCAGCCGATCCACGTGCCCTCCCCCTCCCCGAGCACCGTCAGCACGGAGTCGTACCGCACGGCGAAGGTCTCGGCGTGCCGGCGGTACATGGGCAGGCCACGGCCGTTGAGCAGCCCGTCATGGACCGGGATGACCTGCCGGGCACGCACCGCGGTGATGAAGTCCAGCATCTCGGACAGCTTGCTCCACGGCGCGCTCAACGGCACCAGCACGGTGTCCGGGGCCGGGCCGGGCGGAACGATGTAACTGTCCCCCGGGTGGTAGACGAGGCCGTCCAGCACATAGCCGGTGTTGGCCACCACGGGGATCTGAGGGTGGATCACGGCGTGCTGACCGCCCACGGTGCGGACGGTGAAGCCCGCCGTCTCGAACTGCTCACCGGGGCCGGTGGCGATGATCCGCGCGGGGTCCAGACCGGCCTCCGCGGCAGCATCCGCCAGTCGGGCCGCTGGTGCGGCCGGTGCCCGCACCGTCACGGTGGGCTCGGCGGCGAGGTGGTCCAGCACGGGTGCCTCGTCCAGGTGGTCGGCGTGCTCATGGGTCACGAGGACGTGCTCGGCTCCCTCGAGGGCCGCGGGGACGTCGGTGAAGCTCCCGGGATCTATCACCAGGCGTCGCCCGGCCTTCTCCAACCTGATACAGGCGTGGCCGAACTTGGTCAGGGCGATCTCGGTAGGCACCGGTCCACTCTATCCCGGACCATGCCGCCACGTCAGGCCCCTGATCGTCCTCGACCGCCCACCGTCCGACGTTCACGGGGCAGCCACGGGGCAGCCACGGGGAAGGGCTGCCCCGACGCCCGGCATCCACGCGTCCCGCTGGTAGTCTCGAGTCGATGAACGCCGGACCCGTGAAAAGCCGCTCCACCCGGCAGAAGACTGCCGTGAACCGGGTCCTGGACGAGCGCGAGGACTTCGTCAGCGCCCAGGAGCTCTTCGCCCTCCTCAAGGACCGCGGCGAACAGGTCTCCCTGGCCACCGTGTACCGCATCCTCCAGCAGCAGCAGCAGGACGGTCTCGTGGACGTGCTCAACCCGGATGACGGCGAATCGCTGTTCCGCCGGTGTGACGCTCAGACCCACCACCACCACCTCATGTGCCGGCGCTGCGGCCGGGCAGTGGAGATCGAGGCCCCTGCGGTGGAGGCCTGGGCGGCCCGCACCGCCCAGGAACACGATTTCACGGCCGTGGAGCACACCGTGGAGATCTACGGGATCTGCCCCGACTGCTCCCGTTCCTGAAGTTCCTCCGCGGTGCAGTCAGGGTCCACCAGCAAGGGCACCTCGTCGCCCGATTCCCCCGGGGACGGCCCAGGGCCGTGCAGGGAGCCCAACCCGTAGACGGCCTCCAGGTTGGCCCTGGTCATGACCTTCTCGGGGGGGCCCGAGGACACCACTCTGCCGTTCACCAGGATCACGTGGTCGGCAGCGCGGGCCTCGTCCAGGTCATGCGTGGTCAGCACCACGGAATGCCCGTGCGTGGTCTCGGCGTGGATGATGCGGTCGATGGTCCGTGCCGAGTTGAGGTCCAACCCCGTCATGGGCTCGTCCAGCATCAGCACCTCGTGGCCCTGAGCCAGCCCCTGGGCCACGTAGACGCGCTGGCGCTGGCCGCCGGAGAGCTCATCGAGGTGGCGGCCTGCCAGGTCATGGACCTTCATCTGTTCCATGGCCTCGGCCACAGCGGACCGGTCGGCCCGGGAGAACGGCCGCAGCCAGCCGGCGGCCGGGTACCGGCCCATGCGCACCACGTCCCGCACCGTCATGGGCGTCCCCACGGGGAAGACCACGGACTGCATCACATAGGAGATCCGCTGCCGGTTCTCGCGCACTGATCCGCCCAGCACCGTCAGGGCGCCCGACGCCGGCTCCAGCACTCCCGCGATCGCCTGCAGCAACGTGGACTTGCCGGAGCCGTTGGGCCCGATGACGGCCGTGACCCCGCCCAGGGGCACTTGGAACGACGAGGCCTCCAGCGCGACCTGGTGGCCGTAGGCCAGCACCAGGTCCCGGGCCTCGACCAGGACGGCCCCTGCGGCGGCGGGGCAGCTGACGGGACTGTTCTCGAAACTGCCGGCACTCATGCGGACACCTGCCCGATCGGAGGGGAAGGTTGGTTCGGGCCCGTCGGCCGGGGCGGTTGCGGCGGTTGCGTCAAAGGACTCGCCCCTGTCCGCGGCCTGCCCCGCGACGAGCGGACACTGCGCACGGTCAGGACGAGGAAGAACAGCACGATCGGCACGAGCGCCATGGTGGCTGATCCGGCCGTTCCGGCGTGGAAGCTCAGGGTGAGGCCGCACCACACGGAGAAGGCCGCGATGGACAGGGACCACACGAACATCTGGGGCACCGTGCGGGAGATCAGCGCGGCGGTGGCCGGAGGCCCCACCAGCAGGCCGAACACGAGCAGCGTACCCACCGCCTGGAAGCTGCCGATCACGGCGGTGGCGATCAGCACCAACAGCAGGCCGTGGGTGAGCTGGGGGTGCATCCCCAGCGACCGGGCCTTGGACGGGGAGAAGGACAGGGCCATCAGTGGCCGGTACAGCACCACGGCGAAGATCACCACGGCCACGGCCATGATGGACTGCACGCGGATGTCCGCCCAGCTGACCCCCAAGGTGTCCCCGAAGAGGATGGCCGTCAGGGATCCCGTGTAGGAGTCGGAGGTCGAGATCATCACCACGCCGAGGGCCATCATGCCCACGAACAGCAGGCCGATCGAGGTGTCCTCCTTGAGCGTGGTCGTACGGTAGACCAGTTGCATCCCGCCCACCATCGCTGTGGCCGCCACCGCGGCGCCGAGGTACGGGGAGAACCCGAACAGCACGGACGCGGTGATCCCGGGGATGATTCCGTGCACGAATGCGTCACCGAAGAAGCTCATCCCGCGCAGCACCAGCCACACCCCGACCACCGAGCACATCAGCGCCGCGATGAGACCACCGACGAGGGCTCGCTGCTGGAATCCCAGCGCGAAGGGCTCGATCATCCACTCCATGCCGTTCAGCCCAAGGCCTCGGCCAGGGTGCGGGCACTGAGCACCATGGCCTCGGCGTAGGTCTCCGCACCCGAGCCCTCGGGCCCGATGGCACCCTCGTAGAGCTCCACGACGGGCACCTCTCCCCCGGTCTCGGCCGAGAGCGCCGTGATGAGCCCGTTGTTGGCTCCGGCCTCCGTGACGAGGGCGTCCGCGCCCTCCTGCTCCATCTGCGCCACCAGGGCGGCCAATTCCCCGGAGGACGGTTCGGCGTCCGTGGAACCTCCCGGGATGACCACTCCGGCGATCTCGAAGTCGTAGGCCTCGGAGAAGTAACCGTAGGCGTCGTGGTCCGTCACGAGCGTCCGGCGGTCCTCCGGGATGGTGGCGAGGATCTCTCGTACCTCCGCGTCAACGCCCTCCAGTTCCCCGGACACCTCGGTGCCGCAGTCCGCGTACTGCTGGTCTCCGGTCGCCTCGGCCAGCTCGTCCCCGATCAGTTCGGCGGCCTGTGCCATCCGGCCGACGTCCATCCAGAAGTGCGGGTCCAGGCTGCCGTGGTCGTGACCCTCATGGCCGCCCTGCTCGGCGTGCTCGCCGTGGCCCTCTTCGCCGTGCTCCTCGTCGCCGTGGGCGCCGAAGGGCAGGGGGTCAACGCCCTCGGCCACCTCCAGGAGTCGCGCTCCGTCCGCGGAGGCGTTGTCCAGGGCGGTCTGCAGGCCGGCCTCCAGCCCGAGCCCGTTGGATACCACCAGTTCGGCGCGGGTGAGGTCGGCGACCTGCCGGGATGAGGCGGAGAAGTCATGCGGGTCGTCGCCGGGGCCCATCACCGTGGCCGAGGAGGCACCGGCACAGGTGGTGACCTGGTCCAGGATGCTGCCCAGCTGTGTGGTGGTGGCCACCGCCACGGGGGCCTGACCACCGTCACCCGCGGCGCCCGCCCCGCCGCTGCCCGAGGACCCGCCCTGGGCGGAGCAGCCCGCCAGGGCCAGTGCTGCCGCGGCAGCCAGGCCGACCAGTGGCGCTCCGCGGCGGCGGACGGCGTGTGAACGGGGGTGACGATCCATGGGGGCCTTCCAGGCGATGAGGCTCGTGCCAACGGCCGATGGCCTCCGAGCTATTGCGAACGGATATCAATCTAACATGATGCGAACCGTTAGCAATAACAGGCCGAGCCACCCCGATGGCGCCGTCCGCGTGGCCCTCAGAGCCCCGGCGCCTTCAACTTCACGGGATTGCTGGACTGCGTCGCATCGTGGATCTCTCCCACCAGCACCTCCAGGACGTCCTCGAGGAACAGCACCCCGACCGTGGTCCCCTCAGCCGAGATGACGCGGGCCACGTGGGATCCGGTGCGCTGCATCAGACTCAGGGCATCCTCGATCTCATCGGAGACGGCCACGTTGGCCATGGAGCGGACCTTCGTCACCGGGACGGGTTCCCGGTAGCGCTCACTCGGCACGGTCATGACGTCCTTCAGGTGCAGGTAGCCCGTGTAGGAGCCATCGGCGTCCTCCAAGACGAACCGGGAGAACCCGGTCCGGCCCACCGCCTTCTCGAAGGCCTTGGGGGCCACGTCGGCCGGCAGCGCGACCACGTCGTCTATCGGGACCATGACGGCGTCGGCCGCGTAGTCGGAGAACTCCAGGGCACCCGAGATCAGGCCCGAGCCGTCGTCCACGAGTCCGGTCCGGGTGGACTCGGCCACGATGGACTGCACCTCCTCCAGGGTGTAGCTCGAGTTGACCTCGTCCTGTGGCTCCACCTTGAAGGCGCGCAGCACCACGTTGGCCGTCCAGTTCAGCGCGACGATCACCGGGTGCAGGAGCTTGTTCAGCCAGACCAGCGGGGTGGCCAGGAGCATGACGGCCTTGTCCGCCATCGAGACCGCGGCGTTCTTCGGCACCATCTCGCCGAAGGTGACGTGCAGGAAGGTGACCACCAGCAGGGCGATGACGAACGCCGAGACGTCCGCGACCGCCGTCGGGATCCCCAAGGACTCCAGCGGGGTGACCAACAGGTGATGGAGGGCCGGCTCGGAGACGTTGAGGATCAGCAGCGAGCACACCGTGATCCCGAGCTGGCACACCGCGAGCATCTGGCTCACGTGCTCCATGGCGAACAGGGCGGTCTTGGCAGGGCCCGAACCGGCCTCGGCCTTCGGTTCGATCTGACTGCGCCGGGCGCCCATCACGGCGAACTCGCCGCCCACGAAGAAGGCGTTGGCGATCAGCAGCACGACCAGCCACACGAGGCCCATGACGTCGTCACTCATCGGGCGGCCTCCCTGGTCTTCAGGTTCTTCTGGTCCTTCAGGTCGTGCGGGGCCGATGAACCCCCGGCCTCCCGGGCCGGTTCGAACTTGACCCGGTCCACCCGTCGGCCGTCCATGCGTTCCACCACGAGGGCGCCGCCGTCCACCTCGAGCACGTCTCCGGGCTCCGCCACACGGCCGAGCATGGCCATGATGTAGCCACCGACCGTGTCATAGGAGCCGTCCTCGGGCACCTTGAGCGTGGGGATCTGGGCTCCGATCTCATCCGGCCGCATCAGGGCCGGGAAGAACCACTTCCCGGAGGCCGTCTGCAGCACGCCCGGCGTGACCCGGTCATGTTCATCCGAGACCTCGCCCACGATCTCCTCCACGAGGTCCTCGAGGGTGACCATGCCGGCGGTTCCGCCGTACTCGTCCACCACCATGGCGACCTGGAGGCTGGCCGCACGCAGCTCGCCGAGCAGCTGGTCCAGGTGCACCGTCTCGGGCACGCGGCCCACATCGGTCATGATGGTGGCCGCCACGAGCTCGGATCGCTTGGCACGCGGCACGGCCACGGCCTTCTTCACGTGCAACACGCCCCGGACGTCGTCCGGGGAGTCGCCGATCACGGGGAACCTCGAGTAGCCGGTGCGCCGGGCGGTCTCGATGACGGAGTCCAAAGACTCGTCCTCCTCGATCGACTCCATCCGGATGCGCGGGGTCATGACATCCGCCGCCGTGCGGTCGGAGAAGCGCAGGGTCCGGTCCACGAAGGCGGCCGTCTTGGCATCCAGGGTGCCCATCTCCGCGGAGCGGCGAACCAGGGAGGAGAGTTCCTCCGGGGTGCGTGAACCGGAGATCTCCTCCTTGGCCTCCATGCCGAACAGGTGCAGCACCCGGTTGGAGAAGCCGTTCAGGATGAAGATCACCGGGCGGAACATCAGGGAGAACACGAGCATGGGGCGGGCCAGTGCCCGGCCGACCTGCATGGACCTGGCGATTGAGAGGTTCTTCGGGATGAGCTCACCGATCAGCATCGAGGCCAGGGTCGCCACCGTCATGGCCACCACGATCGAGACGGTCGTTGCCGTGGCCTCGTTCAGGCCGAGTCCGGACAGCGGTCCGGCGAGCAGCGCCCCGAGCGAGGGCTCCATCAGGTAGCCCGTCAGCAGGGTGGTGAGGGTGATGCCCAGCTGGCAGGCCGAGAGCTGGGTCGAGAGCGACTTGAGGCAGCGGAGCAGGGGCGCGGCGCCCCGGTCCCCCTCGTCCACGAGCCGCTGGACCGTGGGGACGTCCAAGGCGATCATCGAGAACTCGACCGCCACGAAGAAGCCGGTGCCGAAGACCAACAGCAGGCCGACGGCGAGCAGCAGCCATTCCACTCAGCACCCACCCCCCGGGGCGCCGGAACCGGCGGGATCGTTCAGGGAGTACGTACTAGAGGGCTCCGTTCCGACGGCGGCGGCATCCTGCGTGGATCCACGGCGGCGGGTGGTGGCACCAGATCGGTGTCTGTCCATAGTGGCCTCAGTATACTGAACATTCCGGCCTGGCCCACCATGGCCGCCCCTCACCAGGACTGCCGGACCGGCCGCCCCTCCTCGTAACCCGCGGCGGACTGCACGCCGACCACGGCTCGCTCGCGGAACTGCGTCAGGTCGGTGGCCCCGGCGTAGGTCATGGAGGACCGCACACCGGCCGTGACCATGTCCAACAGGTCCTCCACGGAGGGACGCTCCGGGTCGAGGTACATCCGCGACGTGGAGATGCCCTCCTCGAACATGGCCTTGCGGGCCCGCGAGTAGGCATCCTCAGACCTCGTGCGGTTCTGCACGGCCCGGGATGAGGCCATCCCAAAACTCTCCTTGTACTGGCGGCCGTCGGCATCCACCACCAGGTCCCCGGGGGATTCGACGGTGCCGGCGAACCACGAGCCGATCATGACCTGGCTCGCGCCGGCCGCCAGCGCCAGGGCCACGTCCCTCGGGTAGCGGACGCCGCCGTCGGCCCAGACGTGCTTGCCCAGGTCCCGGGCGGCCGCCGCGCAGTCCAGGACCGCGGAGAACTGAGGACGGCCCACGGCCGTCATCATGCGCGTGGTGCACATGGCCCCCGGCCCCACGCCCACCTTGACGATGTCCGCCCCGGCGGCCACCAGCTCGCGCACGCCGGTACCGGAGACCACGTTGCCGGCCACCACGGGCACCGGCAGGTCCAGTGCCTTCACGGCGGCCAGTGCGTCCAGCATCTTCTGCTGGTGGCCGTGAGCGGTGTCCACCACGAGCACGTCCACGCCGTACTCCACGAGGGCGGCGGCCCGGCCGGCCACGTCCCCGTTGATCCCGACGGCGGCGCCCAGCCTCAGCTGTCCCGCACCGTCCAGCGCGGGGTCGAACATCCCCGAGCGCAGTGCGCCGGCCGGGGTCAGGGCGCCCACCAGCGCGGTCCCGGAGAGCACGGGTGCGTAGGGCACCCCAGCGTCGTCCATCCGGACGAAGGCCTCCTGGAGCGAGGGGAACTGCCCGGACTGGAAGGTCAGCGCCGGCTGGCGCAGCACTGAGGCCACGGAGGAGAACCGGTCCACCCCCTCGCAGTCCTCCTGGCGCACGATCCCGGCAAAGGTGCCGTCCCCGCCCACCACGGCCGCCGCCGGATGGTTGCGCTTGCCCAGCAGGTGCAACACGTCCAGCACGGTGTCCGTGGGCTGGACCTTCAGCGGGGTCTCGAAGACCGGGTGACGGCCCTTGACCCACCGCGCCACCTGCTCGATGACCTCCAGCGGAACGTCCTGGGGCAGGATCCCCAGCCCCCCGCGCCGTGCCATCGTCTCCACCATGCGGCGGCCCGTGACGGCGGTCATGTTGGCGGCCACCAGCGGGATGGTGGCTCCGGTGGAGTCATCAGCCGAGATGTCCACGTCCATCCGGCTGGTCACCTCTGACCTCGAGGGGACCAGGAAGACATCGGCATACGTCAGATCGGTGGTGGGCGCAGTGAGGAACTTCATGGGCACATCGTCCCACGGGAGGGGACTCCGATCCCCCGCCGGCCATCCTGACGAGGCCTGCGGCAGCCCCTCTCTCGGCTGCGGGCAGAATATCCGCGTGGCCGTTGGAACCAGACGCCGAAGTATCACTATGCTTGGACGAGGCGCGCCGAGAGACCGGCCCGGAGCGGGGCGCGCAGCAGGGATGCTATCGCCGGTGAAATACACAGACTACGGAAGAGGCGTTACCACCGTGCCAGAACTCACGTCCGACCGGCTTTCCGCGGAATTTCCCGGGAACGAATGGCTCGTCGCGGAAATCTACGACAAGTACAAGGCGGACAGGTCCTCCGTGGATGCCAAGTGGGTTCAGATCTTCGAACGCCTCGAGGCCGACTCCCCGCGCTCCAACGGTGCCACCTCCGTGAAGTCCACGCCTCAGGACTCCGGCAAGCAATCCGGCCAGGCGCCGAAGCCCGCAGCACAGGCCGCTGAGAAGCCGGCTGAGAAGGCCGCGCCGAAGGCAGCCTCCCCTGCACCCTCCCAGCCGGAGCAGGCCTCGGCACCCTCCGCCGCCTCCGCCTCCCCTGCCGTGAAGAAGTCCGGCGCCCCCTCGACCGCCCCGGTGCCCTCCGAGCCGGAGAAGTCCAAGAACAAGAAGCAGGGCAAGGGTTCCTCCGAGCCCGTCGAGGACAAGGTCACACCGTTGCGCGGCATGGCACGGGCAGTGGCCAAGAACATGGACGCCTCCCGGTCCATGCCCACCGCCACCACGGTGCGTGACGTCCCGGCCAAGCTGCTGATCGACAACCGCGTGGTCATCAACAACCACCTCAAGCGCAGCCGCGGCGGCAAGGTCTCCTTCACCCACATCATCGGCTACGCCCTGATCCGTGCCCTGGCCCAGTACCCGGCCATGAACGTGCTGTACCGCGAGGAGAACGGCAAGCCCTCGGCGGTCCAGCCGGCGCACGTGAACTTCGGCCTGGCCGTGGACCTGCCGCAGAAGGACGGTTCGCGCACCCTCGTGGTCCCGAACATCAAGGGCGCCGAATCCCTGAACTTCATCGAGTTCTGGCGCGCCTATGAGGACCTCGTCGCCCGAGCCCGGGACAACAAGCTGGGCCTGGACGACTACGCGAACACCACGGTCTCGCTGACCAACCCGGGCGGCATCGGCACCGTGCACTCCGTGCCCCGGCTGTCCGAGGGCCAGGCGGCCATCATCGGCGTCGGCGCCCTGAACTACCCGGCCGAGTTCCAGGGGGCGTCCGAGAAGACGCTGTCCAAGCTGGCCATCTCCAAGACGATCACGCTGACCTCCACGTATGACCACCGCGTCATCCAGGGGGCCGCGTCCGGCGAGTTCCTCAAGCTCATCCATGGACTGTTGCTGGGCGAGCAGGGCTTCTACGAGGAGATCTTCGAGTCCCTGCGCATCCCGTACGAGCCGGTCCAGTGGAAGCCGGACGTTCAGGTCAACCCCGAAGACCAGATCAACAAGGTCGCCCGCATCCAGCAGATGATCCACTCCTTCCGTGTCCGCGGGCATCTCATCGCGGACGTGGATCCGCTCGAGTACATCATGCGCAAGCACCCGGACCTGGACATCCTGGAGCACGGGCTGACGTTGTGGGACCTGGACCGTGAGTGGCCCACGGGCGGCTTCGGCGGACAGCCGATGCTGCCGCTGCGCAACATCCTCGGCGTCCTGCGGGATGCCTACTGCCGCAACACCGGCGTGGAGTACATGCACATCCAGGACCCGGAGGAGCGCAAGTGGTTCCAGGACGAGCTGGAGCACCCCTACGCCAAGCCGAACCGCGAGGAGCAGCTGCGCATCCTGGGCCGCCTCAACGCGGCCGAGGCGTTCGAGACCTTCCTGCAGACCAAGTTCGTCGGCCAGAAGCGGTTCTCCCTCGAGGGCGGCGAATCGCTCATCGCCCTGCTGGACGGGGTGCTCTCCGGTGCCGCGGATGACGGCCTGGACGAGGTCGCCATCGGCATGGCCCACCGTGGCCGCCTCAACGTCCTGACCAACATCGCGGGCAAGACCTACGCCCAGGTGTTCCGCGAATTCGAGGGCACTGCCGTCCCCGGGTCCGTGGAGGGCTCGGGTGACGTGAAGTACCACCTCGGCACCGAGGGCACCTTCATCTCGGACCGGGGCAACCGCACCAAGGTCTACCTCGCCGCCAACCCCTCCCACCTGGAGGCCGTGGACCCGGTCCTGGAGGGCGTGGTCCGCGCCAAGCAGGACCGTCTGGACCGGGGCGGGGAGTCCGTGAACTCCTACTCCGTGCTGCCCATCCTGGTGCACGGTGACGCGGCCTTCGCCGGCCAGGGCGTGGTCGCGGAGACCCTGAACCTGTCCCAGCTGCGCGGATACCGTACGGGGGGCACCATCCACGTGGTGGTCAACAACCAGGTCGGCTTCACCACCCCGCCCTCCTCCGCCCGCTCCTCGGTCTACGCCACGGACGTGGCCAAGACCATCCAGGCCCCGATCTTCCACGTCAACGGCGACGACCCCGAGTCCGTGGTCCGCGTGGCCCAGCTGGCCTACCAGTACCGGCAGCGGTTCAACAAGGACGTCGTCATCGACATGATCTGCTACCGCCGCCGCGGGCACAACGAGGGCGACGACCCCTCGATGACCCAGCCGCGCATGTACAACCTGATCGAGCAGAAGCGCTCGGTGCGCAAGCTGTACGTGGAGAACCTCGTCGGCCGTGGGGACATCACCCAGGACGAGGCCGATTCCGCGCTGAAGGACTACCAGCAGCGCCTGGAGCGGGTGTTCTCCGAGACCCATGACGCGCAGACCTCTCCGATCCCGGTCATCGGCACGGGCCTGGAGAAGACCACGGATGACGAGGACCGCACGCCGCAGGCCCCGGACGGCACCAGGATCTCGGAGGAGACCCTGCAGCGGGTCGGCCAGGCACACCTGGAGATCCCAGAGGACTTCACCGTCCACCCGAAGCTGAAGGCCCTCCTCGAGAAGCGGGCCAAGATGGTCGTGAACGGAGACATCGACTGGGGCTTCGCCGAGCTGGCCGCCTTCGGCTCGCTCCTCATGGAAGGCGTCCCCGTCCGACTGGCCGGCCAGGACTCCCGCCGCGGCACCTTCGTCCAGCGCCACGCGGTGTTCCACGATCGCGTCACGGCCGATGAGTGGACGCCGATCCGGAACCTCTCCTCCGACCAGGCCAAGTTCTGGGCGTACGACTCGCTGCTCAGCGAGTACGCGGCCATGGGCTTCGAGTACGGATACTCCGTGGAGCGTTCGGATGCCCTGGTGCTCTGGGAGGCCCAGTTCGGGGACTTCGTCAACGGCGCGCAGACGCTGATCGATGAGTTCCTCTCCTCCTCCGAGCAGAAGTGGGGCCAGAACTCCTCGCTCGTGCTGCTCCTGCCGCACGGCTACGAGGGCCAGGGCCCGGACCACTCCTCCGCCCGGATCGAGCGGTTCCTGCAGATGTGTGCTCAGGAGAACATGCGTGTGGCCAATCCCTCCAACGGGGCGAACCACTTCCACCTGCTGCGCGAGCAGGCCTATTCCCGCCCGCGCCGTCCGCTGATCGTCTTCACCCCGAAGCAGCTGCTCCGGCTGAAGGCCGCCGCCTCTTCGGTGGAGGACTTCACCCAGGGCCGTTTCCAGGCGGTCATCCCGGATCAAGAGGTCGGCCAGTCCGTGGACAAGGTGCTGCTGGTCTCAGGCCGGCTGTACTACGACCTGGTGGCGCGCCGCCAGAAGGACGGGGACAGCAAGACCGCCATCATCCGCGTGGAGCAGCTGTACCCGCTCCCCGAGGAGGAGATCGCGGCAGAGCTGGCCAAGTACCCGAACGCCACGGTGGCCTGGGTCCAGGACGAGCCGGCGAACCAGGGTCCCTGGCCCTTCATGGCCCTCAACCTGCTTCCGGCGCTGAACCGGACGGTGACCCTGGTCGCACGGCCTGCCTCGGCCTCCACGTCGGCCGGGTCCAAGGTCCGTCACGACCAGGAGGCCTCCATCCTGTTGGACGAGGCCTTCGGCCGCTGAGGGCACCCGCACCACAGACCGGCACCCGGCCCGGCCGCCCGCGGCGGCCGGGCCGGGTGTTCCCGCCGCCTTGCTACAGTGACGGGCACCCCATCGAAAGGTACACAGTGGAGATTCGTCGGATCCGCATCGCCTCCGTCGGCAATGAGCTCCTGGCGGGCGTGGGCGACCCCCGCGCGCTGGGCTGGCTCGGCCGCGTCCTGGCCAAGACCTCGGCCCCAGGGGTCCAGCTGGAGAGCTACGTCCTGGCCCGTCCGGGCGAGGGCACGGAGGCGTTGTCCCAGCGCTGGCAGGACGAGACGGCCCTGCGGTACGGCGAGACCACGGAGAACCGACTGGTGATCGGACTCTCTGACACCGACCTGGACCGCGAGGCGTCCACGGCCCGTGCACGGCTGAATCTGGCCAACATCCTGGACCGTGCGGCTCAGTTGGACATCGCCACCCTCGTGGTGGGGCCGGTGCCCTCCCTGGACGGGGAGCGCAACGTCCGCCTGCAGGAGTTGAACACGGCATACATGGACGTGGCGGACCGACGCCACCACTACTACGTGGACACGTTCACGCCGCTCGTCAATCACGAGCAGTGGCGCAATGATCTGGCAGCGGGTCAGGGACTGCCCGGCCAGGCCGGCTACGGGCTGATCGCCTGGCTCGTCCTGCACCGCGGTTGGTACCAGTGGTTGAACCTGCCGGAGCCCACGGCCTGACGCTCCGGTGCCGGGTTGAGAGCACCCGCCCGAGGTGTGAGAAAATGGATGGTGCTGTCACGGATCGATGACGGCGTCGGATCACCGGAAGGAACCGCGATGAGCAAGCGTGGACGCAAGCGTAAGGACCGCCGTAAGGGCAACGCCAACCACGGCAAGCGACCCAACTCCTGAGGCCCTCTCGGGCCCCTCATGGCCTGCTTGGCCTGCATGGGTTGCACCGAGAGCAGTAGAACCACCAGACCCCGCCGATCGGGACGGTTGATCCGTCCGCCCCGGCGGGGTCTGTTGCGTCTCCGGCTCCTGAGCCGCCGGGCCTGAGGGATGGCCGGTCTCTAGTGGCCGGCCTCCAGCTTGATCTCGCTGATACGCGCCATGATGCTGACCTTCAGGGTGCTCGGGGCCTTCTCGGTGCAGCTGCGCTTGACCACGGAGCGGATGATGCACTCGAGGTCATACTCGCCGGCGCACTCAGTGCACTCCTCGAGGTGGCCCTTGACCTCCTCGAGGTCGCGGTGCGTCAGGGCACCGTCAAGGTACTCGTACAGGCGCTGGATGCGGGTGTCCGCGCAGTCACCGATCTTCTGGCAGTCCTCGCTCATCTGCTGCCCGCCTCCTGATCTTCCTGTGTGGTCCCGGCCCGGCCGGTGGCGGCCCGCCCGTTGGTGGTCTTCTGGGCGCCGATGCCGCGATCCCGCGCATAGTCGGTCAGCAGCCCGCGGAGCAGTTTGCGGCCGCGGTGCAGCCGGCTCATGACCGTGCCGATCGGGATATCGAGGATTCCGGCGATCTCCTTGTAGGCGAAGCCCTCCACGTCCGCGAAGTACACCGCCAACCGGAACTCCTCCGGAATGGACTGCAGAGCGTCCTTGACGTCTGAGTCGGGCAGGTGGTCCAGTGCCTCGGTCTCTGCGGAGCGGAGCCCACTGGAGGTGTGCTCCGCGGCCCGGAACATCTGCCAGTCCTCCACCGTGTCCGTGGCGGCCTGCTGGGGCTGCCGCTGGCGCTTGCGGTACAGGTTGATGTAGGTGTTCGTCAGGATCCGATACAGCCAGGCCTTGAGATTGGTCCCGGGCTTGTACTGGTGGAAGGACGAGTAGGCCTTCGTGTAGGCCTCCTGGACCAGGTCCTCGGCGTCCTGCGGGTTGCGCGTCATGCGCATGGCCGCCGAGTACAGCTGGTCCACATACTCCAGGGCATCCCGCTCGAAGCGTCCACGCCGGGCGCTGTCCGATTCGGTGGCCCGGTCCACGTCGGCCGTGTCATGTGCCGCGGTGCCCGGGGCGGCGTCTTGGGTATCCATCGCAGACCAGTCTACGGCCCGTTCCCTGACGGCAGGCCGTTCGGCCAGGGCCACTGCGCTGGGTGTCATGGATACCGTCCTTCCGTAGGTCTCGTCCCGGTGTCCCGGGCTGTGGCCCGGCTGTGTGCCGGCCGGTTGCCACAGCCGGTACAGCAACCCGCCCGGCACCGTTATTCCTCCGCCCGGTAATCTGGGCAGGGTGATGACCCACCCTGCAGATCCCTGGCCCGCCCCCCGACCGAACGGACCGGTCCACGGCACCGTGCGTGTGCCCGGTTCCAAGTCGCTCACCAACCGCTACCTCGTGCTCGCCGCCCTGGCCGAGGGGCCGAGCCGCTTGCGCGGCGTGCTGGACAGCCGAGACTCCCGCCTGATGGTTCAGGCCCTCACCGCGCTCGGCGCCTCGATCAGCCAGGTAGCCCCGGGCACGGTGGAGGTTGTCCCCGTGCCCGACGGCGGCCCCCGGCTCCCGGCGGACGGCGTCACCATCGACTGTGGTCTGGCCGGGACGGTCATGCGATTCGTCCCGCCCGTGGCCGCGCTGGCCTCCGGAGCCGTGCACTTCACCGGAGACGAGGCCGCCCTGGCCCGGCCCATGGGTCCGGTCCTCGAGGCCCTGGCCGCGCTCGGTGTCAGGGTGGATGGCCCCGGCGCCGAGACCGGCACCCTCCCCTTCACCATCCACGGCGGTGGCGCGGACGGCGGCCGAGTCGAGGTCGACGCCTCCGGCTCCAGCCAGTTCATCTCCGGTCTGCTGCTGGCCGCCCCGCGCCTTCGCCGAGGGCTGCACCTGGTGCACACCGGGGCCTCTGTCCCCAGCCCGGAGCACATCGGCATGACGGTGGCGGTGTTGCGCCGCTGCGGCGTGACGGTGGATGACTCCGTACCCGGGCAGTGGAGGGTCTCCCCCGGTCCGATCCGCTCCCTGGACACCGCGGTGGAGCCGGACCTGTCCAATGCCGGGCCGTTCCTGGCCGCGGCCGTGGCCACCGGAGGTACCGTCTCCGTGCCCGACTGGCCCGCCGAGACCACCCAGATCGGCGACCGGTGGCGGTCCATCCTGCCGGCCTTCGGGGCCACGGTGGAGTTCTCCCCCGTCCCGTCCGCCAGCGGCACCACCGGCACGGAAACCCGAACGGACACCGGCACCCTGACGGTCTCCGGGTCCCTGGACGAGGACGGCCGGCCCCGCATCACAGCTCCCGGTGACCTGGACGGAACGGCCGAGCTGGCACCCACCGCGGCGGCCTTGTGCCTGCTGGCGGACGGGCCGGGACGGTTGACCGGGATCGGCCACCTCCGCGGCCACGAGACGGACCGGCTGACGGCCCTCGCCACTGAGTCCGGGCGGCTCGGCGGACAGGTCGAGGAGGGCCCTGATTCCCTCTCCTTCCCCGGGGGGAGGGACCACCTCCACGGGGCGACCCTGCAGACCTATGAGGACCACCGGATGGCGACCTTCGCCGCCGTGCTGGGTCTGGCCGTGCCCGGGGTGTTGGTGCGTGACATCGCCACGACGGCCAAGACCATGCCGGACTTCCCCCGGATGTGGACAGGCCTCGTCGACGGCAGCGACGGTCCGGACGCATGAGCCGCCCCGGACGCCGGTTCGACCCGAAGCGCTGGGACGAGTCCGACATCCGCTCGCGGCCCACCAAGCAGGGCTCACGGCCGCGCACCAAGGAACGCCCCGAGCACGAGGACGCGGTGATCGGCCGGGTCGTGACCGTGGACCGGGGCCGGTACACCGTCCACCTGGACGGAGGGCCCGCCGAGGACGGGGGCCGGGACGTCACGGCCATGCGCGCCAAGGAGTTGCGGCGCAACCCGGTGGTGACCGGTGACCTCGTGGGCGTGGTCGGGGACCTGTCCGGGCGGGAGGGAACGCTGGCACGGATCGTGCGGATCGAGGATCGCTCCACCGTGCTGCGCCGTTCCGCCGACGACTCGGACGCCTATGAGCGCGTGGTCGTGGCCAACGTGGACACCCTGGTCATCATGGTGGCAGCGGCCAACCCCGAGCCCCGCACCGGCTTCATCGACCGGGCGCTGGTGGCCTCCTACGACGCGGGCATCGAACCGGTGCTCTGCATCACCAAGACGGATCTGCGCGACCCGGCCGGGCTGCTGACCCACTACCGGCATCTCGACCTGGAGGTGCTCACCTCGCGGTCTGCCCAGTCTGCCCAGTCTGCACACGACGGTGGCGCTGGCGATCCCGACACTGGTGATCCCGACGCTGGGGGTTCTGACGCTGGGGATTCTGACGCGGACGAGACCGACGCAAAGCTGGACTCCGGCCTGCTGGCCGCCCTGAGGACCCGGCTGGAAGGCCACGTGTCCGTGCTGGTGGGGCCGTCCGGCGTCGGGAAGTCCACGCTGCTCAACGCCCTGGCCGGCACCCGGCGGGCCACCGGCCACGTCAACGCCGTCACCGGCCGCGGGCGGCACACCTCCTCCTCCGCGCTGGCCATCCCCCTGCCGGACAGCCCGGGTGCCTGGCTCGTGGACACCCCGGGGATCCGCTCCTTCGGCCTGGGCCTGGTGGACCGTGACCGGGTGGTGGAGGCGTTCGACGATCTCGCTCCCGCGCTGGCCGACTGCCCCCGGGGCTGCTCGCATGCCGAGGGGGAGCCCGGCTGCGCCCTGGATGGCTGGGTGGCCGCTGGTCAAGCCGGGCCGTCCGGGGCCGAGCGGCTGGCGTCATTGCGGCGGCTGCTGACCGGCGGAAGGTAGCGTGGCCTCCATGACCGATGCGCCCAAGAACTACACGGATGACCTCCGACTCGCCCACATCATGGCGGACTCGGTGGACTCCCAGACCATGGCCCGCTTCAAGGCGCAGGACTTCACGGTCGACACCAAGCCGGACCTGACCCCTGTCACTGACGTGGACCGCGGCGCCGAGGAACTCATCCGCGGCAACCTGTCCCGGGCCCGCCCGCGGGACGCCGTGCTGGGCGAGGAATTCGGTGAGGCCGGCCACGGTCCGCGGCGCTGGGTGGTGGACCCGATCGACGGGACCAAGAACTTCGTCCGCGGCGTGCCGGTGTGGGCCACCCTGATCGCCCTGATCGACGACGGCGAGCCCGTGGTCGGCGTGGTCTCCGCCCCGGCCCTGAACCGCCGGTGGTGGGCCGCCAAGGGCACGGGCGCCTACATGGGCAAGTCCATCGCCTCGGCCACCCGCATCCACGTCTCCAACGTGTCCCGGATCGAGGATGCCTCGCTGTCCTACTCGTCCCTGGAGGGCTGGCGGGATCGCGGCAACATCCGCGAGTTCCTGGAACTGACGTCCACCGTGTGGCGCACCCGGGCCTACGGCGACTTCTGGTCCTACATGATGGTGGCCGAAGGCGCCGTGGACCTCGCCTGTGAACCCGAGCTGGAGCTCTATGACATGGCCGCCCTGGTGCCGATCGTCACCGAGGCCGGCGGTCGCTTCACGTCCCTGGAGGGCGAGGACGGCCCGTTCGGCGGCAACGCCCTGGCCTCCAACGGGCTGCTGCATCCTGATGCCCTCGAGTCCCTCAACCCGGAGCTGATCGGCCAGCAGCAGGCCTGATGACCGCAGCACTGCCCGCTCCTCCGCCGCAGGATCCCCTGCCGCGGCACCCCGGCTGGACCGTGGTGGGCGCCGTGGCGGCCGGCGGGGCGATCGGCACGCTGCTGCGCTGGCTGCTGGTGGCCCCCGCCCCGGAGTCCGGTTCCCCGCTGGCCCAGTGGGTCACCCTCGGGGCCGTGAACCTGTCCGGGTCCCTCCTGCTGGGGCTGCTGTGGGCCGTGACGTCCCGGCGTGACTTGCCTCCCTGGCTCGTGACCGGCCTCGGAACCGGAGTGCTGGGGGCCTACACCTCACTCTCCGCGGTGGTCCTGGCCGCCTCCGTGGCACCGGCGATCGGCCTCGGCGATTTCATCCGGACCGGATCGCCGGGCGGTTGGCTGCTCATGGCCGGGCTGGGCGGGACCCTGCTGGCCCTGGCGGCTGGTGCGGCCCTGGGCACCATGGCCGCCGCCGCAGGACTGTGGCTCGGCGGGTACCGGCCCGGGAGGCCGGGGCACCCCGAGGGGACCGTGGGGAACGAGGGGTCGGTGGGAGAGACCGCATGATGATCCTGATTCTGGCCGTGGCCGGGGCCGTGGGCGCGGTCCTGCGCCTGACCGCGGACCACTACCTGCCTCGCCGGGGGATCCTCGTGGCCAACACCCTCGGCTCCTTCGTGGCCGGTGTGACCGCCGGCGCGCTCTCGGGGGTGGCTCTCGACCTCTGGGTCACCGGAGTGGCCGGGGCGTTGACCACCTTCTCCACCGTGTCGGTGTCCACGGCACGGGACGCCCTGTCCGGGAGGTTCGCGGCCGCCGTCGGCTGCTGGGCCGCCCACCTGGCCTTGGGCATGCTGGCCGTGGGGGTGGGTCTCTCCCTGGGACTCCGTTGGTCCTGATTCCCCGGTCAGCGCCCGGCGGCGCGGCGGCCCGTGGGCCGCGCGGTCTCAGCCCGGGCCCCGTGCCGCTCCTGACGGGCCTGCCGGGACTCCTGCCCCAGACGTTCTCGGTACAGCACGGTCAGCACCAGGGACAGCACGATCAGCGCGAGGTAGATTCCGCCCAGCACCGGCTGGCCCACCACGAACAGCACCACCGCACCGAGCAGGAACAGCACGTGCCCGGCCACGGTATGCCAGGGCCAGCCCGGGCGGGCCGGTGCCTTCGGGGAGAGGACGAGACCCCACACGGCGGCCACCACCACCACGGCAGCCACCGCAGCCCAGGGGCTGGAGAACACCGTGAGGGCCCAGAAGCCGGCGGAGCCGAGCAGGCCGAGCTCAAGCAGGAACATCAGGACGGCGGACAGGGCGGGGCCAGCGGAATCAGGCATGATCCCACAGTCTAGAGGACGCCTGGGCCGGGAACACCCGGGCATGACAAAGGCCCCGGGACACCGTGGGCGGTGTCCCGGGGCCTTGGCCGTGGGATGGTGGAGATGGCGGGAATTGAACCCGCGTCCGATGCAGTGTTGCCAGGTCTTCTCCGGGCGCAGTGTGCTGTGGGTGTTACTCGGCCCTGACTGTCCTACACACAGGCAGCCAACCCGGGCCCAGCCGGATTAAGGTCTCCACCGCTACCCCCGGCGGGGGCGGTGGACAGTGGCTATCTAATCGACGCCAGGTCCCGGGGCGATAGCATCCCCGGGCTGACGGACTCGTTCACTGATCAGGCAGCGAGAGCGAAGTCAGTGCGCTTAGATTCGGCACTTGTTGGTTTGCAGAGAGCGTTGACGAGATGACTCTGCATCCTCGGCCCGCTTCCCCTGTCGCGACTCACATCGTCGAAACCGATCATCCCCGTATTCAGTTGACAAACAACCGTCCATCATCCGATCCCCTGCGCAGTTTCCCTGACTCCACGCCTGGTCCGGACTGTCCAGTGTAACGCATGTGCCGCCCCCGGTATTCCGAGACAGCCGGCACTCCGGTTCAGGCCGCCCCGCGGTTGCGCATCCGCATGGCCCGCTGGGCCTCGCGGTTGTCCTGCTTCTCCCGGAGCGCATGGCGCTTGTCATAGTCCCGCTTGCCCTGGGCCACCGCGATCTCCACCTTGACGCGGCCGTCCCGGAAGTAGAGCTGCAGCGGCACGATCGTGTGCCCGGCCTCCGCGATCTGGCGGGAGATCTTGGTCAGCTCCTGGCGGTGCAGCAGCAGCTTCCGGCGGCGACGGGCGGAATGGTTGGTCCAGGAGCCGTTGAGGTACTCCGGGATGTAGACCTGCTCCAGATAGAGCTCGTCAGCGTAGAAGACGGCGAAGCCGTCCACGAGCGAGGCATTGCCCTCACGCAGGGACTTCACCTCGGTCCCCATCAGCGCGATCCCGGCCTCGTAGGTGTCCAGGATGAGGTAGTTGTGCCGCGCCTTGCGGTTGGTCGCGATGACCTGACGGCCGTCCGGCGTCTTCCGGTTGCCGGACTTGCCGGCGGACTTCTTGGCCACGGGTGCTCCTCTCCTGGGCTGACTCCTGGTGACACGGACTGTTCAGTCTACCCGCGCTGTCCACGGCGCGCCGACGAGGTGGCCACCGAGGAACCGGCGGGCACCTCGCCGGCAGGCCCAGCAGAACCCCTGGCGTCCCTAGAGGAGGCCGGCCGGGTTGACGGCCTGGCCGTCCAGGATGGTCTCGAAGTGCAGGTGGCACCCGGTGGAGTTGCCAGTGGTACCGGTGTAGCCGATCACCTGGCCGCGCTGGACCTGCTGCCCCGGGGACACGATGTACCGCGTCATGTGGTGGTACTTGGTGGCCAGGGCGCGCCCGTTGACCGCCCCATGGGAGATGACCACCCGGTTTCCGGAAGTCCACACGGCCCAGTCGGCATTCCAGACCTCACCGTCCGCCGCGGCCCGGATCGGCAGGCCGCAGCCGCCACCGAAGTCCATCCCGGTATGCACGTAGCCGCCCGCTCCCCCATAGTCGAAGCTGCCGGACGGCGTCGGGCGCCAACCGAAGCCTGAGGTGATGTAGGTGTTCAGGGGCCACTGCAGCCCCCAACCGCTCGACGAGCTGGCGGCCTCCTGGGCCTGGCTGGCCCGCTCCTCGGCGGCATCCGCCTCCTGGTTGGCCTGCTCGGAGGCCTCCTGGGCCTTGCGCGCGGCAGCCCGGTCCGCACGCGCCGCCGCCTCCCGTGCCTTGCGGGCGGCCTCCTCTGCGGCGCGGCGCTTGCGCTCCGCCTCGGCGACCGCCTCGCGGTGCTTCTCCTGCAGATCGGACGTGGCCGACGCCTCGGCGGTCAGGGCCCGCTGGCGTTCGGCGATCTGCTCGTTGACCTTGTCCTGCTCCGCGCGATTCGCGTCGATCTGGGCCTGGATCTTCGGACGTTGGGCCTTCAGCTCGTCCGTCAGCTGGGAGGTGCTGGTGACCATCTCGTCCAGTTCCCGCTTGGCCTCGGAGGCCTCGTTGCGAGCCTGCTCCTCCCGGGCGAGCGCCTCCTCCGCCTGGGTCCGCAGGTCCTTGATCTCGGCCTCGACGGCCGCCAGGCGAACCTCTGCGTTGACGTCCGTGGACTTGGACTGCGAGACCGAGGAGATCCGGCTGTTCTGGATGCGCAGCGCCTGGTTGGCCATCCCCATGGCGTCCGGCAGTGAGGAGTCACTCAGGCCCAGGATGAAGGCCAGGTCCGAGGAGACCCCGCCCTGCTTGTACGCCTGGTTGGCGATCTGGCCGATCTCCGTGGCGGCGGTGTCCAGCTCCTGCTCGCTCGCGGCGATCTCGGCCAGGATCTCCGATCGGCTCGACTCGGCCTGCCGGACCCGCTCGTTGAGGGACTGCACCTCGGCGGTGGCCGCGGAGACGCGTCCCTCCGCGGCGGACAGCGCCTCCTGAGCACCGGGCAGCTGGTCCTGCAGGCCGTTCAGCTTCCGGATCTTCTCGGCGATGTCCTCATCGAGCCCCTCGAGGGACGCGTCCAGGTCCCCTTGACGGTCCTCCAGCTCAGACTGCTCACCACCGAGATCCCCGATCTCCCGATCGATCTCCGCCTGGTTGCGCTCCGCCTGCTCGATCTGCCGCTCCAGGTCGTCGATGGAGTCCTGAGCCATGGCGGTGCCACTCATGGACAGGGTCAGGAGCGTCACCAGACCGGCGCCGAGCATGGCGCGGGAGAGTCGGCGTCGGGTCACGGTGTGCCTTCCGGAGTCGAGTGGATTCAGGTGAGGTCGGGACGTCGGGAATGTCTCGGTGCGGGTGTTCAGGTCTCGGAGGGGTTCAGATCGGGTCACATTAGTCACACGTGTCCCATAGTCATCACACCTTAAGATAACGCCTCAGGGTGAGAATCGAGGAAAGCGCGGCCAACAGGATGGCCACGCCCAGCAGGAGCGGTACCAGGATGAGAGCCTCCACGCCGGCGATGAACCCGGTCCCGGGATACTGCCCGGTGAGCCAGTCACCGATGAAGAACTCCGCGATCGCCCAGGTGGTCACGCTCGCCAGCACCGCCCCGACCAGGGCCGCGATGACACCCTCCAGCAGGAAGGGCAGCTGGATCATGGTCTTCGAGGCGCCGACGAGCCGCATGATCCCCGTCTCCCGGCGGCGGGAGAAGGCCGAGAGCCGGATGGTGGTGGCGATCAACAGCACCGCGCAGACCAGCATCACCACGGCCACGGAGACGGCGATGACGGAGGCCATGTTCATCAGGGAGAAGATCTGTTCGAGCAGCTCGCGCTGGTCAGAGACGATCTCCACTCCGGGCATGGCGGAGAACAGCTCGTTGACGACCTCGTACTGCTCGGGGTCCACGAGCGCCACCCGGAACGACTCCGGCAGCTGCTCTGCCGTGACGGTCCCGGACATCGCGGAGTTCTTGAACTGCTCCTGGAAGATCTCCAGGGCCTGTTCCTGGGACTCATGCTCGTAACTCTTGATGTAGGGCGCGGCTGTGGGTGACTCCAACAGCTCCTGGATGGACTCGCGCTGGCCGTCCGTGACGGGCCCGGAGGCACAGGAGGTGGTGGTGGAGGTGTCCGTGCACAGGAAGATCGCCACCTCCACCCGGTCATACCAGTACCCCTTCATCTGATTGATCTGCAGCTGCAGCAGCCCGGCGGCACCCACGAAGGTCAGCGAGATGAAGGTCACGAGGACCACCGAGACCACCATGGACAGATTGCGGCGGATGCCGGAGAAGGTCTCTCCGAGGACGAAGGCGAATCTCATGCCTGGGCCTCCTCGCCACCGGCGGGCACGGCCTCGGCGGGTCCACCCTCGGCGGAGCCCAGCACGGTGCGGTAGCCACCCCCGGACTCGTCGCGGACGATCTCACCGGCCTCGAGTTCCACCACGCGGCGGCGCATCTGGTTGACGATGTCGTCGTCGTGCGTGGCCATGACCACGGTGGTCCCGTTCTGATTGATCTTGTCCAGCACGGACATGATGCCCACTGAGGTCTCGGGGTCGAGGTTGCCGGTCGGCTCGTCCGCCAGCAGGATGTCCGGCCGATTGACGATGGCACGGGCGATGGCCACGCGCTGCTGCTCGCCGCCGGAGAGCTCGTGGGGCATGCGCTTCTCCTTGCCCTCCAGGCCCACCGTCTGCAGCACCTCGGGCACGTCCTTTCGGATCTGGGCCCGCCCCTTGCCGAGGACCTGCATGGCGAAGGCCACGTTGGCGTAGACCGTCTTGTTGGGCAGCAGGCGGAAGTCCTGGAAGACCACGCCGATGCCACGGCGCAGTCTCGGAACCCGCCAGGAGGGCAGCCGCGCCACGTTCCGGCCCACCACGTAGACGGCACCGCGGCTGGCGCGTTCCTCCCGCAGCATGAGGCGGATGAACGTGGATTTGCCGGAGCCGGAGGCCCCCACCAGGAAGACGAACTCTCCGCGCTCGAACTCCACCGTGACGTCCTGGAGAGCCGGACGGGAACGGCGGTCATAGACCTTGGTGACCTGCTCGAACCGGATCATGTTCCACACTCGTCCCCTGGACACGCACGTCCCGCGGCACCAGTGGGGCTCGGTAGGGGAAGGCTGGGTGCTCGCTCAGCCCACCGTAGTCACGAAGAGATAACAGCGGTGGGATGTCGGGCCGAACGGGGCAGGTGTGTCCCCGCCCCTCCCCGCCCCGCCCCCTGCCGGCGGCCCGGCCACCGCGTCCGGTGACCGGGCCTCGCAGGCCCGCCGGCCGGCGTCGTACCCGGCCTGGTTCAAGGCAGCGCGCGAAGAGGGGAACCCAGCGGGGCGCTAGTGCAGGGTGGCACCGGTGGCGGCCCGGACCTCGTCCTCGCTGACGCCGGGGGCGGTCTCCACGAGCACCAGACGCGGCTTGGCCGGGTCCGTCTGATGGTCCACATCCATCACGGCCAGGTCCGTGATGATGCGGTCCACCACGCCCTGCCCGGTCAGTGGGAGATCGCACCGGGCGAGGATCTTGGCCGAACCGTCCTTGGCGTTGTGGTCCATGAGCACAATCACCCGGCCGGCCCCGTGGACCAGGTCCATGGCCCCGCCCATGCCCTTGACCATCTTGCCGGGGACCATCCAATTGGCCAGGTCGCCGTTCTCGGCGACCTGCATACCGCCGAGCACGGCCACGTCGATCTTGCCGCCGCGGATCATCCCGAAGGACTGGGAGGAGTCGAAGAAGGACGCCCCCGGGTTGACCGTCACCGTCTCCTTGCCGGCGTTGATCAGGTCCGGGTCCACATCCTCCTCGAGCGGGTAGGGTCCCACCCCGAGGACCCCGTTCTCCGACTGCAGCACCACGGTGCGTCCGGAGGGGATGTGGTTCGGGATCAGGGTCGGCATGCCGATGCCCAGGTTGACGTAGGCGCCGTCCGGCAGCTCCTGGGCGGCGCGGGCCGCCATCTCATCACGGGTCCAGCTCATCGGGTCTCCTCCCCCTCGGTGCCGGCCGGAGCCTTCCGGACGGTCCGCTTCTCGATCGGCTTCTCGATGTCCGGACCGACCTCGACGATCCGGTGGACGTAGACGCCCGGCAGGTGCACCTGGTCCGGGTCGATCTCCCCCGGCTCCACGATCCTCTCCACCTGGGCGATGCACAGGGTGGCGGACATGGCGGCCGGTGGCGCGAACTGCCGGGTGGCCTTGTTGAAGACGAGGTTGCCGTGACGGTCCGCCATCGAGGCATGTACGAGGGCGAAGTCCGAGACGATCGACTCCTCCAGCGCGTACTCCTTCTCGCCCGTCTGGCCCATGGTGAAGGAGCGGATGTCCTTCGGCGGGGAGGCCTTGGCCACCGTGCCGTCCGAGTGGTATCTCATCGGCAGTCCGCCGTCGGCCACCTGGGTCCCCACACCGGAGCGCGTGTAGAAGGCGGGGATGCCGGCACCCCCGGCGCGCAGCTTCTCCGCCAGGGTGCCCTGCGGCACCAGCTCGACCTCCAGCTCGCCGTCCAGGTACTGGCGCGCGAACTCCTTGTTCTCCCCCACGTAGGAGGAGACCATCTTGGAGATCCGGCCGGCTCCCAGCAGGATGCCGAGTCCCCAGCCGTCCACCCCGCAGTTGTTGGAGACGATGGTCAGGTCCTTCGCCCCCTGGTCCTTCAAGGCCTCGATCAGCTGGATGGGATTGCCGGACAGGCCGAAGCCGCCCACGGCCAGCAGGGAGCCGTCCGGGATGTCCGCGACGGCCTCGGCCGCCGACGCCACCGTCTTGTCCAAACTCATGGTGTACCTACTCTCTTCCTCGTGTGGTCTCGTTGGTCAGGGTGCCGGTCACTGGGCGGTCCAGCCGCCGTCCATGGTGTAGGAGGCTCCCGTGGCCATGCCGGCGGCGTCCGTGGCCAGCCAGACCACGAGCGAGGCGACCTCGTCCGGCTCGGTCAGCCGCTTGACAGCCGAATGCGTGAGCATGATCTTCTCCAGCACCTCGTCCTCGGAGATGCCGTGCGTCCTGGCCTGGTCCGTGATCTGCCGCTCCACCAGGGCGGTCTTCACGTAGCCCGGGTTGATGCAGTTGGACGTCACGCCGTGAGGGCCGCCCTCCAGGGCCGTCACCTTGGAGAGCCCCTCCAGCCCGTGCTTGGCGGAGACGTAGGCGCTCTTGAAGGCCGAGGCGCGCAGCCCGTGGGCGGAGGACAGGTTGATGATCCGCCCGAAGCCCCGCTCATACATCCCCGGCAGCACGGCGCGGGTCAGCAGGAACGGGGACTCGAGCATGAGCCGGTGGATGAGGCGCCACGCCTTCGGGTCGAACTCGTGGAGGGGTGCCACCCGTTGGATGCCGGCGTTGTTCACCAGGATGTCTGTGTCCAACTCCAGCTCGTCGAGCGCCTCGGTGTCCGCCAGGTCAGCCGCCCAGGCGCTGCCACCGACCTCAGCTGCGAGCGCCTCGGCCGCCTCGACGTCGAGGTCCGCCACGGTCACGGTGGCGCCGGCTGAGGCCAGGGCGCGCACGCAGCTGGCGCCGATGCCGGAGGCCCCACCCGTCACCACGGCCCTGCGACCGGCCAGCACGCCGTCACGGAAGATGGAGGCCCCGTGCTGGGGCCGCTCCTGCGGGGTCGGTGCATCGGACATGGTGGCGCCTGCCTTTCGTGGGTGGGTTCTGCGGGGTTCTGCGGGGTGGCAGGGGGCAGTCGGTGGGTGCCGGGCAGCGGTTGGCTGTGTGTGTGGGGGGGCCGCCGGCTAGAGGCTCAGCAGCAGGGCCTCGCCCTGGCCGCCTCCGCCGCAGAGGCTCACGGCGGCACGTCCACTGCCACGCCGGGAGAGCTCCAGTGCGGCCGTCAGGGCCAGCCGCGCGCCGGAGGCGCCGATGGGGTGGCCCAGGGCGATGGCCCCACCGTGGATGTTGGTCTGTTCCGCCGGGTAGTCCAGGTCCTTCAGTGACTGGACCAGCACGGCACCGAAGGCCTCGTTGATCTCGATGAAGTCCAGCTCGCCCACGGCCCAGCCGCCCTTGGTCACAGCCGCCTTGATCGCGTTGGCCGGCTGGGAGTGCAGGGAGGAGTCCTCCGGCCCGGCGACCTGGCCGGCGGCACCGACGGTGGCCAGGATGGTCAGGCCCCGCTCCTCGGCGAAGGCCCGCGACGTCACCACGAGGGCCGCACTGCCGTCCGAGATGGGAGAGGAGTTGCCGGCCGTGATGGTGCCGTCCTTACTGAAGGCCGGGCGCAGCTTGGCCAGGGACTCCACGGTGGTGTCCGGGCGGATCCCCTCGTCCGCCGAGACGACGATCGGCTCGCCCTTGCGCTGCGGGATCTCGATCGGTGCGATCTCCGCCTCGAACACTCCGGCCTCCTGTGCCGCGGCAGCCCGCTGGTGGGAGGCGGCGGCCGGCTCGTCCTGCGAGGTGCGGTCGATCTGCCGCTCGGTGTTCCCGCCCTCCGTCAGGTCCCCCATGGATTCCTTGCTCAGGGCATCCGTGAGACCGTCATACGCCACCGAGTCCAGCACCGTGGTGGGGCCGTACTTGTACCCCTGGCGCGCGCCCATGAGCAGGTGCGGGGCATTGGTCATGGACTCCTGCCCTCCGGCCACCACCACGCTGGCCTCACCGAGGCGGATCAGCCGCGCTGCGTCGATCACGGCGGTCAGCCCGGACAGACAGACCTTGTTGACGGTCACCGCCGGCACGTCCCAGCCGATCCCGGCTGCCAGAGAGGACTGCCGGGCAGGGTTCTGCCCCTGCCCGGCCTGGACCACCTGGCCCATGATGACCGAGTCGACCTCCCCGGGCTCAACCCCGGAGCGCTGCAGGGCGTTCCGGATGGCGTGGGCCCCCAGGTCCATGGCGGTCAGGGAGGCCTGCTGGGACAGCAGCCGGGTGAAGGGGGTCCGTGCTCCACCGACGATGACAGCGTCCTGAGCGGAGGCGGCGGGGCTGGTTGTGGGGCTGGTCATGGTGATTGCTCCTCAGTAGATCTGTGGGTTGCTGCTCAGCCTAGGCGAGGCGTCGGCGTCGGCGTCGGCGTCGGCGTCGGGTCAGGGTGGACAAGGGACGGGTCAGGGAGTGGTCTCAGAAGGCACCGAACAGGGCGACGATGCCCAGGAGCACCGCCACGGCCATGATCGGGAAGACGATGGTCACCATGGCGATGTCCTTGTAGGACTGCCGATGGGTCATGCCGCAGACCAGCAGGAGGGTCACCACGGCGCCGGAGTGCGGCAGGGTGTCCAGGCCGCCGGCCGCGATGGCCGTGAGCCGGTGCATGGCCTCCGCGCTGGCGCCCTGCTCGATGGCCATGGCGTTGAGGTCTGATCCGAAGGCGTTGAGGGCGATCGTCATGCCGCCGGAGGAGGAGCCGGTGATGGCGGCGGTGACCGAGGTGGAGAGCACCGAGGTCACCAGGGCATTGCCGCCGAGGTTGAACACGGCGTCACGGACCACGGCGAAGGCAGCGACCGAGGCCACCACGGCCCCGTAGCCGACCTCCGAGGCGGTGGAGAAGATCGGGAGCATGGAGCCCTTGACGCCCTCGCTGAAGCCCTGCTTCAGGGAGCCGATCCGGCGGACGTTGATGGCCATGATGAGCAGGATGGCCACCACGAGGGCGATGACCACGGCCCAGATGCCGGCGCGGGTGGACAGCTCCACGCCGCCGAACCTCTCCTCCTGGAGGTATCCCCAGTCCAGGGCCGGGAACACCAGCAGGGTGCAGGTGAAGTTCACGGCGATCACGGCCAGCAGCGGCAGGAAAGGGACCACGTGGTTGGACGGTGTCAGTGCCGTGGCTGGCGTACCCCCGGACGAGGTCTCGGTCCAAGAGCCGGTCTCACCGTCGTGGCGTTCCCTCTCGGCGGTGGCAGCGGCCGCGCCCGGGCCGTCGCCGCGGCGGCGGATCCCACCGGAGCCGGCCCCGGGTGTGGCTGCCGCGAGCACTCCCGCATCCGGGGTGTCGGCGAAGTGCTCGCCCTTGGCGATGAGGGACTTGCGGCGGTATTCGAGCCACAGCATGCCGCCACCGAGGATGATCACCGTCCCGATGAGGCCCAACCCCGGGGCGGCGAAGGTGCCGGTGCCGAAGAACTGGCCGGGGATGATGTTCTGCACCTGCGGAGAGCCCGGCAGCGCGGTCATGGTGAAGGTGAAGATGCCCAGGGCGATGGTGCCGGGGATGAGCCGCTTGGGGATGTCCGCCACCCGGAACAGCTCCCGGGCCAGCGGGAACATCACGAAGGCCACCACGAAGAGGCTGATGCCGCCATAGGTCATCAGGGCCGAGGTCAGCACCGTGGCCAACAGCGCGTTGCGGGCACCGATCCACCGGGTGACGGATCGGGCGATGGACTCGGCGTAGCCGGTGGTGGTCATCAGCAGCCCGAAGATGGCCCCGAGCAGGAAGACCGGGAAGTAGCTGGCCACGAAGCCGGCCAGGGCGGGCATGAAGATCTCGGTGTAGGAGGCCAGGATGGGCGCCCCGGAGAACACCAGTGCCACCACGGAGGCGATCGGTGCGGCGATGACCACGGGCATGCCGCGGTAGGCCAGCGTGATCAGCAGGGCCAGGGACAGGATGATCCCGACAATCCCCAGAAGCATGGATGTCACCTCTCGGATGCGTGGGAACGGCCGCTTCGGCCGTGGCCTGCCGGTGCAGACCCACCCCACTGCGTGACAGGGATCACGATCAGATCGAGGCGACATCCACCAGCATGAACCCGAACAGGGAAACCGGCTACGTCCGGGACTTCAACGCCGAGGCGGCACTTTTGTAGCTGGCGACGAAACGCGGTGGGCCGCCAGCGCCCACGAGGCCTCGATCAGCGTCTCGAGGTCATGGAGGTTGCCGCCGGTGAGCTCGCGGTACCGCTTCAGGCGGTACCGCAGCGTGTTCACGTGTACGGGGATCGAGGCGGCGGCATGCGGGATGTTCAGGCCATGGTCCAGGTAGGCATTCAGCGCCTCGATCACCAGCTCACCGAACGTTCCCTCCTCCAGCACGGGGACCACATGCTTGTCCAACAGCAGCCGCGTGGTCTCAGGGCTGGAATGGATGCCCATCCGCCAGGACAGGGCCTCAAGGTCCACGACGCCGGTCCGACCCACCCGCTGGGCGGCCTCCAGGACCCGGGAGGAGACGGTGAAGGACTCCCCCACCTCCGTGAGGGGGACGGGCGAGCCGAGCGCGATCGTGAGCCCCCGCGCCTCGGCCGGGGAGCCGACTCCGTCCATCAGGATCCCGACGGCGCCCTCACCGCGCGGCGCGGTCAGCATCCTCACGCCGGCCCGCTCGGCCCAGTCCTGCAGCCGATCGGCCGGATCTGCGGCCGCCCCTGGATTCGCCAGGGCACGGACCGCGCGGACCGGCCGGTCCAGGGGGATGTCATAGGTACCCGCCCCGGCCACCAGGGCGGTGCGGTCCAGCCCACCGATCACGGCGTCACGGATCCAGTGGGTGCGGCGGGCGGAATCGGCCACGGCCCGGGCGATCGAGCGGTCCCGGTGGACCACCACGGCCTGCGTGGTGAAGGTGTCCCCCAGGGTCCACAGCAGGGTGCTGAAGTCCAGCGCCCGTTCCGGGGGAACCCCGTGCCGTGGGGCCAGGTCCAGCAGGTGGCGCAGGATCACGGACATGGACAGGCGGAAGCCGGCGAGCACACTGACGATGGACACGCCCTGGCCCATGCGCTCCTCCATCAGCGTGCGCGGCTCCTCGATCTCCTCGGGGCCCGGGGCCCGGCCCTCCTGAAGGGTACGGATGCTCAGGGCCAGGTTGCGCCGGGCGGAGTCGCGGACGGAATCGGCGGGGATGTCCTCGTAGCCCGGGACGGTGGCCCGCAGCTCGGACACGGTGTCCTCGAGGATCGAGGTGTCCTGCTCCAGGTCAGCCAGCAGGGCGCGCAGGCGTTTGGCCCCGTCACGGTCCACCGCGACTACCTCCCCGACTCCGCGAGCACGGCCAGGCGGTCGATGGAGCCCATCAGGCGCTCCGGGGTGTGCCAGTTGGCGCGGGCGAAGCGGGACTCGTCCGCCAGCTGCCTCCAGTCATAGGTGTGCCGGACCAGGGTGGTGTCCTGCGAGTGCGGCTCCAGTTCCCAGCGCCAGAGGTGACCGCGGGGCTCCTCCCCTGCCGGTGCGGGCAGCCAGGCGATGCGCTCGGCCTCCTCGAACTCCACGACATGGTTCTCCCGGCGCTGCCCGTTGGTCAGCTCCATGGTGAACACGTCCCCCACGGAGGTGACGCGTTGCCCGGCCGGGGCCTCGGCCAGGTTGTCATTGCCGTCCCACTCGGGTTGGCGGGCCGGGTCGGCGATCAGCGCGAAGATCTCCGACGCCGGCGCGCGCACGGTGCGCTCGGCGGTCACGATGCGTTCGGAGACAGGGGGCAGGGAGGCGTCCATGCCCCCAGTCTGGCACCGATGGGCGGCGGGGTATCAGTCCTCGTGGTGCTTGGCTCCGGCGCGCCAGCGGATGCCGGCGTCGATGAAGCCGTCGATGTGCCCGTCGAAGACGGAGGAGGGGTTGCCCTCCTCATGGTTGGTCCGCAGGTCCTTGACCATCTGGTACGGGTTCAGCACGTAGGAGCGCATCTGGTCACCCCAGGAGGCCTTGACGTCCCCGGCCATCTCCTTCTTCTTCGCGTTTGCCTCGGCCTCGCGCACCAGCAATAGGCGGGACTGCATGACGCGCAGGGCCGCGGCGCGGTTCTGGATCTGGGACTTCTCGTTCTGCATCGAGACCACGATCCCGGTGGGGATGTGCGTCATGCGCACCGCGGAGTCGGTGGTGTTGACGGACTGACCACCGGGGCCGGAGGACCGGAAGACATCGATCTTCAGCTCGGCCTCGGGGATGTCGATCGAGTCGTCCGACTCGATCAGCGGGATGACCTCCACGGCGGCGAAGGAGGTCTGGCGGCGGCCTTGGTTGTCGAAGGGACTGATCCGCACCAGGCGGTGGGTGCCGGCCTCCACGGAGAGGGTGCCGAAGGCGTAGGGGGCCTTGATCTCGAAGGTGGCGGACTTCAGCCCGGCCTCCTCGGCGTAGGCCGTGTCCATGACCTTGGTGTCCCAGCCGCGCTGCTCGGCCCAGCGCAGGTACATGCGCATCAGGATCTCCGCGAAGTCAGCAGCGTCCACACCGCCGGCGCCGGCGCGGATGGTGATGACCGCGTCCCGCTCGTCATACTCGCCGGAGAGCAGGGTGACGATCTCCAGGTCAGACATCGTCTTGCGGATGGCCTCGAGCTCCTTGGCCACGTCATCCCGAGCCGCGTCGTCATCCTCCTCCGCGGCCAGCTGGACCATGACCTCCATGTCATCGATCCGCTGCTCCAGGCGGTTGATGCGCTCCAGCTCGTGCTGGCGGTGGGAGAGCTTGGAGGTGACCTTCTGCGCCGCCTCCGGGTCATCCCAGAGATCCGGGGCGGAGGCCTCAGCCTCCAGCCGGATAATGTCCGCCCGGATCTGGTCCATGTCCGAGACCTGCTCGATGTTGGACAGCGTGGAGCGCAACTGCGCGATTTCTGCGGTGTAGTCAGTCTCAGCCATGGTGGGGTCCAGCCTACAGCGCAGCCGCCTCCCCGGACTCACCGGAGTGCACGTAGGCCAACAGGGCAGGATCCGAGGACCGGAGCACGTCCATCTCCTCGCCGCCGTCACAGGTCATCAGGGACAGGATGACCTCCTCCCCCGCCGGCTCCTGTGTGTCCAGGCGCCGCCGTGCGGCCACCCGCCATGTGCCGCCGGACTCCTGCCAGCGGAGCAGGCGGTCCAGATCGGGGTGAGGTTCGCTCATGACGGCACCCTATCCCCGCTACCGGGTGAGGGCGGTCCGGGACGAGCTCTCGGCCACCACCGTGACGCCCTGGGGCACGATCCAGTTCACGACCGGTGGCCGGGCCGTGGCCGTCAGCACCACGTCCACCGTCTGCCCGCCGTCCCCCACGGTGACCGACTCCACGCTCAGTCCCTCGAAGCGGCTGCGCGCCCCGGCCGCGGCCAGGTAGCCGGTGACGGCTTCGGCGGCGGCCGCGTCGTCCAGAATCGGCGCGTTGTCAGAACCCGCACCCTCCTCCACCGCCATCGTGAAGCTGTCGGCGGCCGCCATGGTGGGGCCGTCCGCGGCCGAGAGGAGCTTGCGAGCCTCCAGGTTGATGGTGGTCACGGCGAGGATCACGGTGGCATCGAGAATGCGATCACTGAGAACTACCCGCAACTCAGGACGGTGATCGATCAAGATCGGCACCGGCGAAACAGCCGACAGGGGCGCTAAGGAGTCAGCAGCATTAAGGCACTGCCCGACCTGATCGTCCCACTTAGGCAGGCCAGCTTCGGCCTGATCTAGTTAAAAAACGATTCCACTACTCCTCGAAGGCCTAGGGCAACTTGGAGTCAGGTCGTTCACAGCCTTCGAGGATCCGTTTGGTGTCCCGCCGGACTTCTGCGGAGATGTGGTCTTGCAGCAAGGACATGAGGGGTTCACGTTTATGCACACTTTCCGGCAGCGTGTTCAACTGTCAAGTCCATTAGCGCGGTGTAACGCGGTTGCTGGGGTGCAAAATGCCCGGGGGCGCGGACCCGGTATGCCACCTCATGTCGTGCTGCAATGGTTCCGGTTATGCCAAGCGAACCGATCTGACGGCACCGGAGCCCGGGACTGCTTCACGATCAGGTTAAGGCGTCACCCATCCGTACAGCAGACCCCTGCTGCGGCATAGCTATGGGGTACTTGCCCGAAGTCACCAATAGATAGCCACTACCTCGGCTTCAAGGAAGTTCGCAGGCGCGTCCTCTTCGTGAGTCTCCGGTTCCCCGGTGGTAGCCAACTCGTTGAGGAACATGAGTCGAGCGACTGCGTGGTGCGTCTCGCGAAGCGTCCGCACCAGATTCCGGTCGATCCGAGCCGGTTCGGTTGGCTCGGTGAGCGACGGGGAGTTTTCGACCGCCGTGACTACTTCTTCGAACGCGCTTCGCACGATCCCGACGTCCTGTAGTTCCTCCGGCGTTGCTACGGATCGTGCAGCGTTTGTGGCAGCCTCCAACAACGACTCTCCTGAGATGTTCCGGGATGCCAGCTGGGCGAGGGCCCGTCCGAACGGTACAAGCCCTTTGTCACGGAGAACCTCGGAAGCCTCCGGGGCCTCAACCCCGTAAGCAACACTTCGAGCGTTCTCGAACAGGTAGGGGAGCTCGCGGATCTGGTTGCCGACCTCAGGGAGGAAGCGGTCGAAGACATCGGCGAGTTTCACTGGTGACCATGAGGTCTGGATCCCAGACCTGGAGAGCCGAGCGTAGACGGAGTAAGCCGAGCCGGCGAAGAGCACGCGGCGGACATCCTTCCAGTACAGGGGAAGCTCCGTCACTCCCGCGAGGTGCACCTCACTAACGTCGCGGTCAAGCTCGCTGCCGCCCGCGATCATCGACACGTCGACAAGCCATGAAACGTCGTCCACCACGACGAGACGGTGGCTCGTCACTCGGGCTTGGAGGGGCACCAGGTCAACGAGAAGGCGAGAGAGCATTTCAAGTACCCGCTGCACTTCTCCCACGGCACTCTCCTCAATGCCGAACATCTCGGCGCGCCCTTCGACGAGGTCGATCATTGATGACACAGCCGTCGTGAACTGGTAGCTCCACTCAGGGCTGAGCTCGACTTGGACCTCGACGACATCCCCGCGGATGAGGTCTTGGGCGCGCACTGCGCGGTGTTGCTTCTCAAGCTTAGGGAGGTGGTGTGCCAATGCCGCCGCGGTGGAAACTGCTGCCGGCTTGGGGCGATCTGGCTGATCTTCGACCGAGACCCTCAGGTCCGTGTCGCCGATCCGTAGGCTGCGGAAGGTGCCTTGGGCCACGGCACGGCGCACCACTTCCTGCGACGTGGTTCGAGAGGATGTTGATCGCATGGACATGCCTACCCCGGGCACCGCGGGCGTCGACGGGAGCGTGAGCGAGGTGCCCGCGTCGGACGAGTTGGTGGTGCTGAGGGTGTCCTTGAATGACTCGGGCACCGAGCCGTGCCGAGCGGCCACCAGGCTGGTGACGCTGGTCTCGTCGAGGTAGACGAACTCGCGGCGCTTATGCTTCCACTCCTGGGCCTGACGTCGCCGCCGCCATGCGCGCCCAACTGCGATGAAGGGTGCTTTAACGATGGTGGGAACGCTCATTTGCGTCCCTCCTGCCGTCGGGACACGTCTCGGTTGCGAGCGGCCCGAACTAGTCCGGCAGCAACGTCTTCAGCACAGAGCTCATCTCGTTCGTCGACCACCGCAAAGACACCGGCCTCGGTCCAGATCATTGCCAGTTCTGCCGCGCTCCAACCGTCGGTGGTTTCGACCAAGACTCGCCAGTTGGCATGCTCGGCACCGCGCACCCCGCGGGCCGATGCCTGCAGGATCTTCAGCCGGTCTTCGGGGCTTGGGTGACCTTCGAACTCGAGTTTGAATGTAAGCCGCCCTGGTCGGAGCAGTGCGGAGTCCAATGCGCCGGGCAGGTTGGTCGAGGCAATCACTAGCACACCGTGGCTGGCCTCGAACCCGTCAAGGGCGGTCAGGAACTGCCCGACGAAGCGGCTCGCATACTCCGGCGCATCATCTCCCCGACTGGCCACGATGCTGTCAAGTTCGTCAAAGAAGAGGATGGCTGGCGCGTGCTCCTCGGCGTGCCGGAACAGCGAACGCAATCGCTGCTCACTCTCACCGACCCACTTGTTGATGATCTCCGGCCCGTCGACCAAGTAGAAGCGCGTGCCAATTTCCTTGCTCAGGACGCGAGCGAGGTGCGTTTTGCCCGTGCCCGATGGGCCGCTGAAGAGGATGCCCTTTACGGGGTTAACGCCGATCTGCTGAAGCCGCTGCTCCGGGTCGAGGGCGACGCGCGCCAGCTCAAGCGCTCGCTCGACCAGGGCGCGTGAACCACCAAAGTCGGCCAACGTGACATCACCCGGATCTACGACGAAGCTCGCGGGGTCGAGATCGTCCTCGGCCCGGCCGAACCGATCGATGGGCTCGCTGCTCAGCATGGGTCCGGGTCGCCCGTCCACATCGACGGCAATTGTCTGCCCCTTGATGAAGGGCTTCGTCTCCCGCTGCGCGAACGTCTGGAGCCTGCCGTTCAGTTCAAGCACGGCAGTCGATCCGTCCTCGCTGATCAAACTGACAGTTGCAACGTCTCCACCGCGCACCAACCAGTCTTCTTCAGACAGCAATTTGACCGTGTTGTCATCGTCGGCTTCGTTGGGAAAGTAGAGAATCTGGCCCGCCTCAACGTTGTCGACCAACGAGCGGCGGAACCAACCCGACGCGCCATCGCGACGGTCGAACCAAATCCGGTCTGCCTCCTCGTCAACCCGCCGCACTCGCAGAATCGAGCCGTAACTGACGTCTACTTCGTTCCCAGAGACACTCACGACCAGGAGTCTACTTGCGGGCTCCGACAACCCCGCCCGGCGGGCGCGTGCTCACGATGCATTCCATGCCATGGGCCCTGTCCCCTATCGGTCGTCACCTTGGTCGTCGGCATTTCTGGACGTCTTGCGGAACATCGGGCCAGCGTCCGCGGCGGTTTGATGAAGTCACCTGCCCCGGACGACACGAGCGAGACAGTGTTCTAAGCCCCGGTCATCCGCGAAGAGCCACGGTTCGACTCGCGTCCCATTCAGGAGATGTCTACGAGAGACGCAGGAAACGCCGAACTATGGCCGAGTCTGGTCGTCCGCGGGTACGTCCAGCCCGGCAAACCGGCGCGCGTCGTCGCGCATGGCCTCCAGCACCGCGAAGTCGCTCAGCACGATCTCGGGCTCGGAGGTGTGCGTGACCTTCAGCTGCCGCATCCGCGCGAGCATCTCCTGATCGGACAGGCTCTCCAACCAGGACGCGATCTGCTCGGTGCTTGGCGCGTCCTCCAACTGCCCGATCGTCTCGACCATGTCGCGGCGTACCGTCGCCGCGCCGAGGCTGTCGTTGTACAACTGCGCCGCGGAGACCGTCGATCCGGCCGACAGCGCTCTGCGCTCGTCGTCGTGCCCGATGGCGATCTTGTATCGGGTCGGCAGCGCCGGTAGCGGCGGTAGCGGCGGCTCGAAGCCGGCGATCAGCCGCGGGACCGCCTGCGTGCGGACCCAAATGGCCAGCTCTTCCAGTTCCTTCATCAGCACAGGCCAGCGGTCGGTGCCAGGTCGGTTGATCCCGATCGTCGGGAACAGGGTGACCGGGATCTGCGTGCCCCTGGGCGTCTCGGCGATCACATCGCCCACCTGCAGTGGGACTTCTGGACGGCGATCGAGGTCGCCCATCGATCGGGGCATCTGATCCTCGCGGTACACCGCAGCGAGGCGGACGGCCGTGATGGCCGGCGCGCGGTGCTTGGAATGGTTGGTGTGCAGTGCCAGAAGCGCCATGGGGTGGTTCTGCGAGTCCTTGGTCCGGTGCAAGGGCTGCAGACCGTTGATGCGCGTCAGCAGGTCGCTCCCCTGTCGCAGGGACGGCGGACCGTTCTTCGCTCGGCCCTTCACCCACGCCTCGAACGACTCATAGGTGCGCGCGGCCGGCATCTCGACGAGCTTTGCCGCCTTCTCGTCCAGCGCGCCGTCACGGTGCTCGATCTCGGCGAAGAGCGTGTGCTCGATGGCGTTCCGCAGCGCCACCATAGCGTCGGCGACGAGCAGCGGCACCTTGCGCGGGATCGGGGCCATGTCGGCGACAATCGTTTGGCTGTGGGTGACCATGGGCACCTCGCGGAGGTGGATGATTCCCTCAGGCTGGCGCTGGTAGTCGAAGAGGATCTCTGCCGCCTGGGCGATGACCTCATCGACGTGGGTCAGCGTCGCGGCGACGCCGAGGTGATGGTCCGGGATCCAGGCGTAGCTCGATCTCGTCATGGCGATTCCTCCGACGTGCTCGTGCCGTCGAGAATCCGCCGCACGCGGTCAAGGGCGTCTTTGCTGAACGTCTGGCCCTGGAGCTCGTTCTTCGTGTCGCGGTGCTCTGGCATGGTGCACCTCCTCGTCATCCAGCTTACGAACTCGGCGCGCTCCTCCAAGCCTGACCCCGACCATGGGCGGGCCGGGCGGAGCCCTGCGGGACGCGCGCAGCGCGGCCCTTGCTGTTGTCCACAGCTCTGGCGCACGGAGTTGTGAGTGGCGAGGATGGGCAAATGGGCATGGACGAGCAGCGGCCGATGAGCGCCGCGCAGAAGGCGGTGGTGATGCGGCCGATCCCCGAGGTCGCCGCCGGCCACGCAAGATCGCGTCACTGCGCCCCAGGCTTGGCGATTCGAGCTCCTAACATCCGACCCCGCAAATCCGCCCTACCGGTTGAGCGGAACAAAACAGGCTTGGGTGTCGCGCCGGCATCGCGAAGGCTCGGCTTCTGTCCCCAACTTGCAATAGGGGGTGTGCAACCACGACCATGACATCGCCCCACGTCAGACCGGATATAATGCTGTCTCACCAGCAGTCGAGCACTCCCCCGCATGTTCTGGCCGGCCATCAGTGGCAGGGTGCAGATCTTGGTCAACGCGTCTGACGCACTGTTGGCGTGGAGAGTACACATCCCCGGAAGGCCGGGGATCGCTCACACACACTGCAGACTACTGCTCCAGCGGGGGGAAAAGCTCATCTATATGGTCCGTCGGCTTAAGATCGCGCTTCTTGTTGCGGCGGCTATTGGGACACGCCTGGCAGACCATCCCCTTGGTGCGACTATCGACGGTGTCTTGGGTTGCATGGCCACGAGGACACAGCCACCAAACCACCTTGCGAGAATGCGGAGTAACAAGCTCCGGGGTGAGTTCCCCGTTGAGAGTGGGGTGCCACTGATCTGCCAAGGCAGGCTTCCTGACCGCGAGCGATGTCTCAGGCGTGACGTATCGGCCGGAGCACTTGCCGCATCCGGTGCCCTTACCCGTGCGCTGACCAATCTTGGCTTGGTAGCTGTGTCCTTTGGGGCAAAGCCACCACACCCGCCTTCCAGAGGCAGGAGTTACGCCCTGTGGGGTCAGGTTGCCATTGAGGGTGGGATGCCACTCGTAGGCAACGTTGGGGTGCGTCGCTAAGAGTGATCGTTCGCCATACCGGAACCTGTCAACCTTGTTGGGTCAGTTGCTGAGCTGAATTGTTGAGTTTGTCGGTGCGGGCTGGTTCTCCTGTGGGATGGGCTGGTTGATCCACGCGGTTCCGGGCAGATCTTGCGGTACTGGCCGGTGGCGGACGAAGCGTTCGGGGTGGGCGGCGTAGGCGCTGGTGAGCACCTGGGCACGGTGGTCCTGCACCATGGCGGCCCGGCCGTGATGGACGTCGAACGGTGTATGCATCGCGATCCCGGAGTGGCGGTGCTCGAGGTTGTACCAGCGGTAGAACTCGGCGCAGAAGGCCCGGGCCTGCTCGAGGGAACCGAACTGCGCGGGGAACTCGGGCCGGTACTTCAAGGTCTTGAATTGCGCTTCCGAGTAGGGATTATCGTTCGAGACGTGCGGCCGGGAGTGGGACTTGGTGACCCCGAGATCGGCCAGCAGGAACGCGACCGGCTTGGAGGCCATCGAGGAGCCGTTGTCGGCATGGATGGTCAGCTGGTCCCGGTCCACGCCTTGCTTGGCGATGGTCTCAGCCAGCAGCCGCTCGGCCAGGGCCGCGGACTCCCCGGTGGCGACCATCCATCCGACCGTGTATCGGGAGAAGATGTCGATGATCGAGTACAGGTAGTAGTACGTCCACTTCGCCGGCCCGCGCAATTTCGTGATGTCCCAGGACCAGCATTCATTCGGCTCGTGCGCGACGAGCTCGGGCTTGGTACGGGCCGGGTGGGTGGCCTGGGCCCGTCGTTCGCGGACCTCTCCGGTCCGGCGTAGCAGCCGGTACATGGTGGAGACCGAGCACAGGTAGGTGCCCTCGTCCAGCAGCACGGCGTGGCTCTCGGCCGGGGCCATGTCCACGAACCGCTCCGAGCGCAGCACGGCCAGCACCCGGGCCTGCTCGGCCTCGGACAACGCCCGCGGCTGAGGTTTCGGCTCCCGGGCCGGACGCTCAGGTGCCGGCGTGGTGCGGTGGTGGCGGTAGTGGGTGGCCCGGGACCTGCCCACCGCGGCGCAAGCGGCCTTGACCCCGACCAGGGGCGTGAGCTCGGTGATCGTCTCGTCGATCATCGCTCGGGCCTGTGCTTGCTGCTGTCGGTCGAGAGCTGGTCCAACAGCGCCGAGAGTTTTCCCTGGATCGCGATGACCTCCCGCGCCTTGGCCAGCTCGGTGGTGAGCTTCTCGTTCTCCCGGCGCAACCGGACCGCCTCCTTCTGCTCGGCGTTGGCCGGCTCCGCCCCCGAGGCCCTGCCCAGCGCCTGCAGCGCCCCCTTGTCGCGCTGGTCCCGCCAGGAACTGATCAGCGAGGTGTACAGGCCCTCCCGACGCAGCAAGGCGCCCTTGCCCTCGCGGTCACACGCCTCGTACTCGGCCAGGATCTGGGCCTTGTACCTTGCCGTGTACGTGCGCCGACGCGCCTTCTCGGGTACTTGCGGATCCGGGACCTCGTCCATGCCACCAGACTGCCCCAACCGGGCCGGTGACGTCATCGTCATACTCATACCAGGGAACTCCTCCCCGCCCTCTACGACACAGAACCCGACCATCCGGGTGTCTCACTCAAGGTTGACACAGAGGGTACTCACCGTCACGTAATTTACGGATTAGGCGCTGCGCCTCGAGTTCCGCGCATAGCGTTCCAGAAGCAATGTACGCCTTCGCGTCAGCGGAACCTTCGCTAGTCAGTAGGTCATGATCGACAAGCTGCCGCAAGACAGCCAGGGCCACCTCGAGCGCTTTTGGGGCGCGCGAAACTGTGACATCCAGAGGATCCAGGGAAGTTAAAGGATGTTCCCGCACGCGAATAATGGTGTATCCCACTTGTCGGAGCCGCTCACTCTTCTTCCGGTCCTTCTGCACCTGGTTGCGATGCCAGTGCCAACCATCGAACTCCACGGCAATATCGCCGAACACCATGTCCACCCGCAAGAGCAAGCCACGCCCGTCGGATGACGCCACTCGGTGGTCAAAGACCTGTGGCTGCATATGCGGCGCCAGCACGGACTTGAGCTCTGCGAAGACCTCAATGTCCAGAATGGAAAGGCCGACCAACCCACAGCGCTCGCATCCGTGGTTGTTGGCAGTCCTCTTAAAGACCGCCGTCTTCCATTCGTGACCCTCCTGACATTGCCACCAAACTCGATGGCTGGCGCCGGAGGTCACCTGGTCCGGCCTGAGGTCGCCGTTCTTCGTAGGGTGCCATTCCGCTGCGATCTCGGGAAAGCGTGAGGCGAGGTCGTTACCGTGGCCCACCTTTTGGTTAGCGCAGTATGGGCACCCCGCCCGAATGGTGCCGGTTCTGTTGGCCAGGACAGCTTCCCATTCATGTCCGCAGGCTCCGCGCCACCACACCTTCTTGTTGGACCGGGGAAGGAACATGTCCGGCGTCTGATCACCGTTCTTAGTAGGGTGCCACTCGTTAGCTAAGGCGGGGTATTGGCTGGCGAAGTCATTGCCGTAGCCCACTTTTCGTTGGCCGCAGTACGGGCAACCGGTCCCAGCGACACGGCTATAGATTGCCGCTGGCCACGCATGCCCTTCAGAACATACCCACCAAGCCTTGGTCTTGGTGCCCGTACCAACATCATCAGGCGTCAGGTCTCCGTTCCTCATGGGATGCCACTGCTGGGCCAGGTCAGGGCGCCGTTGACGGAGGGTTGCACCACGGGGTTGGGCCATAATTCGCGGATCATAGCCTATGGACCCAGCAGCGTCGAGGGATGTGTCATATGGCCGGGTGGGACACTGACACGTCACGACGCCGTTCAGGGATGCACGCTCTCAAGATCGCGCGCAGGAACCTTTCAGACACACTTCACGTGTGCGGAACTTGAGGCGTTCTCTAAACACCCCTAGTCATAGGGTGCTTCACTGAGATACTGGTCTGTAGCCACACCTGAGGGGGAACAGTGAACGAAGAAGCCACAGACCGCGAGTACGTGGTCCCTGCACGCGGATGGGCCAACAAAGAGGTGGCGGGCGAGTTCCACTACTCCGATGCCATTCTGGCTCTACTTCCCCGCCTGCCGTCTAACGGCGACCCCGTTGAGGCTGAACTACAAGTCGACCTCGTTCCAGAAAAGGACAACCCGCACGATCGCCGGGCCGTCTCAGTGCGTTCAGATGGAAAGGTCCTGGGTTATTTGCCTAGAGAGATCGCCGCTGACTACGCACTGCCTGTGCAGCGAGTCGTGGCCTCAGGTGCTCGGGTCAGAGCCGCTGCCTCGGTCTATGCCTATAAGAACCAGTGGAAGGGTGAGCCCGAGCTTCAGATGCGGGTTGCCTTGCCCGATCCAGAGATGATGGCCCCCGTCAATGGCGGGTACCCAGCGAACACCACAGTCCTTCCGTATGGCCGCTCTTACCAAGTCACCAAGGAAGAAGACCATTTCGACCACTTGTTCGACTACGTGCCGAGCAATGGGTCTGGCATGGTCATCCTGACGATGCATCGCAAAGACACGATGCTGAAGAATGGGACCAACCGAGAGATCATAGAACTGCGCCTGGATGGCGAGCGCGTCGGAGAACTGACTACGGTTACGTCCAAGTACTACCTGCCGCTCGTCCAGCACGCACACGACATGGATCGGACCATTGGAGTCTGGTCCAAGTTGACCGGTTCAGGTCTCGCCGCCGAGCTGACAATTCACGGAGCGAAGTCCAACGAGGTCACGGACCAGTGGTTGCGGTCCATGCCGATCCTGCCGCACCTGGTCCCAGAGGCGCACTCCTATGATGTTCCCCCGGCATACTCCGGCAAGATCTCCAAGAGTGGACGCAAAACCTCAACACCACGGCCCGTGACGACGATCCGCAATGAGCCTGCCTCTGAGCAGCCTCCACGTGTGCCGACAAGCTCCCCAGCGCCTAACCCGAGTGGGGAGACCATCCACCGGTTGACTGAGCTATCCGATGAGCCCGGCCAGCCGCTGGCGGTGGTCGACGACGTTGCCCTCCTGGGCTTCAAGGGGGATGCGAAGAACACTGTCCGATACTCAGTCAAGGGCAAGCGAGTCGAGGTACACGATTCGGATCGCAAGTCATCACCCAAGACCATGCGCGGTGGAGCGACCGCAGCCCTAACGATCCTGATCGTCCTGGGGCTCATCCTCGGAGCCGTCCCGGGCATCGGCCCCGTCCTGCTGGTCGGGGCAATCGCGTTCGGCATCTACCTCTTCATCCACATGAGGCGGGTATCCAGAGCACTGGAGGCTGAAATCGAGATTGATGCCCAGGTCAGGCTTCAGGCTGGTATGAGCCTGTTGGAGGTCGGCCGTCAGATGGGGCCCAAGGGCAGCACCTAGATCCCTGTATGGGCACTGAGCCATCCGGCAGGACATGCCGCAGTCAGGAGCACCACTGGTCAAATCGGTGGAGTGAGTGGTCTAGGCGGCTCCGCTAAGGCTCCGCCGTTGGCACGCGCCCCCTCATCCTTCGGGGAAAGTACGGCGCAGACCTCAGCCAGGCGTGTTGCCCCTTCGCCCAACGCTGGTGCGGGGCGTGGGCATGGGGCCCGGCATCGGGGCGAAGGAGTTTGGTACATTTGCCCCATGCCCAGGATATGAACACTTCAAGCTATGACAACGTTCCTGGCCATCCCTATGCCTGCACGGCCCTGAAGAAGGGAAAGCCCTGCGCACGCCCGGCCACTCGCTGCCAGGCCCTCAATCACCCCGCCCCGGTCTGCGCCACCTGCTACAAGCGGCTCTACCGACAGGGCACCGTGGAGTGCTCCGCCGCCGGTTGCACCGTTCGCCTCGTGCCACGGGGTCGGAAGGGCAGGACGGTGCCCGCCCCGTGGTGCCGTCGGCACGAACACCTCGCCCTCTCTTTGGAATTGCTTGGGCGGGACGGGCGTGACGCCGTCAAGACTGCAGTCGTGCAGAACGTCGAGGCGGACTGGGAGACGGGTTGCTGGGTGTGGACCGGCAAGAAAGTCAACGGGTACAGCCGCAGGAAGTCCAAGGCCACGGGTGAGTGGGTTGGGCACCGCTTGACCTGGCATCTGTTCTACGAGGGGCACGGGTGGGCCGAGGAGTTGGACCACCGGCACGGAGGCCGTTACGGAGGTGGGGCACTGTGCGTCTCCCCCCTGCACCTTCAGCCTGTCACTCAGGCCAGGAACCTCGAACTGCGGGACCTCCGCCGCACCGACCCCCTGGGGTACTGGTACCGGGAGGGGGAGGCAGGGTCGATCCCCCTCCCCCTGATGGTCTTTGCCATGCTGAACGCCCTCCCATTGAAGACCCCCGAGCTGGACTACTCCGCCCAGTGGGCCCCCGCTGCTTTGGACGGAGTTCTCCCTGCCCCTGCCGTGCCTGAGCCTACGCTGGAGGAGGCTACGGAGTCGGACGAAGCCATTCCCTTCGAGTGGTCCTCGATCGACACGAGCGGCTTGCCGATTTCCGCACGCATCATCCGGGAACTGAAACTCTGCCCTCTTGAAGTGGCATACCTGCGAGCATGGTTCCACAAGCCCGCCTTCGTGCAGCAGGAAGTCACCCGGGTCTTCAAAGCGAACCCGGTCATTGTGACGGCCCTGTTCGGATCAGGGCCCCGCCGGAACCGCCGCATGAGGGGTGCTTCGAGGAAACGCCCTTAAGGTTCCTTGCGAATGATTCTCATTTAGTCGACTCTGAAATCCGTACCCCACTCTGGTAGCTTCCACCTGCGGTAGATGATTGCACCTCAGAGGGGTGCCCCCCCTCCCGTTAGGCGGTGGGGACACGCGCGCTTCAACTTCTACGCCACGTTCCGGTGCACGGCTTCTCCGGCATCTGCCCAGGTCTCCGCAGCCTCAATTCTGCGGCTTCAGCGAACCATTTAAGCCAGCGATCGATGAACTCGCTTGGATCTGCGCGATCAATTTCTGTTACTGGCCAAGCAACCTGCTTGCTGGAAATGACATTCGACAGGGCTACCTCAGCTTCGCGGGGCGAGCAATGGTAAGGCTCAGCCCTCGAGTTCCCACGTGCAGAAAGCACGTCCATGAAGGCAAGCTCATACCACGCATAAGTGCCTTCCTCATGGGCATCGCAGAACCACAGAGAGTGACTGCGTCCGTTCCAATCGTGGTGGCCAGGGCGTCCGAAGTCGACAGAGATCGCGGAGTATGCGATCACTGTGAAGGGCCCGTTCCAACCGTCACTGTCGAATGGCCGGACGCAATTCAAAGTGAGAGTCGCTTGTCCGAAATCGACGCGGAGCTTCGGTGCGTCGCTCCCTACGATGTTCTGGAACTCGGCCCGTTGGGCAAAACCTTCGATTTCCTCTCGCAAGGGAGTTGCAATCGAGTCAAATGCTTGGGCAGCCGCCTCGAATTTACGCGCTTGCTTCTTAAGGCGATCGCGTTCGGCGGACACCTGCGCTTGCTGCCTCGCCTGTTCTTGAGTTAGACGGTGGTCAACTGCTGCCAGCGCTGAGGGGCCTGGGCGAGCCTGCTCATTCTCCACATCTGCGAGCCGCTTGAGGATCGCCTTCGGCTTGGGTCTCACATCCGCGTCCTTGTAGAGGCACTCATCGATGAGGACACTCAGTCTCTTAGGCCCACCGGCGGATGGAGGCGGGGGGGAACCCAAATGCTGCTCCCGGAAGTTTGGCCCGGGGAATGGCAACTGGCCCGTCAATAGTTCATACGCGAGGACACCAAACGCGTACACATCAGTAGCCCCGGTGGCCGTCCCGTACTCCCATTGTTCGGGCGCCGCGTATTGGTACGTGAAGCTACGCTTGCGAGTCGCGCCGCTGGTCGAGGCTTGGGCATACCTGGCAATGCCGAAGTCGGCGAGCTTCCACTTGCCTTCGTGGAACAGGATATTTGCGGGTTTGATGTCGCGATGCACAACCTGACCGTCGATCTCGGCGAGAGCTTTAGCGATATCTCTAAGAATGCTCACGACCTCGGGTGGAGTTAGAGGAAGCTCGTTGGCCGCAAGGAACTGCGCCAGCGAATGATCGGCACGTGGCATCACTAGAATCCAGGAGTCCTCATGCTCCCCGGAATCCAGGATGGGAATCACATTGTGATGACCGGCGGCGCTAAGTGAGTCAGCCATCAAGAATTCGCGCTGAGCGCCAGGCTCCTTCGGAACCGCCTTGGCTACGGCCGTCTCACCCGTTTCAGACTTAACTAAGTAGACGCTCCCGAATCCCGAGGGGTCGGCATTCAACGGCGCGTCATAGGTCCACGTCTGACGATCAAGGCGAAGCTGCATGCTGTCAAAGGTAGCGACTGGTTGGAGCTGCTTCCCCTGTCATACCCCAGATTACTTACCGGTCCTGAGCCCGCTGTGTTGCAACAGATCGGTAGTGAGACACATCGGTGAGACACTACACCGCACTGCGCAACCCTCCCGAATGTGTAGCTCTACCTTGTCTTGCAAGTCTTCTGCTACCGTCGCCCATATCAAGGTGCGTTGCAAGACACTAGGGAGAGATCATGAAAGACACTGTTACTGCCACAGGAAAGCGGATCGGGTACGCCCGGGTGTCCACGAGGGGGCAGGAAACGGACCGGCAGGAGGCAGACCTACTCGGGGCCGGGGTCCGCAAGGACGACCTATATGTGGACCATGGAGTGAGTGGGGCACGGGACAAGCGGCCGGCACTGGACCGGTGCCTGTCGGCCCTGCATGAGAGAGACACCCTGGTGATCACCACGTTGGATCGGCTGGGTCGGTCGACGGAGCACATGCTAAAGCTGACACGGGAGCTGAGGGAGCGGGGCGTGAACCTTCGGGTGCTCAACCTCGGCGGGGACTCTGTGGACACCAGCACGGCCATGGGGAAGATGATGCTCACTGTCATGGCCGGTCTGGCCGAGATGGAGCTGGAGATCAAGCGTGAGCGGATCAACGACTCCGTGGAGAAGCGACGAGCCAAAGGCGGGGACCTCGGCGGTCGCCGTCAGACCGTCTCCGATGATGTGATCCACGGTGCCGCCGCCGCGATCGCCTCGGGCACCCCTGCAGCACAGGCGGCACGCGAGCGTGGCATCTCCCGAGCCACGCTCTACCGGCGCGCTAAAGAACTGGGAATCACGCTCTGAGGAAACAACCCGGTCTGCCTGACTCAGGAGGGCCCGGCCGAGGCGAGGAGCAGGACATGCTCCGTAAGGCCGTGTACGTCGATCTGAGAGCCTGGGTTTCGCTCCAACCTCCGCCTTCCTCCGCAGGATGAAAGCACCCTTAGAGCGGCTCCCGTGGGGCGAGACCTCAGGCGCTGTCCAGGCCTCTCCATCGGGGTTTGAAGTCGGCTCGTCCGTCCATGTGGTCAAGCTCGATCCTCAAGCCGGACGGCCAGCCGAAGCCGGACCGCCACATGAAATTGTTCAGGTAGTCCACCCACCTGCTTTCGTCATGAGCGTTGCCGGAGTCGGGACCGGACACGAGGGGTGTCAACGGCCTCGCCTCTACCTCCTCGGCAGACAGAGGCCCATGTTCGTTCCGCCGCCGGGGGTACACACTCACGGTGTCGGGGTCGAAGTCCCGGGGACTGCCGACACGATGCGGCCTCAGCACGACATGCAAGCGGGACCGGACGAAGTCCCTGCGCTCATCAATCGGTGACTGCCGCCACTGCCGAAAGGCTTCGTCGTTCAGAGCGTGAGTCCGCAGAACGTCAGTGGCATCCCCCAAGTCCTCCACAGGAGCGGCCCCAAGCTCGTCCAGCTCTGCCAACAGCGGAGACATCTGCTCGTTCATCGAACGGTTGAACGCCGCCAACTGGCTAGGCTCCATCTCTCCTTCAGCCACGAGAGTTCCGGCCTCAGTCTTACGGCGCTCCAGGTCCGCCAACTGGACTTCCAGCTCCTGCCGTCGTGCCACCCGCACAGGATCACTCGCCTGGGCCTGCACATCCTGCTTCAGGAGCTGAAACACGAACAGCTCAGCGATGGTGTCCACGTACTCAATCCCTTTGCCGACGTGCCCCGGACCTTTCGCCGGACACCGGTACACCATGCGCTTGGCGCGCTCGCCGGTCACCTTGTTGGGTCGCCCCATGGTGGTGGCGCTCTTGACCAACTGCCCGCAGTGGCATTGCGCGATACCGGCGAGGAGGTGACGGGCCTTGTTGGACTGCGAGCGCCGCCGGGCCGGGTCTTTCAGGAGCCCCACCACGGACTTCCATTCTGATTCAGTGAGGATCGGGGGGCACTCCATCACGATGGGAGGCTCACCGTTGCGAGGGTCCACCGTAACGCGCCCTGTGTTGCGCTCTCGCAGGAGAACCTGCCGGAGTTGCGCATATCCCCACGGCTTGCCTAGAGAGGTCCGTAGAGGCCCACCTGGGCGGTTCTCGTCGTTCCACTGCCTGATGATGGAACCAAGGGAGCGCCCTGCCAACAGGTCACGGCAGGCCGCTTGCACTGCCGTTGCTTCCTCGTCGTTCAGTTCCAGGCGACGTCCGGCGATATTCCAGCCGAAGGGACGAGTGCCGCCTAGCCACTCCCCCGCTGCGGCCTTCTGGCGGAACTTGGATAGAGCTCGGTCACGCATCAGTGCCCCCGTGTGCTGCGACAGCAGGGCGCCCATTCCGGCGTTCAGCAACCCGCCCGAAGTCGTGAGGTCCACATACCCCGCCGCAGTGTCCCCCGGCGCGTGAAGGGTCACTCCGACATCCCCCTTCTTGCCGGAGGGCTTGCACAACTCGACAAGGTGCCAAAACTCATGCTGCTGGCGGGTGATGCGGTCCTGCTTCCAGTAGATCACCGCGTCAACATCGCGCGCTTCAACGCTCCGCTTGAGCTGTTCGAACGCCGGGCGGAGCTTGCCCTTGTACCCCGAGATGTCGTTGTCGGTCAGAATCTCTACAACCTGCATCCCCTCACGGTCGGCGTACCGACGGCACTCCTCCTCCTGGCGCTGAACGCCCAGCCCCTCCCCGGAGCGATCCTGCGAGATGCGGGTGTAGATGATGGCCTTCTTGCCGTTGTGCATACCCTCATCATATGCATTGTGTCTGAGTGACATTCGGGAAGTCCGCTGTTCAGTGCAATGAGCATGTCCAATGCCTCCGCCTCGCGGACCTCCCCGACGATCAGCCGGTCCGGGCGCATGCGTAGGGCCTCCTTGACCAGCCGGCGCAGGGGGATCTCCCCGTGGCTTTCCAGGTTCGGTTGCCGGCACTGCATCTGCACCACGTCTCGCAGCGGCATCTTGAGCTCGAAGATCTCCTCGACGGTCACGACCCGCTCGCGGCTGCCGATCGAGGCGGCCAGGCAGTTCAGCAGGGTGGTCTTGCCGGCCTGCGTGGCCCCGGAGACCAGGATGTTCAGTCCGGCGTCAACACTCGCATCCAGGAACCGGGATGCCTCGGGACTCTGTGAGCCGGACCGCACGAGGTCCTCGAGACGGTGGGCCCGCACCACGAACTTGCGGATGTTGACCGACCAGTGGTGGCCAGAGTCCCAGGTGCCAGGCCGAACGGGTGCCGTTCGTGGTGGACCTCCAGGTGGCCGCATGACCGGTATCGAGTCCCACCCCGCAGACAGAATGGGCACACCAACCCAGGAGCACACCATGAGCGGACACTACGCCGACCACTACCCGAAGCCCACAGGTTCCCGCCGGTCCTGGAGGTATACCGCCCAGGGCCCCGGCCGGTGGTGCATCATGGAGCACCCGCTAGGCCAGCCCGCGGGCATGCTGTTCGTGACCGACGCGGAGGACGCCGTGGGGTTCCTGCCGAACGGGCACGCCCTGAATACGTCAATAGCCCTGGAGATTCAGGAGGCCGTGAAGTCCGGCATGTCCAGCCCATCCATCGTGTTCGACACCTTGGCTGACCGGGCCACCATTTCCATAGCCGCCGAACAGTTCCAGCACTCCGAGGACCTTGGCACCGTGGCCAACCAGTACAGCGCCACCGGGCAAGCGCCCAAGACTACCCTGGAGACGTAGCCTGTCCAAGGCCTCAGGTATACGCCGAACGCCCCGCACCAGTTCATCCCGGTGCGGGGCGTTACTGCGTCCATAGACTGTGCAAGTGATTGAACTCCTGGCCATCGTCCTTCCGCTCCTGCTTGCGGGCGTCGTGGGTTACGTATTCGGGTTCCTCCGTGACGCCAACAAGGCCAATGTCGAGCGACGGGCCAAGCACCATGACCAGGTGCTTGAAGCCAGTGCCCGGGTTCTAGACGCCTCTGCTGACCTAGGCGACGCCCATCAAGACCTGCGCTTCGCACTCTGGCGTTTGAAGGTGCCCGCCGGGCTGGACAGCCCGGCGAGGCGGGAAGAACTGGAACAGGAAAAGCAGGACGCTTACAAGGCCGTCCACGACGCTAGGACGGCCGCACAACCCCAGCTGATGACATTGACAATCTTGGCACCCGAACTAGATGAAAAAGCCAACGAAATGATCTACGCCGCCCGAATCCAGGGTGACAGTGCGAATGACGCGAGCCGAGCCGCCGCGGCCCACATGGCGGCCACTGACGCGTTTAGGGCCACCGTTCGAGAGCACCTGAAGATCACCAAGGGCAAGCCACCCCGGCAGTGGCGCCCGTGGATTGGGGCACCGCTCCAGTGGGCACGGACAACGCTCCAATGGGTCCGCCGCCTGTTCTTGGAGTAACGGCCTTTCGCCGGTCATAGGACCCTCCACGTCCATAGACTGTTCAGGTGATTGAAGCACTGAGCGCACTGGGCGACGTCCTCCCGGCCTTGGCAGGCGCCGCCATTGGTTACCTATTCGGCACCATGCGCGACTGGTCCAAGACCAAGGCCGAACGCCGCGCCAGGCACCAGGACCAAATCCTTGAGGCGGCTACCGGGGTCCTGACCAGCGTTTCAAAATTGCAGCAGTCGGCACTCAGCTTCGCCAAATCGAGGTCCAGGGCCACCCTTGAGAAGTATCCGCCTGGCGCGTCCTTGCCTGACATGGCCACTGACGAGTTGTTCACGCGCTTCAACGGGCGCGACCAAATGCGAGCAGAAATCATGCCTCACCGGTTGCGCTTGAGAATACTTGCCCCCAACCTGGACGAACTCGCGCAGAACCTCATCGATTCGGCCCGCTTCCCCGTCCTAGTGCAGAGTGGTTTCATGGCGGATGTTGCGCGTAAAGAGTTCCACGCGGCAAACGACGCATTCGATGACGCGGTCCGGGCCTATCTGAAGGTCCCGAACGGCGGACGCCAGGGACGCTGACCCCCGGCCCAAGACCCGGCCCAACGCCTCCCCCAGGGACCCATGGGTCAAAACCCCGACCCACTGGACCGCCCACTGGGCCACCTGGGCCACACCCCAGACACGCACAGGCCGTGCCAGGCAGGAACAACCCGCCCAACACGGCCCACGGCCGCCGCGGTCACGCAACGGGAGCAATCTTCAACCCCCATTCCTTGGCCAGGTCGGCAAGCGGCGGCAGGTCCTGAAGCGCCGCGGGCACGTCACCGGCCAGGAGCGCCTGGGCCGCCTAGATGCGCTCCACGGTCGCCCCCGCCCCGGCCGCCACCCAACTGCGGGGATGACACCCAGGCGCCCACGATGCTGTCCCAGCCCTTCTGGAGGGCGTGCGCGGCGACACCACCGGCCAGCCCCAGGTTGTCCCCAATGTGGGCCTGGTTCAGGAACCGGTTCATGGCTGCCTGGCCGTCCTGCTCGGTGTCCACGGCCTCGCACGGTTCGGTGCCCTCGAGTTCAAGGGGTTCAGATATCACGGCATGAGCGGCTCGACCGCCGGCTGGCTGCTGGACGAATTGGGCGCCACGGACCGCCCACCGCAACCGTCAGGTGCGGCCGGGCTGACCTTGCCGGACTCCCTGATGACTCGCTCGGCCACAGGTGCCCTCACGGCCCAGTTGGCCTCCGGCGAGGACCCCGTCACCATCGACCTGGTGGCCCACGGACCACACCTGCTCGTGGCGGGCACCACGGGATCAGGCAAGTCGGAGCTGCTGTTGACCCTGCTCACGGGGATGGCCGCCTGCCACCCTGCCACCGAGGTGTCCTTCATCCTGATGGACTTCAAGGGTGGCTCCTCCTTCGCCGCACTCTCCGGGCTGCCCCACACCATGTCGATGGAGACCAACCTCGCGGAGGCCGAGTCGCTACGCACCTTCGATGCCTTGGGCGCGGAGCTGCGGCGCCGGGAGGAGCTGTTCCTGGCAGCAGGCGCCGCCGATTTCCGCTCCTACCGGAGCGCACACCCGGGAGCAGACCTGCCTCGGCTCGTGGTGGCCGTGGACGAGCTGCGGGTCCTCATGGACGATCATCCGCAGGCCGCCGCGCTACTGGCACGGCTCGCCGCCACCGGCCGTTCCCTGGGATTCCATCTGGTCCTGGCCACCCAGCGGGCACAGGGCGCCGTGGGCCCCGATGTCCGGTCCAACCTCGGCACCGTGATCTGCCTGCGAACCGCTACGGAACAGGAGTCATGGGACCTGCTGGGGACCGCCGAGGCGTTCACCATCCCCGCTGACGCCCCCGGCCGGGCCTATCTCAAGCACGGCGGTCAGCCGGCCCGGACATTCCGCGCCGGTCAATTCGCGGTGGCCGCCGGCCCTCCGACCCTGGCCCCCTGGACGGGTGCCCCCACGGATCCGGCCCCAGCACCCTGGCCGGAACTGGTGAACCTGATCAGGACTGAGGCCGAGACCCGAGGCCTCCTGGTCCCGAGGCAGGCGGTCACCCCCGCCCTGCCGGATTCCTGGAGTCCCGACCCGGCCGAACTGACCGCGGTACCGGGTTCCGTCGTCGCGGGCCTGGCCGACCTGCCTCGGCAGCGCGCCCAGATCCCCCTCCGCTGGCTGCCCGGACTGGAGGCCCCGGCCGCTTGGATCGGCACAGCGGCCGGAGGGGTGGACAAGGCAGCCCAATCCGTCCTCGCCCAACTGGCCGGTCATGACGCAGTCGGCACCCCTGCCGAGGCCACCGTGGTCCTGGACGGCGCCGGGGTGCTGTACCCCGCCGAGACCGCCGCCCGGATGACACCGCCGAAGCACTGGTCCGTCCTCACAGCCGAACAGTCCACCCCGGAGGCCCTGGCCACAGCCCTCGACCGGCTCCGGGACGAGTTGGCCCGGCCCTCCTCCGATCAGACTTTCACCGTCCGGCTCGCGGTGACGCAGTGGGGACGCTGGGCCACCCAACGGGTCGGGACAGGGTACGAGACCCTCGAGGAGCACGTGGTCCAGCTGCTGCGCGACCACGGGCCGGGGCGCCTGGCCGCCGCCTTCTTCGGTGGCCGGGAGCTGGCCGGCGGCCGCGTCCTCGGCCAGGTCCCCACCCGGTTCTACCTGCCGGCCGGGACCACTCCGGAGCACCGGATGGTCTGGCCCACCCTGCACCGCGTGAAGGAGGCCCCCGGCCGGGCCGTGCTGGTCAGCCCGGAACACCCCGCACCCGGGGTGGCGGTCCAACTCAGCGAGCCACCTTCCGGGGGAACACCACAGCCATGATCCACACGGCCACCGCCATGAAGCCCAGGCACCAGACCGCCGCGATGAAGGAATCCGTTCCAGCATCCTGGCCGTTCATCAGGGCTCGCGAGGCGTCGATCACCGGGGTCATCGGCTGGTAGTGGGCGAACCCCTGCAGCCAGCCGGGCATGGTCTCCACCGGTGCGAATCCACTGGAGACATAGGGCAGGAACAGCAGCACGAACCCGTAGCCGTTGGCGGACTCCGGCGAGCCGGCCACGAGGCCCAAGAGGGCGAAGATGACGGTGATGGCCAGGATCCAGAGCAGGATCAGTCCCACGGAAGCCAGCAACTGTCCCGCGCTGGCCTCCGTGCGGAAGCCCACCGCGAACCCCACGGCGAAGACCACGGCGGTGGCCATCAGGTTGCGCACCATCGAGGAGACGGTGTGCCCCAGCAGGACGGTCACGGCGGGGAAGGGCATGGTCCGCAGCCGGTTCATGAATCCCGTGGTGACGTCCTGACTGACCACCACCGCCGTGTAGGAGGCCCCGAATCCGGCCGCGGTCAGCACCACGGCCGGCATGACATAGGCCAGGTAGGCCTCCCGGCCTCCCCCGCCCACATCGATGGCCCCACCCATCACGAAGGTGAAGATCAGCATGAGGAACACCGGCAGCAGGATGGCCATCAGCATGGATTCCCCGTCCCGGAGGGACTTCTTGAGGGAGCGGGCTGAGAAGACCCGCAGGCCGGTCAGGAACCCGGCACCCGCGGACGGCACCGCCGGCCGAGACGGTGGGGCCGGCGCGGACGGAACAGCCCGTAGGGCGCTCATAGGGCGGTCTCCTTGGTCTTCTCGGTCTTCTCGGTCTCAGCTGTCGGGTCCACAGGGGCCCCGTGCCCGGCGGCACCGTGGCCGGTGAGCTGCAGGAACACCTCGTCCATGCTGGGCTTGCGGACCGTCACGGTGTGCGCGGGGTGCTGGCCGGCAAGTGCAGTGAGGGTGCGGGCCACGTCCGCCGTGGTCCCGTCCGTGGGGTGTTCGGAGACGAGCCGGCCGGAAGCGTCGTGGAGCTGGATGGTGGCACCGCCCACGTGGTCCTTGAGCTCGCCCGCGGTCCCCTCGGCCACGATCCGCCCGCCGTCCAGCACGAGGATCCGCTCGGCCAGGGCCTCGGCCTCGTCCAGGTACTGGGTGGTCAGGAACACCGAGGTCCCCTGCCCGGCAAGCCGATGGATCTCATCCCAGAGCGCCTGCCGGCTGCGGGTGTCCAGTCCCGTGGTCGGCTCGTCCAGGAAGATCAGCTCGGGCTCGGCAATGAGGCTGACGGCGATGTCCAGCTTGCGGCGCATGCCGCCGGAATAGGTGGAGACCCGGGCGGCGCGTGCCGGCATCAGGCCGAAGCGCTCCAGGAGCTCGTCCCCGCGCCGGCGTGACTCCCCGCGGGACAGACCGAAGAGCTGCCCCATCATGAGCAGGTTCTCCGCTCCGCTGAGTCCCTCGTCCACGGCGGCGTATTGGCCCGTCAGGGCGATCCGTCGTTGCACCTGCCGCCGGTCGGACTGGGTGTCCAGTCCGAGGACGCGTGCCCGGCCGGCCGTCGGCTTCAGCAGCGTGGAGAGGATGTTCACGAGCGTGGTCTTGCCGGCCCCGTTCGGGCCCAGCAGGGCGTGGATCCCGGGCGGCAACCGCAGGTCCAGGCCGTCGAGGACCCGCTGGCCGCCGAAGTCGATGGACAGTCCGGACACCTCGACCAGTGGTTTATCTGTGTATGCCATACACTGAGTATGTCATACACGGTTCTGGGCGTCCAGACTCCGGGAGGGGTCCTCCACGGTTCGCCAGCCCCGAGTGAGATGATGCAGACATGGGAGATGACATCACCGAGGGCGGACTGCCGCGTGCCGTGGCCGCGGCCTGGGGGCTGCTGGAGACGCCGCAGCGCGGCCCCGCCCGGGGACTGGACCATCAGCGCATCGCCGAGGCCGGCGTCGAGATCGCCGACCGGGATGGGCTGGCCGCCGTGACCATGGCCTCGGTGGCCCGGGAGCTGGGTTTCACCACCATGTCCCTGTACCGGTACGTCAGCAGCAAGGACGAACTGCTGCGCCTCATGCAGAACGAGGCCGTCCGATTTCCCGACCGGCCGGACCTGCCGGCCACCTGGCCGGAGGGGATCAAGGCCTGGGCGGAGGTGGTGCGCCGGGCCTACCAAGCCCGGCCGTGGCTCATGGACCTGCCCCGAGACCAGGCCGCGGTCCTGATGCCCAACACGATTCACGCCGCCGAGCTGGGGCTGGCCACCATGGCCGGCCTGGACCTGGAGGAGAACGAGAAGATCGGCATCATCCTGCTGATCTCGCAGCACGCGATGTCCCTGGTGGAACTGGAGCGGTCCCTCGCCGTGGAGGGCGGGCTGTCCATGACCCCGGAGGGCCTGGAACAGCTTCGGACCGTGATCACCGCCGAACGGTTCCCGCAGTTCTCGGCACTGATCTCCGCCAGTGGGTTCGCGGAGGACGCGGGAGGTTCGGCGGATCCGGCCGCCAAGGACGCCGTGGACTCGGCCGACGTGGAGATGGAGTACACCCTGGGCCTCGACCTCATCACCGCCGGGGTCGACGTCCTCGTGGCGCGCCGGGCCGCCGCGCGGGGCTAACCGGAGACAGCCGGGTCCCACAGGCCAGCCCGCCCACCGTTGACCCGGCGGCCCAGAGGCCAGATCATCACCCCATGACCGGAATCCTGTTGTTCCACCACGCCCTGGGCTTGACCGGCGGCGTCCACTGGCTTGCGGGCCAGCTCGCCGCAGCCGGCCACGAGGTCCACACCCCGGACCTGTTCGAGGGCCGTACCTTCGCCACGCTCCAGGACGGGGTGGCCCACGCCGAGCAGGACGTGGGCGTGGACGGCATCCTGCGCCGGGCGGAGGAGGCGGCGGATACCCACCCCGGGGCCACCGCATACCTCGGGATCTCCCTCGGGGCCATGCCAGCGTACCGGCTCGCCCAGACTCGTCCGACGGCGCAGGCGTGCATCGCCGTCTCGGCCGCTCTGCTGGTGGATCACTTCGCGCCGCGCTGGCCGGAGAACGTCGCGCTGGATCTGCACCTGAAGAGCGCGGATCCCTGGGGCGAGGAGGACCTCCCGGTGGCCTGGGCGCTGGCGGGCGAGGTCGCCGAGCTCTACGAGTACCCCGGAGACCAGCACCTGTTCACCGAACACGGCCACCCGGACTTCGACGCCGCGGCCACCGACCTCGTGCTGGCCCGCACGCTGCAGACCCTGGAGGGAGTCGCCGGTTGAGCCGAGCAGGCCTGCCGATCCGGCCGGGCCCGGTCGATCAACCGGCCCGCTCGCCCCGTGTCCGGCGCCGCCGCACGATGGTCCGGGCCAGCACGGCCAGACCCACCATGGCGAGGGCTACGAGGGCGGCGAAGACGTAGCCGGCCTCGGGCGAGATGCCGTCGATGAAGGCACCGGCCACGGGGGCGCCCATCGCCGCTCCGGCGGTCATGGCCGAGCCGTAGTAACCCATGGCCTCCCCGCGCCGATCCTCGGCGACCACGTGGGACATCATGGCGGAGGCGGCGGCAAGGGTGGGCGCGGTGAACAGACCCGAGATGATGGACACCACCGCGAGCGCCCACACCCCGTCCACCAGCGCCATCGGCAGGGTGCCGAGGGCGAACAAGGAGAGTAGCAGCAAGGGTGAGACGCGCCGCCCCAGGGCACCGTAGAGGATCCCGCCCACCGCGGAGGCGCCGCACCAGAAGGCAATCACGACGCCGGCCTGGGCGGCAGCGCCCGACTGCTCCAGTTCCGCGACGATCGCCACCTCGGTCCCGGACATCAGCATTCCCGAGCCCAGGGAGACGGCGAGCACGGCCAGCGCAGTGCCGGACAACCAGCCGAAGTTCGCCCGCACCCGGGCGAGGGGGCCCGGGGACTTGGCCGGGCCGGCGTCGCCGGTGGTGGTGGTGTTGTTGGCCTCCGGTTGCGCCACAGGCAGGGCACCGGTGTGCAATTCACTGGCCGTGAGGTCCAGGTGGGCCGGGGCCCCGTGCACGGCACCGTCCACTGCCCGGCGCAGATCCTCCTCCGCGGAGTACTCACGATCAGTGCCGGGACGGGCCAGGAAGTTGCCGATCTGGGACGTCCGCGTCGGCGGGTTGAACCACATCAGGTACAGTCCGGCAGCCACGGCCGACCATCCGACGATGGCCAGTCCCCACGCGCTGGACCAGCCGGTGGCCACCACAGCGCCGAGGGCCGGGCCCACCATGAAGATGGTCTCGGTGATGATGGAGTCCAGGGCGAAGGCGGTCTCCCGCCGGGCACCATGGGTGAGCACGCCGATGGACTGGCGTACCACGGAGAACACGGGCAGGGAGAACAGCCCGCCCAAGAAGGCGCCGATCAGCAGCCAGGGGAAGTCCAGGAACGGCACGGCGGTCCAGACGATCCCCAAGCTCACCACGGAGGGGATCAGCGCCCGGCGCAGACCGAGCCGGTCCACCAGCCGGCCGCGCCACGGGGAGCCCACGGCCATGCCCAGGGTCATGGCGGCCACGGCCAGTCCGGCCGCGCCGTAGCCCTGCCCCAGGGTCACGGCCACGTGCAGGGTCAGGATGATGCCGGTGGCGGCGTTGGGGAAGCGCGCGATGAAGCCGACGCCGAGGACACGGCGGATGCGCTGATCACGCAGCAGGTGCCCATAGGCGGCGAAGTCCACCACGCCATCGTAGTGGTGCCAGCCTTGCGCAATGGGTTCGCATGGGGAGTTCTCCCCATCTGAGGACCGTGGCAACGGCCCGGCCACCCCCTACTGTCTACACCGTAGTGCCTACACCGTTGACCGGGCGCCCTGCCCGGTCCCGAGGAGAACCGAGAGTCATGAGCACCAACGGCCCCATGCCCCCGCATCCCCAACAGACCGGCCAGCCGATGTACGAGCAGTACGGTCAGCAACCGGGCTTCGACTACGGCACCGAGCCCGGGACCCCGGTGGGCCCCGTGGAGGCCGTGAAGCGCTACTACGGGAAGTTCATCCATTTCACGGGCCGGGCCAGCCGGTCCGAGTACTGGTGGGTGGCCCTGTACATGTTCCTGGTCTACATGGCCGTCCTGGTCATCGGCATCGCCAGCCTGCCCACGGGCGGCTCCGAGGGCAATGACACGATGGCGGCCGCCTTCGGCCTGCTCATCTGGCTGATCGCCGTGGCCCACGCGCTCCCGACCATCGCCCTGACGGTGCGCCGTCTGCATGACGCCGGCTTCTCCGGCTGGACCTACCTCATCAACCTCATCCCCGGTGTGGGCTCCCTGATCATCCTGGTCTTCACCCTCATGCCGTCCAGCCCGGCGGGTATCCGCTTCGACCGCCGCTGACCCACCGCGGACCCAGCACCGGGATCACGTTGATCTCGCCGCCAGCGGGATGCGCCCACCGGCCAGGACCATGTCCACCTGGCGCTCCGAGAGCCGGTGGTGCACAGCCACCTCGCGCCCACCGATGCTCGCGGTCAACCGGCTGCCGTGGCGCAGGGCCTCGTGGATGCCGTCCAGTTCCACGGTGTCCCCGGCCGTGATGTGCTCCTGTTCGGCGGGATCGTCGAACTCGAGGGCCAGGATCCCGAAGTTCGCCAGGTTCTGCCAGTGGATCCGGGCAAAGGACTGCGCGATCACGGCTTTCAGTCCCAGGAAGCGTGGTGCGAGGACGGCGTGCTCGCGGGAGGAGCCCTGCCCGTAGTTGGCTCCGGCGACCACCACATGCGGCCCGGCCGCGGCGGCCCTGGCCGGATAGTCGGGATCGATCCTGGTGAAGGTGAACTCGGAGATCTTGGGGATGTTCGAGCGGAACGGCAGCACCCGGGAGCCGGCCGGCATGATCTCGTCCGTGGACACGTCATCCCCCATGACCAGCACCACCGGGGCGCTCAGCCGGTCCGCGATCGGGTCGAAGTCCGGCAGCGAGAGGATGTTCGGGCCCTTCACGAGCTCCACGTTGCGGGCCTCTTCCGGCGGCAACGGCGGCTCCAGCATCCCGTGGTTGACGGAGTACCGCTCCGGCAGAGTCGGCCGAGGCGCGCTGAGGCCGTGGGATTCCGCCAGGGTGAGCGGATCCGTGATGCGGCCGGTCAGCGCCGCGGCGGCAGCGGTCTCCGGAGAGCACAGCCACACGGCATCCTCCTCCGTGCCGGAGCGGCCGGGGAAATTGCGCGGCATGGTGCGTAGCGAGTTCCTCCCGGTGGCAGGGGCCTGCCCCATGCCGATACAGCCCATGCACCCCGACTGATGGAGTCGGGCCCCGGCGTTGATCAGCTGGGTCAGCCAACCGCCGGTGATCAGGTCGGTCAGCATCTCTCGGCTGGTGGGGTTGACGTCCACCGAGACCTGCGGATGGGTCCGCTGCCCGGCGAGGATCTCGGCCACGGCGGCAAAGTCCCGCAGCCCCGGATTGGCCGAGGAACCGACGACCACCTGGAAGACCTCCTCATCCTGCACCTCGGCCACCGGCACCACGTTGCCGGGCGAGGACGGCCGGGCGATCAGGGGCTGGAGACCGGACAGGTCTAGGTGCTCGGTGACGTCATAGGACGCACCGGGATCGGCCTCCCAGCGTTCGAACTCGTCACCGCGGCCGACGGCCTCCAGGTAGTCCCGGGCTGCGTCGTCCGCCGGGAACACCGTCGCGGTCGCCCCCAACTCCGCCCCCATGTTCGCGATGACGTGCCGGTCCATGGCCGTCAGGTTCTCCAGACCCTCGCCGTGGTACTCGATGATGCGGCCCGCGCCGCCGCTGACGCCGTGGCGGCGCAGCATCTCCAACACCACGTCCTTGGCCGAGACCCAGTCCGGCACCTCTCCGGTCAGTTCCACGCCCCAGATCTCCGGCATCGTCACGTACATCGGCTGGCCGGCCATCGCCATCGCGACGTCCAGCCCGCCGACGCCGATCGCCAGCATCCCCAGCGCGCCCGCCGCGCAGGTGTGGGAGTCGGACCCGATGAGGAGCGCACCGGGACGGCCGAAGTGAGCTTGGTGGACGGGATGCGAGACGCCGTTGCCGGCCTGCGAGAACCAGAGGCCGAAGCGCCGGGCGGCCGACTGCAGGAACAGGTGATCGTCCGGGTTCTTCTCATCCGTCTGGAGCAGGTTGTGGTCCACGTACTGCACGGACAGCTCCGTGCTGATCCGGTCCAGCCCCATGGCCTCCAGCTCCAGCATCACCATGGTGCCGGTGGCATCCTGACAGAGGGTCTGGTCGACGCGCAGCCCCACCTCGGACCCGGGCGTGACCTCGCCGCCGACCAGATGGGCATCGACGAGTTTCTGTGAGACATTGCGTGCCATCGAGCTGTCCTTCCCGGAGAGGGGGACGCCGGCCGGCCCGCCGGCGGACCTGGCACCCAGCCTAGTTGTTGCGCTCCGCCTTGTCCCGGATCAGATCCAAGGCGATCACGCTGCCGATCACGGCATGGCGCACCACCTCGGGCATGGCCGGGTCCAGGGACACCGCGTAGCGGCTGCGGCCCATCAGCGCCTTGCCCAGCCCCGCCCACTGCCGGTCCACGGTGGCCACCGCGGAGTCCCCGGCCATGAGGCTGAAACTGAATCCGGAGAGGGATCCGTCCAGACGCAGCACAGTGCCGTCCACCACGGAGATCTGCACCGAGGTGCGGAAGAAGGCGATCCGCTGCACGATCTCGGCGATGGGCTCCCCCGCCGGGCCGGTGACCCGATAGCGGTCCCGCCCGAAGGTCCTGGGATCCTGCACCTCGAAGAGCACCGTCCCGTCCAGGCCCAGGATCTCCAGCCGGCGGCTGCCACCGAAGAACCGGGAGGCCGCTGAGCCGAGGGTACGCCCCTGCGCGAGGACCTGGCCGTGCTCGTCCTCGATGGCGAAGTCATTGGAGAGGAAGCCGGTGACCTGCTGCATCACCAGCAGGTTCTGGCCGGACAGGGACGACGGCCGGTGATGCCCGCCGGCGGGCTCGTGGTTCGGTGCGGTCATGCGCCCAGTCTCCCCCGCGCCGGGGGCACGGTCCAGGAGGGCGCGCGGCCGCCGTCGGGCCCGGGAATACTCCACGGCACCCCGCCGTTGGACTGGATGATTCAAATTTGCAATACTTTCATCAAGGCCACCACCACGGCAGAGCAGGAGCAGACCATGCAGTTCGGCATCTTCACCATCGGGGACGTCACCACCGACCCCACCAACGGCACCACCCCCACCGAGCACCAACGCATCAAGGACACCGTCAAGATCGCCCAGCGCGCCGAGCAGACAGGCTTCGAGGTCTTCGCCACCGGTCAGCACCACAACCCGCCCTTCGTGGCCCCCGGCAACCCGCCCACGCTGCTGGCCTTCCTGGCCGCGCAGACCGAGAAGCTCACCCTCTCCACCGCCACCACCCTGATCACCACCATGGACCCGGTGCGCCTGGCCGAGGACTACTCCTACCTGCAGCACCTGGCTGACGGCCGGGTGGACCTGACCATGGGCCGCGGCAACACCGGCCCCGTGTACCCCTGGTTCGGCAAGGACATCCGCCAGGGCATCCCACTGGCCGTGGAGAACTACCACCTGCTCTACCGCCTGTGGCACGAGCAGAACATCGACTGGCAGGGCCGTTTCCGCACCCCGCTGCAGGACTTCACCCTGACCCCGCAGCCGCTGGACAATGTCCCACCGTTCGTGTGGCACGGCTCCATCCGCTCCGCCGAGATCGCCGAGCAGGCCGCCTACTACGGTGACGGGTTCTTCCACAACAACATCTTCTGGAACAAGGAGCACATCATCCAGATGGTGCAGCTCTACCGCCAGCGCTACGAGTACTACGGCCACGGCAAGGCCCACCAGGCCTATGTGGGCCTCGGCGGCCAGGCGTTCATGGCCAAGAACTCCCAGGACGCCGTGAAGCAGTTCCG